>CAZPUH010000148.1:0-2198 GCA_964589215.1 uncultured Myxococcales bacterium | reverse complement strand
GACGCCGGCGAGCAGCGACGCCATCGCGGCCGCGCGCGCGCGGGTCACGGGGCTTCGCCCCCGCCGGCCCGGCTGGCGGGCGAGCGGGACGCGGCCGGCAGCCGCGACGACGCGTACTTCACGCCCGGCTTGGGGACGTAGCCGGCGATCGGTTTTTGCAGCTGCCCCTTCACCGTGCCCTCGAGGACGTCGACCGGCAGCGGCGGGTCCAGCTCGTAGTAGAAGCCGCGGCTCGGCAGGCGCATCTCGAAGACCTCGCCCTGCGCGAAAAACGTGCGGCGCGAGCCGAGCGGGATCGTGCCGATCACGCGCATCTTGCGGTGGCCCAGCACGAAGCTGAAGAGCCGCACGGCCAGCTGGTTGTCGAGGCGGTGGCAGCCGTGCGAGAAGCGCCCGCGCAGCGACGTGTAGTCGAACGATCCGTGCGTGCGGATGCCGTTGTCGAAGAAGGTCGGTCCGTCGGGGCCGCGCCGCATCTCCTCGTGGATCGCCGCCGCCAGCCCGTACGCCGACAGGTAGCCGGGGCCGGTCTCGTCGTAGTTGGTGACCTTGACGTAGGTGCCGTTGACCCGCTTCTCTTTCACCATCGACGCCAGCGGCGAGCTGGCCGGCGGGATCCACACCGGCGCGGCGACGATGTGGTGCCACACGCGCGGCCCGACGTCGGACCCCTTGTACCGGTAGTACTCCTGACCGTCGGAGGCCAGCTCGACGCGCCACCCGCCGACGGTCGTCCGCCAGCGCACCAGCGGCACGCGCTCGCCGCGCCACTTCACGTACATGGTGAAGGTAGGGAACCGCGTGCGCGGCTGCGGCAGCCGGACCCCGGCGGCGTTGAACGGGAAGTCGTACCAGACGTCCCCACGGTCAATCTCCGCGAAGAGGTCCATCTGCGGGCCGTAATATTCGGGCGGCGCCGGCAGGCGGACGGCCACCTTCAACCAGGCGAAGTCCGCGCGGCTGTGGCGCCGGAAGAACGCGACGGCGTCGGCGGCGGTCGCGATCCCCAGACGCGCCAGCACCGCCTCGCGCGAGGCGGTGGCCCGGTCCGGGACCGGGTGGCGCGTGCCGTCGGCGCCCAGGTAGGTGGCCCCCACGACGGAGCTGGCGCCGGCCCCGGCGGCCGCGGCGTCGTTGACCGACCCGTCCTCGAGGAAGCCCGCCGCGTGCATCGCCCGCTCGGACAGGACGCGGCCTAGCGCGCGCATGTCGTTCTCCAGCGGCGGGCGGGCCAGCGCCTCCAGCGTCGGCCGCTTGATGTCCGCCTGGTCGATGACCGCGTGCTTTTGCTGGAACTGCAGCATCGCCGTGCGCATCGCCGTGTCGTACGAGCCGGCCTTGTGCTTCGCCGGGTCCATCAATCCTTCGCAGGCCAGGCGCTTCTCGGCCTCGGCGAAGGCGGCGCGCTGGGCCGCGAAGGCCAGCTGGTCTTTGACGTCGCGCGCGGTGCGCGGATCCTTTTCGGCCAGCGCCTCCAGCGTCGGCACGCCGGCCGCCACGCGTGCGGCCTCCAGCCGGGCGGCGCGCGCGCGGCGCTTGCCCAGCTCTTTCTGTTCGGTGCTGGCGCCCCAGGTGGGCACCTCGTCGACGGCCAGCAGCGTGTCGGCGTCGATGTCGGCGGCGCAGGTGCGGCGGCTGTCCTCGAGGAACCGGCGCCGCATCACGGACAGCGTTGGCGGGATGCCGTACAGGTCCAGGTAATTGCGCTCGCCCGCCGCCAGCGGCTGGCCGTCGCCGTCGCCGCGGTCGGCCGCGAGCCCGCTGTAGATCGCGCGGTATGGGTTTTCCAGCACGGTCCCCTTGGGTCCGGGCTGATCGGCCAGCACGCGCGGGACCCACCCGTCGGAGAGGTCCACGACGGTCAGACCGCGGGCCCGCGCCACCGCGGCGTCGACGACCCTTTCCGAACCGCCGACAACCTGGATCGCGCGCTGCTCCGCGACCGCCGCCGGAGCCGGGGGAAGAGCGTCCGCGTCGTCGGCGGCGCGCGCCATGCCACCGCCCGTCAGGCCCGCAATCAGGGCCACCGCCGTGACGAAACGAACTATCTGACCGCAGCGTTCGTGCGTACTATACGCGCCATGAAACGGACACTTATCGCGACGTTGAGCGCTCTCGTCCTCGTGACCGTCGCCGGACAAACGGCGCGCGCGACCGAGGTCGGTTACACGCGCAAGTTTGGCCTGGGCGTCGTCATC
>CAZPUH010000147.1:0-3414 GCA_964589215.1 uncultured Myxococcales bacterium | reverse complement strand
GGGACGCCCGTGTCGCCTGCGCCCGGTCTCGGTTGGTCGGCCATGCACCATTTATAGCGCCGTGTAATATGGGGCGGTGCGCGTGATTGGCCTCGACCTCGGCTCCCGCCGGATCGGCGTGGCCGTCACGGACGAGCTGGGTCTGTCGGCGCACCCGCACGCCACCATCGAACGGCACGGCGGCCAGCGGGATCTGGAGGCGATTCGCCAGGTGGTGGCTGCCCAGGGGGCCAGCCGCGTGGTGCTGGGCCTGCCGCTCTCGCCGCAGGGCGAGCGCGGGCGGGCGGCGCTGGCGGCAGAGCGCTTCGCCGAACGCCTGCGGGCCGTGCTGGACGTCCCCGTCGACCTCATCGACGAGAGCTTCACCACCGTCGAGGCGACCGACGTCCTGCTGGAGGCGGATCTGTCGCGGGCGCGCCGCAAGCAGGTCGTGGACCGCGTGGCGGCCGCGTTGATCCTGCGCCGGTGGCTGGACGCGCGCCGCCCGGGAGGGCCGCCCGCGTGAAGCGCGAGATGTCGCGCGCGCTGGCGGTCTTCGCCGTCACGACGGTGCTGGGCCTCATCGCCGTGGGGGTTCTGGTCCGCATCGCCTGGACGTACGGCGATCGCCCCGGCGGCACGGCCCACGGGAAGGTCGAGATCGAGATCCCGCCCGGCGCCGGCGCCGGTGAGGTGGCGGATCGGCTGGCGGCCGCCGGTCTGATCGGCAACCCGGCCGTCTTTCGCCTCTACGCCGGCCAGCGCGGGGTCGCCAGCCGGTTCAAGGCCGGCAAGTACGAGATCACCGCGCCCGCCTCGCCGCGCCAGATCCTGGACGTGCTGGTGAAGGGCGCCGCCGACGAGCTGGTCGCGGTCGTCATCCCGCCCGGCAAGAACCTGGTCGACGTCGCCGAGATCCTGGACGCCGCCGGCGTCACGCCCCGCGCGGCCGTCTTGATGAAGGCCAGCGACCCTGCGTTCGCCGCCGAGCTGGGCCTGCCGGGCGCCACCCTGGAGGGGTACCTGTTCCCGGACACCTACAAGCTGCGCCCGCACACGCCCGCCGCGCGCGCGCTGATCCCGATGGTGCGGCGCCACCGCCAGGTGTTCGCCGAGCTCAAGGCCACGCACGCCAAGAACGTCGCCGAGCTGAAGAAGACCCTGGATTTCGACGACGCCAAGATCGTCACGCTGGCCTCGATCGTCGAGAAGGAGACCGGGCGCGCGGAAGAGCGCCCGCGCATCGCGCAGGTGTTCATCAACCGCCTGCGGTTTCCCACGTTCTCGCCGAAGCTGCTGCAGACCGACCCCACCATCATCTATGGGTGCACGGTGGCGACGCCGCGCTCGGCGGCCTGCCTCAAGTGGGACGGGCGCATTCGCCGCATCCAGCTGGACGATCGCGACAACCCGTACAACACCTACACGCACGAGGGGCTGCCGCCCGGTCCCATCTCGAACCCCGGGCGCGCCGCGCTGGAGGCGGTGATGGCCCCGGATCACACCCCCTTCCTGTATTTCGTGGCCAAGAACGACGGCACGGGCAGCCACTACTTCTCGAAGACGGTCGCGGAGCACAACGCGGCGGTGGTGAAGTACCAGCGCGGCGGCAAGCCGATGGCGCAATGAGCGCCGCGCCGGCGATCGTGGTCGAGGACCTGGGGAAGACCTTCTATTCGCCGCCGGGCGTGCGCGAGCTGCTGCGCGGCCGGCTGCACGGCCGCCCGCTGGTGGCGCTGTCGGGCGTCTCCTTCACGGTCGCCACGGGCGAGATCGCCTGCATCATGGGCCCGAACGGCGCGGGCAAGTCGACGCTGGTCCGCATCCTGGGCGGGCTGCTGCTGCCGTCGGCCGGCCGGGCGCGCGTGGCCGACATCGACGCGGGCGCGGGCACCTCGGAGTTCCGGCGGCGGGTCGCCTTCATCGTGGGGGACGAGCGCAGCTTCCACTACCGGGTCACCGGCCGCGGAAACCTGATGTACTTCGCCGCGCTTCACGGCGTGGCTGGCGCGGCGGCGCGCCGCAAGGTCGACGAGCTGCTGGCGCGCGTGGGGCTGACCACCGCCGCGGATCGCGGCTACCGCGAATACTCGCGGGGCATGCGCCAGCGGCTCGCCATCGCGCGCGGGCTGCTGGGGGACCCGGACGTGCTGCTGCTCGACGAGCCGACGCTGGGCCTGGATCCGCGCGGCGCCCGCGACCTGCGGGCCTTCCTGCGCGACGAGATCGTGCGCGCCAGCGGGCGGACGGCCATCGTCTGCAGCAACGACCCGACCGAGGCGCGAGCCATGGCCGACCGCGTGTTGTTCCTGACCGGCGGCCGCCTCTCGGCCGAGGCGTCGCCGGACCGCATCGAACAGGAGCTGGGGCTGTGAGAGCCGCGCCCGTGCCCCGCGTGAGCTGGCCGCTGTGGTTCGCGCGGGTGTTCGCAGCATTCGTCCGCCGCGAGCTGTCGGCGCTGGGCGGCTACCGGACCGCGTTCTTCTTGCGCCTGTTCGGGTTCGCGCTGGCCGTCGGGTCGCTGCTGTTCCTGTCGCGGTTCGTCGGGGCCGCCGCGAACCCTCACCTGACGGCGTACGGCGGCAACTACCTGGGGTTCGCCGTGATCGGTCTTCTGGGGGCCGAGTTCCAGCAGGTGGGGGTCTCGGTGCTGGCTCAGCGCATCCGCATGGCCCAGGTGATGGGCACGCTGGAGGCGGAGGTGGCCACGCCGGCGCCGCCATGGATGGTCCTGGGGGCGCCGCCGGCTTACGAGTTCGGGGTGGCCGCGCTGCGCTCCGCCGGCTACCTGATCGGCGCCAAGCTGTTGCTGGGCCTCGACCTGTCGCGCGTGTGCTGGGTGTCGCTGATCGTCGGGATCCCCTTGATCATCGGGGCCTTCACCGGGCTGGGGCTGCTGGCGGCCGGCACGACGATGCTGGTTCGGCGGATGAACCCCGTCTCGCTGATCATCGGGTCGCTGTCGGTCTTCCTGTCGGGGGTGATGTACCCGGTCACGGTGCTGCCGGCCTGGCTGCGCGGGGCGGGGGCGCTGCTGCCGCTGACCCACGCGCTGGCCGTGCTGAGGGGCGCGCTGCTGGTCGGGGCCGGTCCGGGTCAGCTGCGCGATTCGCTGATTGCCTTGCTGGTCTTCGCCAGCATCCTGGCGCCGGTCGGGGTGGCTGTGTTCGCCTATGCGCTGCGCCGCGCACGAGTCGACGGCTCGCTGTCGCACTACTGAGACGACGTCACGAGTGCACGAATGAAAAAAAGCGAGCGCATCACCCGCTCCGAGGTGCGGAAGGCAGACCACGCCGACGATGCGTCGTGCTACAATCGAGACTCGCCGCACTAGACGATGTTGGGCTGTTCGGGCCTGTGGCCGACGGTCCTGTCCCGAAAAAGGAGATCATCCCGATGGCCGTTTCCGAATCGACCGGCAAAGCGGGCGACACC
>CAZPUH010000146.1:0-3032 GCA_964589215.1 uncultured Myxococcales bacterium | reverse complement strand
GGCGGTCCGCACCTCTTCGTGATCGTCGCGCGCGGCGATGCGCAGATAAGGCGAGGCCGCCCCGCCGTTCTTGCGAGCGATGGCGCACAGGCCATTGACGGCCGCAACTCGGGTCGGCACGTCACCGTCCTTGATGGCGTGCGCCAGCGGCGGCAGCGCGGCGGCGGGCTGCTTTTCGCCCAGCCGCGCCAGCGCCTCGACCAGGTTGCGGCGCACGGCCGGACGGACCGTCTTCAAGGCGCGCCCCAGCATGTCGGCGACGGGCGCCGGGCTCTGCGCCGACAGCGTCAGCGCCGACTCGATCGCCGCGCGCTCGACGTCCGGGCTGGGGTCCTTCAGCGCCTTGTCCGTCAGGTCGAGGCCGTCGCGGCGCAAAAATCCGAAGGCGCGCGCGGCCTCGACGCGGGCCTCCGGCGACGGGTCGTAGAGCATCCCTTTCAGCGGCTTGACCGCGTCCTCGGGCCGGACGGCGGCGATGGCGCCCCAGATGGCGGCGCTGGCAGCCCGCGCGGCCGGCGGCCCTTTCATGTCGGCGCGCGCGAGCTCTTCGGCCTCGGCCGGCGAGATCAGGCGCGCGTACAGCGGCAGCGCCGCCGCCCGCAACCGCGGCGAGGCGTCAGGCCGGATCGCCTTGTCCAGGACCGGCTTCAACGCCGCGGGGGGCGAGCCCGAGCGCCGCAGGATTCCCAGCGCCGCCACCCGGACCTCGTCGGACAGCTTCTCGTTGCTGGCCACCTTCAGCAGCGCGTTGGCCGACGCTGCCGGCGCGCGCGTCGCGATGGCCTCGAACAGCGTCAGCGCGGATCGCCGGGCGCCCGCGTCCGGGCTCTGCAGGACCTCCAGCAGCGACTCCAGCACTGGCCCCGGCGCTTGCGCGGCCAGCGCGTCGGTCTCGGCCTCGGCCCGCCGCCGCAGCGCCGGATCGGCGTCGCGCAACGCCAGCGTCACGATTCCCGCCGCTTCCGCGGGCGGCAGGCTGGCCGCTTCCTGCAGCACCGCCGCGCGCACGTCGGGCGACGCATCCGCCAGCGCGCCGCGCAGCAGCGCCGCGTGCGCGCCCGCCGCGGTGCGGACGTCGCCCTTGCCTTCGGCCTGACGGCGATCGATGCGCGCCGCGATCTGCACCGCCCGGCGGCGAATCTCCGGCGACCGATCGGCCAGCGCGTCGGCGAGGATCTCGTCCTCGCCGGCGCCCCCGCGCCCGATCACCGCCAGCGTCGACAGGATCTCGCCTCGGGTCGCCGGATCGGCGAAGGCCTGCTTCAAGGCGGCCACGCCGTCGGGGTCGCCCAGCAGCGCCTTGGCGATCCCGCGCGGCACGGGCCGCAGCCCGTTCAGGACGTCCCGCAGCCAGCCCGGCACGTGGCGCCCGCCGCCACCGCTGTCCAGCCTGCCCGTCGCGCCGCCCGAGGCAATCCTGGCCACGGTGTCGCGCGACAGCGCGGCGGCCGTGTAACCGGTGTCCGCCATGATCGACCCCAGCGGGGGGTGGTTGGGCATGAAGTCCAGGAACGACAGCCGCCGCCGCCCCAGGCGGACCACGATGCGGGCCGCGCCGCCCGCGTTGGGCGGGTCCAGCGCCAGCGTGTAGGCGCGCCGCGAATCGGCGAACAGCGCCACGACGATCAAGACGACCAGCACCGCCGCCAGCCCGACCCGCAGGCCGACGGCTGCCAGGCTGCGCGTCACCGTGCGCCGATCCTCCGGGCCCAGCGCGCCGCGCAGCGATCGGCCGACCGTGACCAGCTCGGTCAGCCGCAACCGTTCGCCGGCCGCGCGCCGCTGCGCCAGCGTCCGGCGGGCCAGCCCCGTGCGGGCGCGGTCCGCCAGCGTCGCCTGCAGGACCACCTCCCGCAGGGCCGGGTGCGCCAGGACGTAGACCTCGCGCCGCCCGCGGGGCGTGGCCACCATCAGCCCGCGCGCCCGCAGACCAGCCAGCGCGTCGGCGCCCGGGTCGCGCCCGTTGCGGGTGCGGGCCCCGAGATCGTCCGGCTCGACCGCGCCCTGGGTGGCCGCCGCGATGAGGGCCCGCCGCGCGACCGCGCCGCCACAGTCGGCCGCCACGCGATCCAACCACACGGACGGCAGCACGGCGGCGCCGCCGCTGCGCCGGTATCGCCGCAGCGAGCCCAGGCGCAGGTCGGCGATCGCGCGCGCGACGATCTGGATGTCGATGGCGCGGCAGGGCCCTTCGCGGCACAGGTCCGCCGCGACCGCCGCCGCCAGCCCGCTCTCGAACGGGGTGCCGGACTGCACCGCGCTGCGCTCGAGAATCTCCGCCGTCTTGGCCTCGGACAGCTTCGGCAGCGCGGTGGACGCGCGCGCGCCAATCTTGTTGCGGAGGGCCGTCCGCAGCGGCTCGAGGCGCGCGAAGGCCACGTCGTCGGCGCACAGGACGATGCGCAGCATCGCCCCGCCCTCCTCGATGACGTGCGCCGCCAGCGCCGCGAGGTCCACGCCCACGAACGTGCCGTCGGGCGAGAGCGCCTCTTCGAGGTGGTCGAACACCAGGACCAGCCCGCCCTTGGCGTCGCGCGCGATGCTGCCCAGGTAGTCGCCCGCGTCCTGTCCGGGGACGGGCGGCGCGATCCCCAGGCGGCTGGTCTCGCGCACCAGCTCCCTCTCGAGGTCCTGGTATGAGCCCAGGACCAGCGTCGCGACCCCGCGGCGCGCCAGCGCGGGGGACAGGCCGGCGCGCAGCACCGACGTCTTGCCCACGCCCGAGGGCCCCGTGAAGACCACCAGCCGGGCGTCGCCCGACAGCAAGCGATCGAGCAGCGCCACCTCGTCGGCGCGTCCGAACAGCTCGTCGGCCGCCCGTTCGTCGAAAGGCGTGAGCGCCCCGAACAGGCCGCGGGCGGCTGCCGCCGTCAAGGAATCACGAGACCCCGCATGGGGTTCTCGTCCTCAGCTCTGGCGAATGTCCGATTCCAGCATCTCGGGCTCTTCGTCATAGTCCGAGATGATGATCTCTCGATTGTGGGCGTCCGTCGAGGACGGGGTGAAAAAACCTTCGACCAGGTCGGCGACCT
>CAZPUH010000145.1:0-13660 GCA_964589215.1 uncultured Myxococcales bacterium | reverse complement strand
CGCCCGAGCCTGGCGACCCGCCGGCCGCCGTCTCGCCGCCGGTGCCGAGCGTGCCGCCCGTGCCCGTCGGCTTCGCGCCGCCGGAGCCGCTGCTGGTCGCGCCGCCGGTGGCCGTCGTGCCTCCGGTCGCGGACGTTCCGCCCGTGCTGGTGCTGCCACCCGAGCCGCTGCCCTGTCCAACGCTCGCTGAGCCGCAACCCCACACGAACAGCGTGCTCGCGAAAATGACCTTGCCGAATCTCGTGCTGCCCACCGCGACCTCCAGTCGATGCCTGTTTGACTTCTCTTTACGAGCTCCCCAATGCCCGCAATCGCGCCCGTGGATCACGGGCCGCGATGCGCGGACTCGGCGAGACCGAGAGAGCCCGGCACTCTATTACGGAGGCGCGGAAGGCAGGCTTCTGCTTAGTGGCGCCCTCAGCGGTGCGGGTGCCACTCGCCGCGGTGGTAGTCGTAGTGGTCTTCGTGGCGATCCCACCGGCCGGGCTCCCAGTCGTAGCCGCGGCGCTCGCGAACGTAGTGTCCGCGCACCCAGACGTAGTGGCGGTGCCGCCACTCGTAGTGCCCGTGGTCCCAGACGTATCCGCGGCGCTCGACGACGCGCTCCTCGCGTGGCTCCGGCGGCGCTTCGCGCCCGCCGTGAATGACGATCACGGCGGCGTCGGCCGAGCGGGCCGGCAGCCAAAAAGGTGATGATAGGGACCCCGCCAGAACGGCGAGCGCCGGGACAGACCGCAACGCTGCTCTTCTCATGCCTACCCCTTAATCATGCGGATAGGCCCCGTCGAGGCTCGGCCGGGCGTGAAGATCGAGGTCCGCGGGAATCCGCAGGCGGGGCGCGCGCTTCAGCGCGGCATGGTCGGGCGGGGGCGGCGGCCGTCCCAGCCGGCGGCGCGGGCGTGGCCGTAGAGGAGCCGCAGGCAGGTCGACGCGAATAACGCGATCAGCCGAACGGCCACGTTGTCCATCAGGCGGACCCATCGGCGGGTCGGGCCGCCGACCTGAGATTGGGCGCTTCCTACCCGCCCAGCGCCTCCCGGGCGACGTCCGGGATCCGCGTGAACTGGACGATGATCTCGTCCTTGCCGACGTTCAGGTGGATGCCGCGATCGTCGACGAACCCGATGGCGGTCGCCGGCAAGAAGAGGGGCGCCGGCGCGATGTGCCCCTTGTCGATGCGCATGTAGCCGGTGTCGCGGTCGTAGGCCTCGACGAGCCCCACCATCTGGTCCATGTCGTCCAGCACGGGCGTCCCCTCGGCGATGCGGTCGCGCAGCTCGTGGAGCTGCTGCGCGTCCAGCGCCAGGCGCCGCGAAAAATCTCGGCCGCTCTCGACCGTCGCGCGGCCGGTCAGCTTGCCGTCCTTGATGACGGGCCGGACCTCGGGCATGCGCTTGTAGACCGCGGACACGACGTCGCGCGTGACGTTGAGGTGAATGGCGGCGGGCGTGACGCTCTCGATCGCCAGGTAGGGGATGTAGCGCGGCGCCGTAAACGCCCCCTCGGTTTCGAGGTACCCCAGGCGCTCGTCATAACGAATCAGCTTGCCCACCTTGGTTCCCTCCACGTCCACGACCTCCATGCCCGCGAAGAACTGGATGTTGTCGTGCCCCATGACTGCCTCCTCTTCCGTGAGTTCCGTCACCTATCTCGCTGGTGTCGAACCTACGGCGGTGCGCGACCCGCGGCAGACGCCGGACCCGAAAATGGGACGCTGTCTTACTGGGGTGCGGCTGAGGACTTATGGATCAGTCTCGCGTCTCCATGATCGACGACCTCTGGTACAAAAATGCCGTCATTTACTGCCTGGACGTGGGCAGCTTCATGGACACGACCGGCGACGGCACCGGCGACTTCCAGGGGCTGGCCCGGCGGCTGGATTACCTGGCCGGCCTGGGCGTCACGTGCATCTGGCTGCTGCCGTTCCAGCCGACGCCGAATCGCGACAACGGCTACGACATCAGCGACTACTACGGCGTCGATCCGGCGCACGGCACGCTGGGCGACTTCGTCGAGTTCTCGCACGAGGCGCGGGTGCGCGGCATCCGCGTGATCATCGACCTCGTCATCAACCACACCTCCGATCGCCACGCCTGGTTTCAGCAGGCGCGCGCGGATGAAAAGTCCCGCTTCCGCGACTTCTACGTCTGGTCGAAGAAGAAGCCGCCCGGCGCCAACCAAGGGATGGTTTTCCCGGGCGTCCAGAAGACGACCTGGTCGTACGACGAGAAGGCGCGCGCCTACTACTTTCATCGCTTCTACGACTTTCAGCCCGATCTCGACACCAGCAACCCCGCCGTGCAGGAGGAGCTGCGCAAGGTGATGGGCTTCTGGCTGGAGCTGGGCGTGGCGGGCTTCCGGGTCGACGCGTTGCCGTTCGTCATCCAGAACAAGCGGCCCGACCAGAAGGGGGCCCCGCGCTACGACTACCTGCGCGACATGCGCGAGTTCCTGCAGTGGCGCACGGGCGACGCGGTGCTGCTGGCCGAGGCGAACGTCACGCCGGACAAGGACGTCACGTACTTCGGCGACGACGGCGACCGCATGCACATGATGTTCAACTTCCAGGTGAACCAGAACCTGTTCTACGCGCTGGCCACCACCGACGTGCGGCCGCTGGTGCGCGCGTTGGAACGGACGCGCCTGCTGCCGCCGACGGCGCAGTGGGCGCACTTCCTGCGCAACAACGACGAGCTGGACCTGGGGCGGCTCACGGACGCGCAGCGGCAGCGGGTCTTCGCCGCGTTCGGGCCGGACAAGAGCATGCAGCTCTACGACCGCGGCATCCGGCGGCGGCTGGCGCCCATGCTGGGGGGCGACCAGCGGCGGCTGGAAATGGCCTACAGCTTGATGTTCACGCTGCCCGGCACGCCGGTCATCCGTTACGGCGACGAGATCGGGATGGGCGACGACCTGTCCCAGCCCGAGCGCGAGGCGGCGCGCACGGCGATGCAGTGGTCGTCCGCGCCGAACGGCGGGTTCACGCTGGCCGGACGATCGCGCGTGCCGGTGATCGCCGACGGGCCGTTCGGGTGCGCCAAGGTGAACGTCGCCGACCAGCGGCGCGATCCGGCCTCGCTGCTGAACTGGACGGAACGGGTGATCCGAATGCGCAAGGAGTGCCCCGAGATCGGGTGGGGCGCCTGGCGGGTGCTGGACCCGCGCACGCCCGGCGTGCTGGCGTTGCGCTACGATTGGCGCGGCAACGCGGTGGTCGCCGTCCACAACCTGGCGGCCGAGGCGCGCGAGGCGACCCTGGCGTTGCCCGACTTCCCCGGAAACGACCTGGTGAATCTGCTGTCCCACGACAGCAGCCGCGGCGACCGCCGCGGAACGCACAAGCTGGAGTTACCGCCCTACGGGTATGCGTGGTATCGGGTGGGCGGCCTCAACGATCTGCAAACGCGGGAGCCCAGATGACCCAGAGCCAGGCGGCGACGTCGATCGAGAAGCGCAACAGCGTGCGGGTGGGCGGCAGCGGCGACGTCACGGTGTTCTTCGCGCACGGGTTCGGCTGCGACAAGAACATGTGGCGCCTGCTGGAGCCCGTGTACTCCAAGATGTACCGGACCGTCGCGTTCGACCACGTGGGAAGCGGCGGCTCCGATCTGTCGGCGTACGATCCGGCCAAGTACGGCTCCCTGCAGGGCTACGCGGACGACGTGCTGGAGATCGTCACCGCGTTCGGCACCGACAAGAACGTCTTCGTCGGCCACTCCGTCAGCGCCATGATCGGCATGCTGGCCGACCTGAAGGGTCCGGGGCGGTTCGCGGCCCACCTGATGATCGGGCCGTCGCCCTGCTACATCAACGACGGCGACTACGTCGGCGGCTTCAGCCGGGCGGACATCGAGTCGCTGCTGGAGGCGCTGGAGAGCAACTACCTCGGCTGGTCGAGCACCATGGCGCCCGCGATCATGGGGGCGCCCGATCAGCCCCAGCTGGGCGTCGAGCTGACGAACAGCTTCTGCCGGACCGACCCCGAGATCGCGAAGCAGTTCGCGCGCGTGACGTTTCTTTCCGACAACCGCGCCGACGTCCCGAAGCTGAAGACGCCGACGCTGATCGTCCAGTGCGACGAGGACATCATCGCGCCGCTGGCCGTCGGCGAGTACCTGCACCGGCACCTGCCGCACAGCACGCTGCGCATCATCGACAACGTCGGTCACTGCCCCCACCTCAGCGCCCCCAGCGCCTGCTCGGTCGCCATGGACGAGTTCCTGGCGGCGGAGGGGTTCTAACCCTGCCGTCGGACGATCCGGCCGCGCCGGCGGTCCGCGAGGCGCTGGACAACGCCGCGTGCGGGCTGCTGCAGACCACGACGGACGGCACCTTCCTGAGGGTGAACCGGCTGTTTCGCCAGTGGGTCGGCTACGCCGACGACGAGTTGATCGGGAAGCGCCGCTTCCAGGACCTGCTCACGATCGGCGGGCGCGTCTTTCACCAGACGCACTGGGCGCCGCTGCTGCAGATGCAGGGGTCGATCTCGGAGGTGAAGCTGGAGATCGTCGACCGTGCCGGGACCGCGATCCCCATCGTCGTGAACGCGCTGCGCCGGAGCGAGCGCGGCGCCATCGTGCACGAGATCGCCGCCTACATCGCGCGCGATCGCGACAAGTACGAGCACGAGCTGGTGCAGTCCCGCAAGCGCCTGGAGGTGCTGGTCGCGGAGGCCACCCGGCTGCAGGCCGAGGCCAGAGAGCGGGCGATGTTCGCTCAGCAGATGATGGGGATCGTCAGCCACGACCTGCGCAACCCGCTGTCGACGATCCAGACGGGCGCCGTGCTGCTGGCGCGCGGCGAGCTGACGGCGGGGCAGCAGCGCGTGCTGGCGCGCATCTCCAGCGCGACCGACCGGGCGACGCGTCTCATCGGCGATCTGCTGGACTTCACGCAGGCGCAGCTGGGCAGCGGGCTGGCGGTGGTTCCGCAGCCCGTCGACCTGCACGCCGTCGTCGCCGAGGCCGTCGAGGACCTGCGCCTCGCCTATTCGGGGCGCAAGATCGTGCACGAGAGCGTGGGCGCGGGCGGCTGTTCGGCGGACGCGAACCGGCTGGCCCAGCTGGTCGGGAACCTGGTGTCGAACGCCATGACCTACGGCGCCCCCGAGGCGGCGGTGCGCGTCGTTTCGACGGTGGACGAGGGCGCACTGGCGATCTCCGTGCATAACCAGGGGCCGCCGATTCCGCCCGACGTGCTGCCCCACATCTTCCAGCCGATGTCGCGCGGCTCGGAAGCCGGCCGCGTCAGCCGCAGCGTCGGTCTGGGCCTCTACATCGTCAGCGAGATCGCCCGCGCGCACGGCGGCACCACGTCGGTCGCGTCCACCGTCGCGGAGGGGACGACCTTCACGACCGTCATCCCGCGGCGGGCGCCCGCGGAGGGTTAGACTTCGCCGGTGCGCGTCCTGGGAATCGGCGAAGGCCTCGACCTGGGGTCGATGTATCTGAGCCTGCAGCGCGCGGGGCACGCCGTCCGCGTGTTCGTCGGCGACGTCGCCTCGCGCGACACGCTGGCGGGGCTGGTCGAGACCACGCCCGACTGGCGCGCCGAGCTCGGCTGGGTGCGCGCGGCGGGCGCCGACGGGTTCGTGCTGTTCGAGACCGCCTCGCACGGGGCCCTGCAAGATCAGCTGCGGGGCGACGGTCTGCAGGTCATCGGGGGCAGCGCGCTGGGCGATCGCCTGGAGAGCGACCGCGGCTTCGGCCAGCAGGTCATGCGCGACGCGGGCATGCGGGTCGCGCCGCACTTCGCTTTCGACGACTTCGCGGAGGCCATGGCGTTCGTCCGCCAGTCGCCCGGCCGCTACGTGTACAAGCCCTCCGGCAGCGGCTTCGCCTCGGGGCGCACCTTCGTCTCGCAGCTCGCCGACGGGACGGACCTGCTGGCCGTTCTGGAGCTGCAGCGCCGGAGCTGGCCGGCGGGCGAACCGGTCCGCCTGCTGCTGATGCAGCGCCTGAACGGGGTCGAGGTCGGCGTGGGCGCCTACTTCAACGGGCGGCGCTTTCTGCAGCCCGCCTGCCTCGACTGGGAGCACAAGCGGTTCTTCCCCGGCGACCTGGGCGAGCTGACCGGCGAGATGGGGACGCTGGTCACCTACCGGCGCAGCGAGCGCCTGTTCGGCGAGACGCTGGGCCGGCTGGAAGACGTGCTGCGCGCGGGGCGGTACCGCGGCTACATCAACATCAACACCATCGTCGACGAGGACGGCGTTCACCCGCTGGAGCTCACCTGCCGCTTCGGCTACCCGGGGTTCGCGATCCTGCAGGCGCTGCAGGTTTGCAGCTGGGAAGAGCTGTTTCGCCGCATGAGCGACGAAGAGGGCGGCGCCGCGCAGCCCTTCGCCACGCGCGACGGGTACGCCGTCGGGGTGGTCCTGACCGTCCCGCCGTTCCCGTACGCGGCAGGCTACGAGCGCCTCTCGAAAGGGCTGCCCGTCGTCTTCGACCCCGCGCTCACCGACGACGACCGCGGGCACCTCCACTTCGCCGAGGTGGCGCTGAACGACGGCCAGCTGGTCACCAGCGGCGTCGTCGGCTACATCATGGTCGTCACGGGGCACGGCGCGACGGTCGGCGAGGCGCGGGCGGACGCGTACCGGCGCGCCGAGAAGGTGTACCTGCCGAACGGGCGCTACCGGCGCGACATCGGCGAGCGGTTCATGGCCACCGACGAGGCGCGCCTGGTGGCCTGGGGGTGGCTGCCGCCGTAGAGGTGGCGGCGGTAAGCCTCGAAGCAGCGCGCGCCCGCCGCCAGACGCAGCAAGGCGCCCTCGGCGATCGCGCGCGCGCAGCGCGGATCCGCGGCGACCAGCGGGCCGACGACCTCGGCGTTCCAGGTGGCGGAGTGCTGAACGTCCAGCGTGGCGTGCAGCGCGAAGTACTGCCGCAGCCCGGGATCGACGCCCAGGCGGCGCAGCCCGGCGTTGACCTGCGCGGCGCGCCCGGGCGCGGTCAGCTCGATGACGCCCAGCGCCCCGACCGCCTGGTACGCGTAGTGGCGGTTCCACGCCAGGGCCACCATCAGGTTGGCGAGCGCCAGCGCGGGCCAGACGATCTGTTCGAGGGGCAGATGCACCGCCAGGCCGGTCGCCAGCTTGTCCAGCATGGGGCCGTGCATCCCGGATGCGTGCCCGCGCCCCATCTCGTCCCAGTAGTTGCGCGCCATCTCGAGCTTGGGGCGCGCCGGCATCTTCAGCTGCGTCAGCGCCAGCAGATCCTCGAACCCGGCCTCGCCGGCCACCTCCTGGCCCAGGAACCAGCGCAGTTCGTCCAGCGAGGCCTCTTCGGCCAGCCACGGGAACAGCGGATCGCCTTGCCCGGGGCCGGTTTCGCGAAGGGCGGTGAACCAATCGAGGAAGCGAGCCGGATCGTCAGGGACGTCGGCCAGCAGCGGCGCGACCTCGCGTCGGGCCCGCGCCACGAAGCGCTCCTCGTCGCGGCGATCGGCGAGCTCCGAGGAGGGGTCGCCGGCGGGCGGATCCAGCGTCGGGCGCAGGCGCTCCTGGTTGCGCAGCGCGAGCCGCCGGTGCAGCAGCGTCAGGGCGTCGGTCGGCGACCGGCGGGGCGCGGCTGTCTGGGATTGGAACGCCAGGGCCGAAGCGGCGGGCGACACGGTCATTTCTTCAAGCTGGCGCCGGGACGACGGCTGACAAGGCTCACCCGACGGTGGCGGTGAGCGCCACGACGGCCAGCCGCTCGACGTCGCGATAGGCGGGGCGTTCCAGCTCTTCGCCGAAGACGTCGGGATCCAGCTCTTCCCAGGTCCAGGCCGACGCCGCCTCGCGCAGGGATCGCTCGAGCCGATCCTGGAGCAGGTTCCGGCCGTCCACGATGGGGACGCCGGTGTAGAGCACCAGCTGACCGCCGCGCCCGGCGCCGAGGCGCTGCAACGCTTCGACGGCAATGCGCGCGGCGAGGTCGATGCCCAGCGGACCGCCGCCGTCCCGGTAGAGGCGGGGGGACCCCGGCGACGCGGCGTCGGGACCGGCCAGGTAGGGCGGGTTGGACACCACCACGTCGACGTCGCCCTCGACGCCGGCCAGCACGTCGCTGACGGTCAACGTCACGGTGGAGGCATCACGCCCGGCCAGCGCGACGTTCACGGCCGCCAGCCGGAGGGCGTCGGGGCTGACGTCCGCCAGCACGACCTCCTCGGCGCGCGCCGCCAGCACCAGCCCACCGACGCCAGTCCCGCACCCCACGTCGACCAGCCGGCGCGCCTTCCAGACCGTACGCCCCAGCAGCGCCGCGTACCGATAGCTGTCCGGGCCGAAGAAGACGGCGCCGCTGTCCGTCGTCGGATAGGCCGAATGCACGAAAAGGAACCGGCCCGTCGGCGCCTCGAGCGTCGAGAACCGCACGCGGCTCAGCAGCGTGTCGGGGCGCGGACCCGGCCGCAGGACCTGCGCTGTCTCGCAGAGCGCGAGAAGCGGCGCCGGCAAGGTGTCGGGGCGAAAAGGGCGGCTCCAGCCGAAGATGTCGCGCAGGTTGCGCGCCTCCGCAGCGGCTTCCCGCGCGTTCACGCGCCGGTGCGTCTCCGGCGTGGGCGTGACGAACGTGTAGCCCGCGGCGCGCAACGCATTCCCGAGGTCGACCAGCGCGATCTGCCGCTGGTCCAGGCCCTCGCTCCCGCCGGGTTGCCGCTGTTTCACGGCTCACAAGATGGCCGCGGATGGCCCGGCCGCAATGCCGGCGTGCCGTCCGCGCGATGGCGCGGCGGCGGGTCCGGCGCGACCAGGTCCACGTGGGGCGTTACACCAGCAGCAGAACGAGCAGCACCACGAGCAGGACGACCACGACGCCGCTGCCCAGGTAGATGTAGACCCGGCCGCCTTTGAAGTCCTGGAGCTCGCGCGCCTTCTGCTCGCGGGCGGCGAGGGTTCCGACCTCCGTTCCGCTGGCCTCGCCGGAGGTCGCCGGAATCGGCGCGGTCGGCTCCGCCACGATCGGGGCGGGAGCCCGGGGCGAGGGATTGGCCATGCTCGCAGCGGGGAAGCACCACACGGCCAACAGCGTGGCGACTACAAATCGTCGAATCGCGTTCATCGGGTCTCCTTGGCGGATTGCGGTCCCGGCAACGTAAACACAACGATGGGCTACGCAACGGTTGGGGCACTTCCCGGCGCGGCAGTTTCCAGACGGAAACATCGGGCTGGTAACGCACCGACGAGGTTTGTTACCGAATGCGACTTTCGGCGCGCGCCTAAGGTGCCCTTCTGAGCCGCGCCGCTGAGCCTCGCCAGTTGGCACGGTTGTCGCTTTGCCTTCACAGCATGAGTTCAAAACAAAAGACGCGGAAAACGCCCACCAAGTCGTCCAAGGGTTCGGCCCGGAAGCCGCGCGCCGCGCGCGCAGCCGTCGCCAGTCGCGTCCACGCCGCCCCGCGCATCGCCAAGCAGGCGAAGGAGGCCGCCGCAGGACTGCCGACGCGAGCGACGCGGCTCGTGAAGAGCCATCCGGTTCGGGTGCTCCTGGGCGCCGCCGCCGTGGGGTTGGCGGTCGCGAAGCTCAAGAACCTCGTCTGACCGCCCGCCTGCCGGCGCCGCCTCCGGCGATCGGGTCGGCCGTCCGTGTGTCGGGAGCCGGAAGAAGGGCGGGAGGAGTTACTCCGAATCGCTCTGCTGCTGCTCCGCGGGTGGGGTACCAGCGGCGCGGCTGGCGGACGTCGTGGTGTCTGTCGAAGGCGCGGCGGAGGGCGCGTAGCTGGCGGGTGCGGCGGTACGCCGCCGCCTGGGCGGCCGAAGGCGGGAGTCGCGATCGTCGATCATCGCGTCCTTGCACGCTTTGACGCGGTTGAAGCCGACCTCCGCCGAGATGGCAGCGAGCGCCGTCAGGGCGACGCCGATGCCGATGTCCGACGGTCGGGAGAGGGTCATCCCCCTGTAGTCCTCGTCGGTCCGCGTGATGGCGTAGCCGGTTCGTAGCGTCTCCAGCAGAGCGAGAATCACGTCGAACGCCGGCCATCCGTTGCTGACGGTGCATTCACCTGGCTCGACATACTTCGCGTCTTCGGGAGGGCCGTTCACGAACATCAACGAGCAGCTGGTCGGAAACAGGAAGAGCACGCAAAGCGCGAATCTCCTCATCCGAGGCGAGTTTACCGGATCACGATCGGTCGAAGAAGTCGAACACGTCGGGGAGGACCAGCGGGACCATGCCGGGGTGGTCGGCGTTCACCTCCTCGTATTCGGACTTGAAGCCGTTCGTCTTCAGCCAGTCGCGCAGCAGGTGGCTTCCGTCGACGGACGGGGCCTGGGTGCCTTCGGTGACGAAGATGAAGGTGTTGCGAAGGGCGTCCCAGGGATAGCCGGTCTCCTGGACGAATGGCCCCGACATGGGCGCCAGCCCCGTCCAGTAGGCGGCGTACTTGCCGCCGATGTACCAGGTGCCGCCGCTGCCCATCGAGTGCCCGAACAGGAACATCGCCGAGCGATCGATCGGGTACTCGGCCAGCACCAGCTCGAGGACGTTGATGACGTCCTGTTCGCTGAGCTCGTTGGTGCGTTCGTCGGCGGCCGTGACTTGAGCCATCAGCTTCGCGGCCTCGTCCGGCTTGCCGAACGGCGACGACAGCCGCAGGAAGTTGCCGTACGCCCCCTTGTCGCCCAGCGGCGCCACCAGCAGATAGCCGTGCTGCTGCGCCAGCGTCAGCATCTGCTTGTTGTTCTGATCGACATAGGTGCTCTCGTCGGCGCCCGCGCCGTGCAGGAACATCGCCAGCGGCAAGCTGCTCGTGCCGTCCCAGTTCGTCGGAACGTACAGCCGATACGGCTCGTCGGCGCCGGCGGCGGCGAAGTGGTACTTGCGGTGCTGATCGCCCTTGGCCCGCCATTGCGCGGAGCCGGGCGTGGCGGCGGACTTCGCCAGCTGTTGCGCGGCCGCCATGACAGCCTGCGCATCCAGGAGTGTGCCGAACGAGATCGACCGCTGATTGGCGGCGCCGCCCTGGCCGCTTCCGCCGCTGGCGCCGCCCTCCGGCGCACCTCCCCCCGATCCGCGGCCAGCCTGTCCGCCGGTACCGGGCTGACCGCCGGTCGCGGATTGGCCGCCGGTGCCCAGGTGGCCTGCGGTTCCTGTGGATCCCCCGGCGCTTCCTGCGGAGCCGGTGACGCCGCCCGACGCGCTGGTCCCACCGCTGCCGGTCGCGCCGCCGCTGGCAGCCTGGCCCGTCCGGCCGCCGCCCCCGGTCCCGCCGGAGGCGACGCCGCCCGACCCGGGGGAGCCGTTGCTTCCGGCGGCCCCAGGGCTGTTCCCATCGGACTTGCCGCACCCGACCGTGGCGGCCCACAAAAATCCGACAAACGCGATTGTTTTCGAGGACGGTCCGTTTCTCATGGCGGTCCTGCAGCGACCCAGCCCGAGCGAAATGGCTCAGAAAACGTGAGGGCGGGCCGCGCCGTCTCCCAGTCCCGCCACCGAGTTGACGGTTGGTCGACGCTAGGTTTTCGTCAGCGCGAACGCGTAGTACCCGAAGTCGCCGCGCCTGAGCGCCTCATTGAGCGTACTGCCCCGGAGGGCAGCGAACTCCCGGAAGATCCCGACCAGCGGGCGATCGACCAACCGCTCGATCAGCGCACGCTTGCCGGCGTCGTCGGTGTCGAGCGCGGCCACCACACCTGGCCGCAGGTCGCGCTCGCCGGCGATGATGAAGCCGGCCGCTTGCAGCGCGCCCCGCCAGCGGTCGATTTCATCGCGGGGGCGAAAGTCGGCGTAAGCGAAGTGTCCGCCCGGGCGCAGCACGCGGCGCACCTCGCGGAGGAAAACACCGAAGCGGCCATAACAGTGGGACGACTCGACGTTCAGGACGACGTCGAACGCTCCGTCGGCGAAGGGGAGCTGCTCGGCGTCGCCGACCGCGAACGACAGGTTCGGCAGCGAGAACCGCTGCTGGCAAAGCGCGATCGCGCGGGGCGAAAGGTCGACGCCGACCACGCGGCTGGGGCTCATCGCGCGCGCGACGTAGGCCGCGCCGCCGCCGCGGCCGCACCCCACCTCCAGCAAGTCGCGCCCGGCGATCGGCACGGCGCGCGCCACCACGTCATAGAGCTGGATACAGGAACGATTGGCCTCATCGGCGGGATCGACGCTGACGCCGGGCCCCTCGGGCGTGCGGTACCCGTAGTTCATGAAGGTCCAGCTCGGATCGCGGTAGCGCGTGGCCAGGAACTGGTACCAACCGCGCCAGAGCAGCCGCTTGCTCCAGCCCGACCGCGAGACCAGCGCGACGAAGCGATCGAGGATCGTCATCCCGGACGTCAGCGCGTCAGGACGACGTAGAAGCAGGCGGTCATCACGCCGACCAGGACGAACGACGCGATCGCCATCAGCGTGTCGCGCCGCTGAGGCTGCGGACGCCTCGGACCGCGGTTCCGACGGTGGCGCCGGCGGCGCCGGCGCGGCAGTTCGGTCGAAGGCTCCACGTACGATTCGAACCACGCGTCGGCGAGAGCGTCTCCATGAGTGGTCGTCTCGATCGATGCCGGTTCCGTGCGTATTTCCATCGGGCGACCAGGCAAACTAGCACAGCCGTGGCGCAGAAGAGCGCCCTGAGCGCCGCGGGAGCTCGAGAGGAACGAGCGCCTTCTCTTTGACAAGAGACGTCTGTCCATATTAAAAGACAGTCGTCATGCCCATCGAACGCTGTCATTAGCGCCCCCCTGCGGGCGCGTTCCAGCGAAAGGACAGTTCGATGAGAAATGGCCTCCGAAGATCTGCACTGGTCGCAAGACTGGGCAGCGTTCCACTCATTTGGCTCGCGCTCGCCGCGACCGGCCCCCTGGGCGGGTGCGCGAGAGACTCCAGCCGCGGTGACGTCGAAACGACCGGTACGATCGGTCTCACGCTGGCGGCCAATCCCGGCGTCACGCTGAACGCCGTCACGTACACGATCACCGGCAACGGCTTCAACAAGAGCGGCACGATCGACACCAGCGGCGCGCCCACGATCAACGGCTCGATCGGCGGCATCCCCGCCGGAAAGGGCTACACCATCACGCTGACGGCGAAGTCGGCCGACGGCAGCACGACGTTCACGGGCTCGGCGACGTTCGACGTGACCGCGGGCGCGACGACGTCGGTGACGATTCACCTGAACGGGTCCAGCAAGACCGGAAACGGCTCCGTCGTGGTGAACGGCACCATCAACCTGAACCCGCGCCTCGACGAGGTGACGGTGACGCCACAGACCGTGTTCGTCGGCGCCTCCGTCAGCCTTTCCGCGGCCGCCAGCGACCCCGACGCGGGGCCGTCCCCGCTCAGCTACTACTGGTCGACCACCGGTGGTGTCATCGACAACCCCATCGCGCCCAGCGCCACGCTGACCAGCGCAAAGCCCGGCACCTTCACGATCACGGTGACGGTGTCCGACGGCGCGGGGACCGACAGCGCCACGACGACCGTCTCGTTCGTCCGGCCGTCTGGCGCCGGCGGCGCGGCAGGCGCCTCGGTCGACGGCGGCGGTGCGGGGACCGGCGGCAGCGGCGGCGCCGTCGCGGGCGGCCCGAGCAAGCCCAACATCTTGTTGATCATCGCCGACGATCTGGGTGCCGAGGCGTCGGCCCTCTACCCCGCTCTCGCCGGCACGCAGGGGCAGGTGCCGATCCCGAACATCCAGGCGCTGGCCAACAACGGCCTGGTGTTCAACAACGCCTGGGCCAGCC
>CAZPUH010000144.1:0-14864 GCA_964589215.1 uncultured Myxococcales bacterium | reverse complement strand
CTTGCGGATGACGCGGTAGCGGTTGTTGATGACCCGCCCCGTGAAGTTCAGCCCCAGCGACTCGTCGTCTTCCTTCGGGAACTGCAGCTTCGTGCTGGACTGCTCCAGCGCCGCCAGCGGCACCGGCATGCCCTTGGAGATCCGCGCGTCCCGCCCGTTGGAGGACGCGAACAGCGGAGCCGCGGCGGCCAGCAGCTGATCGCGCTCGACGCGCTCGTCCTTCATCTGCTGGTCGTAGAGGCTGCGGAGGAACTCGGCGGCGCGCTCGGCGTCGGCGCGCGGCGAGATCTGCGTGATGATCTCCGACAGCGCCTTGCGCATCTCCTCCGCGGACTGGAAGCGGTTCTCGCGCGCCGGCGCCAGCGCCTTCAGCAGCAAAGCGTCCAGGTTGGGCGTGATCCACGGCGCCTTCGAGGAGGCCGGCTGCACGCGCGGGTGGCGCACCAGCGACATCGCCGTCGCGGGATCCAGGTTCGCCAGCTGCAGGTACTGGTTGCCGGTGACCAGCTCCCACAGGACGACGCCCAGGCTGTAGACGTCGCTGCGCGCGTCGGCGGCCTCGCCCCGCGCCTGCTCGGGCGACAGGTACGACGCCCGACCGAACACGACGCCGGGCGCCGTGTTCTCTTGCTTCAGCACGCTGCGCGCGAGGCCGAAGTCGGTCAGCTTCACCTCGCCGAAGTAGCTGAGCAGAATGTTGGGGGGCGCGACGTCCCGGTGCACGAGCCGCAGATCCGCGTGGCTGTGGACGTAAGCCAGGGCGCGCGCGATCTCGCGGCCGATGTGCAACGCGACGTCCAGGGGGATGCGGGTCCGGGTGCGGACGCACCGGTTCCAGATCTCGCGCAGGTCCTTCCCCTCGACCAGCTCCATCGCGATGAAGAACTCGCTGTCGACCTCGCCCGCGTCCAGCGTGGGGACCAGGTTGGCGTGGGACAGCCGAAGCACGACCTTGGCTTCGTCGAGGAACCGGTTGGCCTTCGTGCGGTCCGTCTTCTCGGAGATGACTTTTTTGACCACACAGAACTTCTGGAAACCGATCTCACCAGCCGCGGCGAGATAGATCGCCCCCATGCCGCCACGCGCCAGCGGCTTCAGGAGCACGTACTTCCCGAACTTGAGCGGAAACGTTTCGGCCATTACAGCTGCCGGCCCCGGATCGTAGGACATCGGCGCCCCGGACGCGAGTCGATTAGACGTCCCCCCGAGCGGCCCCCGCACCGAGCTCACTCGCCAATCTCGAGGTCGCGCTCGGCGTCTTCGCCGCGCATCGCCGCCCAAACAGGCTCGACCGGGGCGGTCACCCCACCAAGTCCCAGGCGCAGGACCACCACTGACCGGGCGCGCGCCGGCGCCGGCGCTCCGGGATCGTATGCGCTGCGCCGCAGCAGCTCAGCCGTGGGGGGGCCCGCGGCAACCCGTCGCAGGCCGCGCCAGGCGATTTCCCGGACCGCTGGGTAGGCGTCAGTCTCCATTACATCCAGTAAGAGCCCCAGACGGCGGTTTCTCGTCGGCGCGTCCGCAGGGACCGGCGCCGCCGCGATCGCATCGGCGGCGATGAGGCGCCCCAGCGGCCCGGCCGCCCGGATCGCCTCCGCCGGCGCCGTCCCCGGCGGAACCCGGTCGCCGTCCGGGGCGCGTCCGGGTCCCCAGAACCGCCCAGCCGCCGCCTGAGCCCAGGCAGCCGTCCGGTCGACGTGGCAGCCGGTGCAGGCGTCTGGCCGTCCAGCGGCCGCCGCCCGCGCGGGCTCGGGCACCTCGATGCGGTGGCTGCGGTGGACGTCCAGCACGCCGTACACGATCCGCGGCATGTGACAGGCCACGCAGCGGGCCCCCGCCCCCGCCGGGTCGTGGTGCGCGTGCGCCGCCAGCGCCGGCGCGGCGCCCAGTCGCGTGTGGCAGCCGGTGCACATCGCGTCCGGCTGCGCAGCGAAACGGGCCCGGAGCTGCCCGCGCGGATCCCCCTCGTGCATGCCGTGGCAGCTGGTGCAGGTCAGCGGCCCGCGCATGGCGCACGGCGACTGCAGCAGCCCCTGGTACTCGTAGGCGGTCAGCCGCGCGGTGCCGTCCGACCAGAACCGCGCGGCGAACGCCGTCCGGTCCCCGCGCAAGGGCGTGTCGCGCCACAGGGGCACGCTCTCGGTCGCCAGGTCGTCGCCCGAGACGAACGGGTCGCCGTGCGCCAGGAACGGCCCGACGTCGTCGGCCAGCCGCTGCCCGTGACAGCGCCCGCACACGTCCGCGGAGCGCTCGGGCGACAGGCGGGACGGGTTCACGATCGTCGGATCGGCGGCGCCCGTGGCGGCCAGACGGGCGCGCCGGGCGGGGTCGGCGTTGCGGGCCACGTGCTCGGCGCCGGGCCCGTGGCAGGCCTCGCAGGCGATCCCCAGCTCGGCCACGGTCGTCGCGAAGTGTCCCGTTTCGGGATCGCGGGCGGGGTTGGGGGCGACGTTGTGGCAAAACACGCAGTTGTCGTTCCAGCGCGTGACGTGGCGATCGAAGTCGCCGCCCCCGAACAGCGGCCGTCCATCGGCGGCGCCGCCGCCCGGGGACGGATCAGGATCTCGAAACAGAAATGCGCTCGTCATCGGAAACCAGCGGCGGTCGGTCACGCTCCAGGCGACCGGCAGCCGCCAGTACGTATCGGCGATCTTCGTCAGATATTGCTGGTAACGATGCGAGCCCACCGTGCGGTCGACGGTGGCCACGCGATCGGGTTCGCCCGGCCGGCTGAACGTCATCCGAAAGCGGCCGCCGGCCCCGCGATCCATGCGCGCCGTGACTCCCGCCGAGACCAGCGTCGCCCCCCCGAAGTCGCCTTTCACGAACTCCGGCGCCGCCTCGGCCGTCATCGTGCGATGGAACGTTCGCTTCCAGCTGGCGTGCCGGTCCAGGTGGCAATCCCGACACACCCCCGAGCCGACGTAGGCGACCCGGTGCAGATCCCGCGGCGTCGCCAGCTCGACGTCGACCCGATGCCGCCGGACCCCAACGGCGGTCAAACCCGCGGCCGCAAACAACAGCACTGCGGCGGCCCATACCCAACGGGTCACCCACAACTGTTTAACCGACCTTTGTGCCGCGACGCCAGAGCGCCGTCAGGCGCGCGCGTCCAAGCACCGGGAGGCCCGGCTCCCCTCAGCAACCGGGGTGGGCCGGCGGGAGGGCTCACCCTCCCGCCCTCTCACATGCGCTTCTGTGCGAGGGCGAGGCCGGTCTTCGCGCTGGCGTTCTCGGGGTCCAGCTTCAGCGCGTCGGCGTACGCCTGGGCGGCTTCCTTGTACTGCCCCAGGCGGAAGTGCGCGTCGCCCAGCAGCACGTGGGCCTTGACGCCGCCGCCGCGATCGACCGCCCGCGCGGCGGACTGAACGGCCTCGGCGTAGTTCTTCTCCTGGAAGGCGATCTCGGCCAGGCCCAGCAGCGCCGCTTTCCGGTCGCGCTTGGACTTGGCGACCTTCTCGAACAGGGCCTGCGCCTCGGCGAACCGCTCGGCGTGCAGCAGGCGCTCGGCGTCCTGCAACATGTGGCGGTTGTCCGCCGCCGGCGGGGCGGCGACCACCGCCAATCGCCCCTTGGACTTTGCGCCCGTCTCGCCGTCGTCGTCGCGCGCGGTGTCGTCCTTGGCCGGCTCCGCGTCGTCAGCCGCCTCCTTGTCGGGCGGCGCAGCCGCGACGGCGGGCGCGGGGGGCGCCGCGGGCACCACCGGCGGGGGCGGCGCGACGGCCGGCAGATGTGGCGCCGCGGGCAGCACCACGGGCGGGTGATGCGCGTGGCGCCGATGGAGCGCCGCGCTCGTGACCAGGTAACCGACGAACAGCACCAGCGCCCCGCCCACCCCCAGCGCGATCGAGGTGTACCGGTACTTCTGGCGCATCCGCTCGTAAAGCCCGCTGGCCTGCGCCGCCCCGCCACGCAGCGCGCCCAGCACGCCGGCGCGCGGAAACTTGTCGGACTCCACGGGCGGCGCCATGCCGAAACCGGGGAACAACGTGTTGGCGAGCGTCGTCAGTTCGCGCCCCATCTCGTCCATCGAGCGCGGCCGCTCGCCCGGCTCGCGCGACAGCGCGCGCATGATCAGCGCCTCCAGCTCGGGCGGGACGTCGTTGCGGAACGTCGACAGCGCCGCGGGCATGGTGTTCGCCTTCTTGTGAAGGATCTCCATGAAATTGGAGCCTTCGTAGGGCGCGTTGCCGCTCAGCATCTCGTAAAGGAGGCCACCCACGGCGTAGATGTCCGACCGCGGGTCCGCCGGCTTGCCGGCCGCCTGCTAGGGCGCCATGTACTCGGGCGTCCCCATCGTCATCCCCGGGTGGGTCAGGCGCCGGCGGATGTCGCCGTTCGTGTCCTTCTCGTTCTCGAAGTCGCCGTCGCTGCCGCTCTTCGCGATGCCGAAGTCCAGCACCTTCACGAAGTCGGGCTGGCCGTCGCGATTCAGGATCAGCACGTTCTCGGGCTTGAGGTCGCGGTGGATGACGTTGACCTCGTGCGCCGCCTGCAGCGCGCGGCAGATCTGCGCGCCGACGTGCAGCGTGCGCGCGACGTCCAGCTTGCCCTGGCGGTAGATGAGCTCCCCGAGCTCGATCCCCTCCAGGTACTCCATCACGAAGAAGAACGCGCCGTCCGGGGTGGTGCCCGAATCGGTGACGTCGACGACGTTGGGGTGCGAGATCTTCGACGCCGCCCGAGCCTCGCGCCGCAGCCGCTCGACGAGATCCGGCGTCTGGCTGTAGGCGGGGTGCAGAATCTTCAGCGCCACGCGACGGCCGATGTCGATGTGCTCGGCCTCGTAGACGCGCCCCATGCCACCTTCGCCGCACAGGCGCCGCACGTAGTAGCGGCCGCCGACCACGGTGCCGATCACCGCGTTCGACAGCGAGGCGCCGCTGGGGTCCAGCGCCCGCTCGGCGGTGGTCGGCTGCGGCTGCGGCGGCTTGGGCGGGGCGGCGGAATCCGGCTTGCCCAGCGCGACGCGCGCCTTGTCGAACCGCATGGGGATCGACAGCACCGTCTCCCGCATCGGCCGCTCCTCGGTGTCCGCCTCGAACCTGTCGGGGGGCGCCTTCTTGTCGCCCGCGATCGGCGCGGTGTTGGCGGACGACGACTTCGCCGACGGGCGCGGATACGTCACCGCGTACCATTCGCGCGCCCGGGCGATCACCTGCTCGCGCTCGGCCCGCTCGGCGGCGATGTCCTGGTCGTAGAGCTCGCCCAGGAACTTGGCGACGCGCGTGGCGTCCGTGGCCGGCGACGTCTGGGCCAGGAACTTCGCCAGATCGTGGCGCAGCTCCTCGCAGGTCGTGTAGCGGTCCTTCAGGTCGGGCGCCAGCGCCTTCAGCGCGATCCGGTCCAGCTCGGGCGGGACGCGCGCCGCGCGCTTCGACGGCGCCGCGATCTCCGGGTTGCGCACGCGGCGCAGGAGCTCGTCGGAGGTGAGCTGATCTTTGGGCGCGCCCGGCGGCCGCGTCGACGGGAACAGCTGCCGGCCCGTGAGCAGCTCCCACAGGATGATCCCCGAGGCGTAGAGGTCGGTACGCCCGTCGATGGACTCGCCGCGCGCCTGCTCGGGCGACATGTAGCTGACCTTGCCGTAGATGATCCCGGGCGCGGTCTTTTCGATCTTCAAGGTGGACGACGCGAGGCCGAAGTCGGTCAGCTTCACCTCGCCGCTGTACGACAGCAGCACGTTGGGCGGCGAGACGTCCCGGTGAACCAGCTTGATGTCGCCGAACGTGTGGGCGTAATGAAGGCCGCGCGCCAGCTCGCGCACGATGTGGGCGGCCACGTCGACGGGGAACGCGATCCCCTTCTTGGCGCAGCGGTTCCAGGTGGCGCGCAGGTCGCGCCCCTCGACGTAGTCCATGGCCAGGTAGATCTCGCCGCCGGCCTGGCCGGAGTCGAAGACCGGCACCAGGTTGCCGTGCGAGAGGCGCACGACGACCTTGGCCTCGTCGCGGAATCGCTGCAGGTACTCCTTGTCTGCCAGGTGCGGCAGCACGGTCTTGATGACGCAGAGCTTGGCGGTCTCCTCGGGCCCCGACAGCGCTAGGTACAGCGCGCCCATCCCCCCGCGCGCCAGCGGCTTGAGCAGGACGTACGAGCCGAACTTCCTGGGGAAATCGTTCATTTCACGCGGGCGCTTGCCCGGCGGTCCCGCCGACGGCGAACTGCCGCGCGCCGCGGCTTTGATCGCGTCTTCTTGGGTGGTGGGGGATCGGATCAGGGGGCCGCTCCTGGTGAGACCTTCCAGCATCGGACCACGTTCAAGTGCTCGCTTATATTGACAGGGCGGGACAGTACCCGGTCGTCATCGACGCATTTCGTCCACTTCTGAAGGGCAACCGCCGTTACACCCCGAGCGTCGCCCACCCGGGCGACTGTAGGGCGCGCGCCCACGTCTGCGCCAATCTGGTGCGCGGCGCGAAATCGTCCCAAAATGTCCGCGTGTCCCCCGCCCGGCTCAGCCTGGTCCTGGCGTTGTCTGTCGGCGTGGGCGGGTGCTGGACGCAGACGATCGGCGGCCCGGACCATCCGGTCGGCGGCGGCACGGGCGGCGCCGGGTCGGGTCCCCCGCCCCAGCGGTTCCAGATCACGCCGGCGAGCAACCAGCTGGATCTCCTGCTCGTGATCGACGACAGCGCGAACGACGCCGCCCAGCAGAAGCTGGTCGCGCAGCTGCCGACGCTCGTGCAGAGCCTCGAAGCGCTGCCGGACGGCCTGCCGGACCTTCACATCGGGGTCATCTCGACGGACATGGGCGCCGGCCCGCAGCCTCCGGCAGGATGCACGTCGACCGGCAAAGCTGCGCAGTTGCAGAGCGCGCCCCGCGGCGCTTGCACGGACACCACGCTGGCGCCCGGCGCGACCTTCATCTCCGTGTCCGGCGGGGCGCGCAACTTCACGGCGCCGCTGGAGCAGGTCCTGCAATGCATCACGCCGCTCGGCTCGGACGGCTGCATGTTCAGGCAGCCGCTCGCCGCGATCGTGCGCGCGCTGGGCGCCGACGGCGCGCAACCGCCGGCCGCGAACCGCGACTTCCTGCGGCCGGCGGCGGCGCTGGGCATCTTGATCCTGTCGACGCACGACGATTGCTCGCCGGCGCCGGGCAACACCGACCTCTTTACCGCCGACGCGGCCGCGCCGGGCCTTTCCGGTCCGCTGGGCCCGCTGGACACCTATCGCTGCAATCGCTACGGGCACCTCTGCCAGGGCGTCGGCGGCAGCATGCTGATCGGGATGCCGCCGCTGGCGCCGCCCGCCAGCGCCGCGGGAACCCCGCCCTCCGTCGAGCTGGCCAGCTGCGCCGCCAACGATCTCACCGGCGGGCGGCTGACCACCATCAGCGCGGTGGTGCAAGACCTCAGCTTCCTGAAGGACGGCGACCTGGGGAGGATCTTCGTGTCGGCGATTGCCGGGCCGCCCGCCCCTTACGGCGTCGCCTGGTCGCCGGCGGGCGCCGCCAACCCGGGGAACCCGAGCGAGCTGTGGCCTTCCGTGATGCTGTCCTGTGGCGCGAAAGGCGACCCGGCGCTGAACCCGGCCGCGACGCTGCTGACGACCGACGGAACCCAGGGCGAACCGGCGCTGCGGATTTCCCAATTCGCGCAGTCGCTCCCGCACGGGCTCAACACGTCGCTCTGCGACGCGAGCTATGCCCCCGCCATGATCCAGCTCGCGCAGGGGCTGAACAGCGCGGCGCGCGGGCTCAAGTGCATCGGCGCGCCCGTGCCGCTGGATACGTCGGCCCAGCCGGCGTGCACCGTCGAGGCAACGTACCTGACCCAGATGACCTCCCCGATGCGGACGTCGATCCACGCGTGCACGGCCGACCCGGCGATGGAGATCCAGGCACCCTGCTGGCGCAGCGCGTACGACGCGGCCCTGTGCCCCAAAGGGGGCTATGCCATCGAGGTCATCCCGGATCCGAATCTGCAAAATGCGGCGGGCCTGGTCTTCGACGTCTCGTGCGCCGCCTGCGATCCAGGCGCGCCCGCGCCCGGCTGTCCCTGACCGCGCCGGCGGCTGTGGCCGCCTTCGTTCAAAAGGCGCACAATGCTCGCAGGCTGCGGCTGCCCGGATGCAGCCGGGCGCTCCGCGACCCACGCGATCATGTCTGACTACGTCCTGGCGATCGACGACAGCCCGACGATCTTGAAGGTCATCGAGACGGTGCTGGCCGAGCTCGGACATCGGACGGTGACCGAACGGGACCACGGGCCGGCGCTGGCCCGCATGCGCGAAGCGGGCGCGTCGCCGCGGCTGATCCTGCTGGACGACGCGATCCCGGGCCGCGACGCCGCCGACCTCTGCCGGCGGCTGTCCGCCGACGGCGCGCTGGCCCAGGTGCCGGTCGTGCTCATGACGACGCGCGGGCAGGCCGGCGACCTCGAGGCGCGCCTGGCCAAGCTGCCCAACGTGGCGGACAGCATCGGCAAGCCCTTCTCGCCGGACGCGCTGCAAGCGATCGTGGCACGCCTGGCCGGCGCCGGCGCGCGCGCGCCCGCCAGTCCAGCCCTGCGCGAGGCGCTGGCCCAATCGACGGACGCGGGGCTCGACGAGGCGCGGGCCTTCGCGGCGCTGGGGTTCGCGCTGGCCGGGGACCTGGACGCCATCGCGATGGGACAGGTGTTCGAGCTTCTGGCCGAGCAACGGCAGACCGGCGTGCTGCGCGTCGTGAACACCGCGACCCAGGCGCGGGTCGAGCTGGCGTTCCGCGACGGGCGCATCGACTTCGCGACGGCGGTGGGCGTCGCCGAGGATTTGATGCTGGGGCGGTTCGTGGTCGAGACCGGCGAGGCGGGTCCGGACCGTCTGGCGGCCGTCCTGCAGGAGCGCGCCCGCGCGCGTCCGCCGCTGCCCCTCTTCGGCGCGGACCTGGTGGCGCGCAAGATCATCTCCCCCGAGGCGCTGAGCCGCGCGTTGCTGCGCCAGACATCCGAGCTGGCGTACGAGACGCTGCGCTGGTCGTCGGGATTCTTCCACTTCCGCCGCGACGCGGATCCCGGACCCGCCGCGCGCGAGTCGGCGCTGCAGATCCAGGTGGACCGCATGCTGCTGGAGGGGTTCCGGCGCATCGACGAATGGCGCGTGATCGAGCGCGAGATCGCCACGTTCGACGAGGTGTTCGTGCGCAACGAGATCAAGATTGACGAGCTGCCGCGGGGCACGCTGACGCGCGAGGAGCTGGCGGTGCTGGACGAGATCGACGGCCGCCGGACGGTGCGGGACGTGGTCCGGCGGCTGCGAATGGGATCCTTCGACGTTTCCAGGATCTTCTTCCGACTGCGGCGCGCGCGCATGATCCGCCCGCGGCTACCACCGACGGCCGGCTGAATCCGGTACACTCGCGGCGTCATGGCGAAGGCGCAACTTCAGTCGCTGCTGGATCGGGGCGTGCGGGTGCTCGACGCGGGGCAGGTGTTCGTCGACGACGACGTCGATCCCGCGCGCATTCACGCGACCGCGGTGCTGTTCCCCGGCACGCGCCTGCACGGCAAGCGGACCTGGCTGGGCCCGGGCGCCCAGGTCGGGACCGAGGGACCGGCGACGGTGATCGATTCCGTCTTCGGCGAGGGCGCCTCGATCGCCAGCGGCTACGCCAAAGGAGTGGTCCTGTTGCGGGGCGCGTCGCTGGGTTTCGCCGGTCACGCGCGCGAGGGAACGATCCTGGAAGAAGAGGCCTCCACCGCCCACGCCGTCGGGTTGAAGCAGACGATCCTTCTCAGCTTCGTGACGCTGGGCAGCCTCATCAACTTCTGCGACGTGCTGATGGCGGGCGGGACCTCGCGCAAGGACCACTCGGAGGTCGGCAGCGGGTTCATTCACTTCAACTTCACGCCGTGGGGCAAGGCCGGCGACAAGGCGACGCCCTCGCTGATCGGCGACGCCGTCGAGGGCGTGCTGCTGCGCCAGAAGCGGATCTTCCTGGGCGGATCGTCGGGGCTGGTCGGCCCGCGCGCCGTCGGCTACGGCAGCATCACGGGGGCCGGGCAGGTGGTGCGGCGCGACGTCGGGCCCGGCCGGCTGGTCGTGCACACCGGCAGCGCCGTCGACGAGCCGCTGGGCAGCCCGCGCGACGAGCGGATCGACAAGGTGGTCGGCAAGAACGTCGCCTACATCGCCAACCTGCACGCGCTGCGCGCCTGGTACGCCCAGGTGCGCGCCGCCCGGGCGCGCCGGGCGAACGCGGCCGACCTGGTGGTCGTCTACGAAGAGGCGGTCCGCAACCTGGACGTCTGCCTCGCCGAGCGGGTGACCCGCCTCGAGAGCTACCTGGCCGAGCGCGGACGCACGCTGCCGAAGCTGACGTCGCCCACAATCCCGGCGTTCCCCCTGTCGATCGACGAGGGCGCCGGCGTCGAGCACGTCAAGTGGGTGCAGTCGCTGTCCGCGGCGGACGCCGAGAAGGCGCGCGGCTGGCTGGCCGGCATCGCGGCCGACGTGCAGCGCGCGCTGCTCGCCGGGCCGTAGTAGGAAGCGCCAGGATTTCAGAACGCCAGGATCGGGACTTTTGGATGATTCAGATGGCGTTCCCTGCGTTCCTGGCGCTTTACATCGCGCTGGCGGAAGGGCCGTCGGCGGGCGCGTCCGCGCGCTGCAGCTTGTAGCCCATGCCCCGCACCGACTGCAGCCGGTCGCCGAGCTCGCCCAGCTTGGCCCGCAAGTTCAGCACGTGGGTGTCGACGGTGCGCACGCGGCCCACGTGGCGGTAGCCCCACACCCGCGACAGCAGCTCTTGCCGCGTGAAGACCCGCCCGACCCGATCGGCCAGGAAGCGCAGCAGCTGGAACTCGTATGGGGTCAGCCCCAGCGACTTGCCCCCTTCGTAGGCCTGCCGCATCTCGCAGTCGAGCACCACGTGGCCGTAGCGGATCTGCAGCGGCGCCCCCGGGCGCTTGTCGCGCGCCTGCAGCTGGCGCAGGCGGGCCGACAGCTCGTCCGAGCTGATGGGGATCAGGATGAAGTCGTCGGCGCCCATCTCGGGGTCCAGGCCCGAAACGCGCGCCACGTCGAGGCAGAGCAGGATGCGCGTCGCCACCATGTCCGGACGCTGCCGCAGCCGCTTGATGGCGTGGCGGCCGATCTCCAGGTGCTCGCCCGCTTCGACGACCGCGACGTCGGCCGCGACCGGCCGGACGTCCAGTTCTGCGAGGTCGTAGCCGATCGTCGTCACCTCGTGCCCGAGCGCGCGCAGCAGCGTCGCGGGCGATTCCGAGCGCGCCTCGGTACGCCCTGGATCCAGGGTGACCACGATGGCGCGCAAACCAGAACCGGCGATCCGCATGTCAGAAGACTTCACCGACGGTCGGTGAACGAACTCAGACTACGCCGCAGTCCGTAAACGGGGGGTTTCGCCGACGCATATCGTATGTAACTTCTGCCGGTTCGAATTCGAAATCTCGCGGCAAAACGGACAGAGGTCTTGTCAGTAAACCTCCCACCGGCGCGGCAGAAAATACTCCTCGTAGACGCGCAGCGCGTAGCGGTCCGTCATTCCCGTGATGAAATCGCCGACCGCGCGCGAGAGGCCGTCGGATTCCGGAATCCCCTTGGGCCAATGACGCGCCCGGAATTCATCCGGGTGGGCGTGGAAATAGGCCCACAGCTCGCTGATGATCCGCTGCGCCTTCTCGAATTCGCCGCGGATCATGGGGCGCTCGTACACCGTTTCGTACAGGAAGTCGCGCAGCGCGATCAGCGCGTCCAGCACCGCGTCGGTCATGCGGATCTGACGCTTTTCCTCGAGGTTCGAGGCGCTGACGATGTCGTTCACCATCCGCGAGATCCGCTCGCTGTGACTGCGCCCCAGCGTCGCCAGGATCGAGTCGGGGACGGACGCCGGATCGACCACCTTGCCGCGAACGGCGTCGTCCAGATCGTGGTTCACGTACGCCACGATGTCGGCGATCCGGACGATCTGCCCCTCCAGCGTCATCGCCATGAGGTTGGGGTTGTCGGAGATGACGTGCCCCTTCCCCTTCGAGTGCTTGAGGATGCCGTCGCGCACTTCGACGGACAGGTTCAGCCCCTGCCCCTCATTTTCCAGCACTTCGACGACCCGCAGCGACTGCTTGACGTGGTGGAAGCCGCCCGGCATCAGCTTGGCCAGCACCTTCTCGCCCGCGTGACCGAACGGCGTGTGTCCCAGGTCGTGGCCCATCACGATCGCCTCGGTCAGCGATTCGTTGAGTCCCAGCGCCCGCGTCACCGTCCGGGCGATCTGCGCCACCTCCAGCGTGTGGGTGATGCGCGTGCGGTAATGGTCGCCCTCGGGGGCGAGAAAGACCTGGGTCTTGCCCGCCAGCCGCCGGAACGCCTTCGAGTGGATCACCCGATCGCGATCGTGCTGGAAGATCGGCCGCACGGGGTCGGGCGGCTCGGGGCGGTCGCGCCCCTTGCTGTCGCGGCTCTTCTGCGCAAAACGCGACAGGACGCGTTCTTCGTCCTCTTCCAGCTTCTCGCGAATCGTCATCGGCGCCCTTTTCTTTTCGGACCACCGCGCCCGCGGTTGCTTCGGGCGGGCCCCGCGTCGGGCCGCCCCGGGCGACCGCCGCGCCGGTCGCGACCACCGGCGGCTGCAGGCTTGGCGCGCTCGCGCCCGCGATCCCGCTTGCCGCGCTCACCGCGGACGCCGTCGCGCGCCCGGTGGCGGGGGACGTGGTCCGCCAGCGCGAAGTCGATCTTCCGCCGCACGACGCTGACCGACTGAACCTCGACGCGCACGCTGTCGCCCAGCGCGAACGCCTTGCCGGACCGGCGGCCGACCAGCCGCGCCCCCGTCTCGTCGTAGTTGTAGTAGTCGTCCGACAGCGCGTCGATCCGGACCAGCCCCTCGACGAACGGGTCGTCGACGGTGACGAACACCCCGAACCCGGTGACCCCCGAGATGACGCCGTCGAACACGTCGCCGATGCGGTCGCGCAGGAAGAACGCGCGATAGAGGTCGATGACCTCGCGCTCGACCTCCATCGCCTGCCTCTCGGCGAACGACGAGTCGGCGGCCATCTTCTGCAGCGCCAGCCGCTCCGTGGTGGTCCCCCCCGGCTTGAAGCCGCCCGCCGGCCGGTTCATCGAGGCGAGCCGGGCCTTCAGCAGGCGGTGCACGACCAGGTCCGGGTAGCGGCGGATCGGCGAGGTGAAGTGCAGGTAGTCGGCGGACGCCAGCCCGAAGTGGCCGATGTTGACGACGTCGTACGTCGCCTGCTTCAGCGACCGCAACAGCTGGAACGACAGCGCCTTCTCGGCCGGGTGCCCCTTCAGGCGGTCCAGCACCCGTTTGAGCCCCTTGGGCGTGCGAGCCTCGTCGACGTCGATCGCGATGCCGTAGTGCTCGGCCAGAACCGCGAACTCCTCCAGCCGGGTGCGATCCGGCGCGTCGTGAATGCGCCACAGGGCGTCCTCGCCGCGCTCTTGGAAGCTGCTGGCGACCGCCTCATTGGCGGCCAGCATGAACTCCTCGATCATCGAGTAGGCCTGGCGCTCGCCCGGGTCGCGCCGTGACTTGCGGATGGCCCGCACCAGCCGCGGATCGTCGTGATCCAGCTCGACGAACGGCTCGGGCAGGTCGAAGTCCAGCGCGCCGCGCGCCAGGCGGGCCGCCCGCAGCTGGCGGGCCAGCGAATCCATGGCCCGCAACGCGGGCAGGAACGGCTCGTACTTCTTGCGCTTGCCGCGCGTGTCGCCGCCCAGCGCCGCCGCCACGCCCGGGTAGTCCAGGCGCGCTTGCGAGTGGATGACGGCCGCGCAGTAGTCGCGCGGGCCGATGTTCCCCTGGCGGTCGATGTCGATGCGCACCACCATCGCCAGCCGGTCCTCGTTCGGGACCAGCGAGCACATGCGGGCCGAGAGCGGCTCCGGCAGCATGGGGATCGCGCGGTTCGGCAGATAGATGCTGCAGCCGCGGCGGCGGGCCTCGACGTCGATGGGCGAGCCCTCGCGCACGTAGTGGGAGACGTCGGCCACGGCGACCCACAGCCGCGAGCCCCCCTGGGGCAGCTTCTCGATCGCCACCGCGTCGTCGAAGTCGCGCGCGGTCTCGGGGTCGATGGTGGTGAACGGGATGTGGCGCAGGTCGGTGCGGTCGTCTCGGTCGCGGTCCGACAGCGACTCGCCGATGCCGGCCGCGATGCGCTCGACGTCGTCTGGGAACCCCTCGTCGACGTCGGCGATGGCCAGGACCTTCTCGACCTCGGTGCGCGGGTCGTCGGGGTCCCCGAGAACCTTCAGGACCGCGGCCTCCATCGGGCCGTCGGGGACGTCGGGGTAGCGGGTGATCTCGGCGACGACGGCGACGCCGTCCTTGGCGCCCGCGATGGACGCGGACAGCCCCACCAGCCCCGAGATGCGGGGGTCGTCGGGCTGCAACATCTGGTGGCGCCCGCGGCGCACCAGCTGGCCGGTGATCTTGGCGCGCCCGCGCTCGATGACGCGCAGGACGCGCCCCTCGACGCCGCGCGCGCCCATCCAGGCTTCGATCTCGACGGTGTCGGCGTCCATGGCCGCGCCCCGGTTGGGCGGCGAGATGTGGACGTCCTCGGACTTGTCGTCGGGGACGACGAAGCCGTACCCGACGGGGTGGATCTTGATTCGGCCGGTCAAAGTACGGACCGGCAGGCCGACGCTGGTCGGGCCGGTGTGTGAATTCGGAAGAGTCATGGTTCCTTTAGGGTTTGCCCATCGCAGAGGGGACCGCGCTCGGCGCGCGGAGCGCGTAGAGCTTGTGGTCATCGGACCCCACGAAGATGGTGCCATCCGCCGCCAGCACCGGCGAGCTGTCGACGTCGCCGCCCAGCTCGACGGACCAGCGGAGGTGGCCGTCTGGCTCGAGACAGTAGACGCGATCATCCTGCGAGCCGAACAGGACCGCG
>CAZPUH010000143.1:0-4007 GCA_964589215.1 uncultured Myxococcales bacterium | reverse complement strand
TCAGCTCGACGGTCTCGCCGTCCCAGCCGCGCGCGGGCGCGTCGTCCAGCGCGACGTCGAACGTCGCGGACGCGGGTGGCGCCGCCGTGAAGGTCCCGGCCGCGCCGCGCGCAAGGCCTTCGGCCTCGTCCCGGTACAGCCGGGCGACGACGACGCCGTCCGCCGCGAGCCAGGCGGGGGCCCGAACCGCAACGGGAAAGACACGCGGCCGCACGACGATGAGGTCCGTCGGGGGCAGCGACCCGCCGGCGGGCGCCTCCACGGCGGGCGGTCCGGCCGCGACCAACGCCATCCCGCAGATCGGGCACGTCCCCGGCGCCAGCGCACGGACCGCCGGGTGCATCGGGCAGGAGTAGATCGTGTCGGGCGGGGCGCGACCCGCGCCACCGACCAGCGCGACCGTCAAGCCCGCCGCCGCGGCCGCCAGCAACAGAACACGAAGGGTCCAGGCCAAGACCACGGCCCAGCGGTCAGAAGTGGACGGTGGCGGAGACGGACGGAACCCCGTTCGTGTCGAGGATGAACAGCATGTAGTTGCCCGGCGGCGCGAGGTTCTTGTTGGCGGGCGCCGTCACCGTCAGCGCGCCGGTGCCGGCCGTGAACGTGAGCGGAAGGTAGCGCTGCGACATGTTCACGGTGTGGGTCGTGGCGCCGTAGCGGACCAGCGAAACGCTGCCGATCTTCGCGGCGTCGGGCGTCTGCACGGTGAAGGGCTGGCCGTACTGCAGCGTCGCCGGCGCGGACGTGATGACCGGCCGCGGCCCCTTGAACAGATACGGCGGCGCGAAGAACTCCTGATTGAACTGATCGGTCGGGGCCGTCGTGTCGTTGTAGCGCCCGCCGCCCGAGACCAGCACGCGCCCGTCGGGCATCAGCTCGGCCGAGAAGTGGTACAGCCGCGGCGCGTTCATCGTGCTCGCCAGCGCGGTGAACGTCTGGGTCGTCGGCGACCAGATCTCCGGGTTCAGCGTCGCGTTGGCCGTGTCCTGGGCGGCGGTGGTCGGCCCGCCGCCCGTGACCAGCACCGTCCCGTCCGGCAGCGACGTCAGGTTGTGGTAGCTGAGCGGAGCGGCCATCGGCGCCACCGCTTGCCAGGTCGGCGACGGCTGGGTCGCGTCCAGCACGTAGGCGGTCGCCAGCGACGGCGTGTCGTGGTCGTCGGGATCGAAGGCCTTGCCTGTCTTCAGCACCTTCCCGGGCAGGTACATGATCGCGCTGCCGCCGTCGACCGCCGGGCCGCCGATGGGCGTCCAGGTGCCCGCCGCCACGTCCAGCACCTGGCTGACCGTGTTGGTCTCGATCGTCGAGGACACCAGGAGCCGGCCGTCCGGCAGCACGAAGGCGTGAGGATAGAAGCTGAAGAAGAACTGGGCGCTGGTGAGCTGCGTCCAGGACTTGGTCGCCGGGTCGAAGATCTCCGGCGTGGTCACGTCGCAGTCGTCGCAGTTGGTCTCGCCCGACAGCACGACGAAGCGGCCGTCCGGCAGAATCGTCGCCGTGGGGTACCAGCGGGGGAAGGCCATCTCCGGCATCACGACCCAGGACTCGGTCGCGGGGTCGAACAGGTTCAGCGCCGTGATGCCCGTGTGCCCCGCGATGTGCCCGCCGTCGACGAAGATGCGCCCGTCGGCCATCTGTTCCAGCCCGGCGCAGAACAGATTCACCGGCGGCAGCGGCAAGAAGAACGAGTTGAACTGCGGGGTCCAGACGCGCGCGTCGTAGCCGAACGACTGCCCCTCCCACACCAGGATCTTCCCGCCCGGCAGCAGAGCAGACGCGGTCGAGACGATGGGCGACGGCAGCAACCCCGTCCAGAGCCCGTTTTGCGCGGGGTTGCCGGGGCTCGCGTTCGAGAACGTCACCGACACGGCGACGGAGTAGCCGATGTTCAGGTAGCGATCCCACGCGTACGCCTGCACGGTGTGCGTGCCGTTCGCGAAGAGCGCGCTGTTGAACGACAAGCTGTAAGGCGCGGTCGTGACGGGCGCCCCCATCGGCAAGCCGTCGACGAGCAACTCGACGCCGACCACCCCCGAGGTGTCAGTGGCCGTCACGGTCACGGGGACCGTGCCGCTGACCGTCGCGGCGGCGGCCGGGCTGGTGACGGCGACGGCCGGCGCGGTGGTGTCCAGCGGATCGGTCGAGGCGCTGCGGAAGGCCGCGACCTGGATGATCCACCAGCTCATGACGTCGTTCAGCGGCACCGTCGCGCTGTAGAAGTCCACCGCGTCGGCGATCCGGTCTTCCAGCACGTCGCCGTCCGGATCGGTCTTGAGACGCAGCGTGTAGCCGTCGCCGGCGCCCAGCGAGCTGTACTGGTTGTAGTTGCCGGCGACCAGCAGGTCCCCCTGGGCGGTCGTGTGCACCGGCCCGCTGTCCGCGAGGCCGCTGACCCCCGAGCCGCCCGAGGCGTCGTCCAGCGGGTTGACCGGATCGAGCCCGCTATATTCGGCGATGCGGGCGTCGACGAACGGCGCGGGCCCGCTGAACGTGATCGTGACGCTGTTCGTGCCGGCGGCGGCGCCGACGATGTTCTTTGCGTAGTAGCAGACCTGCGTCGCCTGCGTCGTCTTGTCCGCGTAGGTGGTCGGCGCCAGGGCCGGCGCGTAGGTGTTGCCGGCCGTGTCCATCACGGAGACCACCTTCGTCACCCCGTCGCTCCAGGCGGCGAAGAGCACGTTCAGGTCGCCCGCCTGCTGGGCGCCCGTGAAGGGGATCGTGACCGACGTCTGCGCGGTCTGCGGCGTCGCCGAGTTGCTCTGCACGAACGCGGGGGGCTCGGCGGGATTCTTGGTCGTCGCCATGGCGACGTTCGAGTACGGACTGACGTTCATGGCCGCGTCCGTGGCGCGCACGCGGTAGCTGTACGTCGTCGTCGCCGACAGGCCGTTGTCGATGAAGGCGGCGCCGGGCGCCGTGCCCACCTGTGTGAAGTTGGTGCAAGCCGCGCCCTGGCACCGCTCGACCAGGTAACCGGTGACGCCCACGGCATCCGTGGACGCCGTCCAGGCCAGGCTGATGCGCGAGCCCGAGACCGGCGTGGCGGCCAGGTTCGAGGGCGCGCTGGGCGGCGTCGTGTCCGCCATCGAGGTCGTCGCCGTCGCCACGTTCGAATAGCCGCCCAGGTTGCCGGCGGCGTCGCTGGCTCGCACCCGGTAGCTGTAGCTGACGCCTGCGGCCAGACCGGTGTCGGCGAAGGTCGCCATCGTCGACAGGCCGATCTGCGTGAACAGCGTGCAGCCGCTGCCCTGACAGCGCTCGACGCGGTAGGCGGTCACGGCGACGTCGTCGGTCGCCGCCGTCCAGGCCAGGTTGATCTGAGTGCCCGACATCGCTGTCGCCGTCAGCCCCGTGGGCGCGCTGGGCGGCTGGACGTCGCTGCTGGTCGTGGTCGTGGCCGTGGCGGGCGCGGAGTACGGACCCAGGTTCCCGGCCGCGTCACTGGCGCGCACGCGGTAGCTGTAGCTGGTCCCCTGCGCGAGCCCGAGGTCCGCGAACATGGCGGCGGGCGAGGTGCCGACCTGCGCAAACGTCGCGCAGCCCGCGCCCTGGCAGCGCTCGATCAGGTAGCTGGAGACGGCCATGTTGTCCGTGGCCGCCGTCCACGACAGCGCGATCTGCGTCGGAGAGGTCGCCATCGCCATGAGGCTCGACGGCGCGGTCGGCGGCGTGGTGTCCGGATTCGACGGCGTCACGGAGACGACGTTGGAATACGCGCTCCGGTTGCCCGCGGCGTCGATGGCCCGGACGCGATAGGTGTAGGTCGCGCTCGGCGTGAGCCCGGGATCCTGATAGCTCGTCGAGGGGGCGCCGCCGACCTGCCCGAAGGTGGCGCAGTTCGCGCCCTGGCACCGCTCGACGAGATATCCGACCACCCCGACGTCGTCCGTCGAAGCCGTCCAGGACAGGTTGACCTGCGTCGTCGACGGCGCCGTGGCCAGCAGGTTGGTGGGCGCCGTGGGCGGCTGGCTGTCCGGCCCGACCGAGCCGCCCTGACCGCCGCCCGC
>CAZPUH010000142.1:0-16286 GCA_964589215.1 uncultured Myxococcales bacterium | reverse complement strand
CGCCGAGAACGGCCGAGGCTGCGGCGCCGCGTCCTGCTTCTGCCCTGCGGCGTGCGCCTGCGCCTCCATCCGCGTTACTTTGTCACATCCGCGCGCCCCGCGGCGAGGCGATCAGCAACGACGATCTCAGGTCGCCGTGATGTGGCGGCGGTCGAGCAGCTCCGCGATGCGCGCGATCACCTCGGCCTCGGGCTCGTCGCCGCGGATGCGGAGGTCGCACGGCTGCGTGCTGGCGTCGTCGGGATCGATGTCGACCAGCACCATCGGCGTGTCCGGGATCAGCGCCTGGACGGACGTCGCGTCGGCCAGACCGATCGCGTTGGTGGTCGAGACCACCAGCAGCCCGGCGTTCAGCAGGATGTGCACCACCTCGCCGAAACGACGCACCAGCTCGGACTGGGCGGCGTCGACCCACAGGTCGTGGTCCACGCCCAGAAGGACGTTCTTGCCGTCCAGCATGTACGCGAAGCGGCCGGCGTCGAACAGCGCCCGCTCGACGGCGCGCGCGTACTTGTGCTTGCCCGAGCCGGCCTTGCCCACGAACATGATCAGCGCCGCGCGGTGACCGCTGCGCTGCGCGCGATCGACGGCGGTGACGCCGCCCGGCACCCAGTTGAAGTCGCGGACCCGCGCCTCGGCGCGCAGGTCGCGCAGCTCGTCCGGCAGCGCGGCCGTGATGATGCCGCCGCCCGCCACGTCGTAGCCGTCGACGATGACGAACCGACCCGTCGCCTCGCAGTCGGCCGACAGGTCGAACGCGATCGGCTGCTGGGTCTCCAGCACCACGTCGGCGACGTCGTGCCGGCCGACGTCGGTCTTCTCCAGCGTGTGGTTCAGCTCGCTGGCGTCGATGACCTTGTTGATCTTGTGCAGCTTCACGCCGACGGCGGCGGTCCCCAGCTTCAGCTTGTAGTCGCGGTTGGCGGCGAACGGCGCCTTGCCCAGCCAGATCATGTTGGCCCGCACGCGCGTCGACACCGTCGGCGCCGTCTCGGCGTGGCTCATCACCTCGCCGCGGGTCACGTAGATCTCCTCGCTCAGCGTGAACCCCGTCGACCACCCGGCCTCGATGCTGGTCCGCGGCGCGGTGTTGAACCCCTCGATGCTCTTGATCGTCGAGACCTTGTTCGACGGCGAGAACACGATGCGGTCGCCGACCGACACCTTGCCGGCCTCGATGCGCCCCGCGAAGATTCGGCGGTCGTCGCCGTGCTTGGTGAACTTGTAGACCGCCTGCAGCGGCATCCGCAGCGGCTGGTCGACCTTGGGCGGCGCCTTGGGAAGCGTGTCCAGCAGCTCCAGCAAGGTCGGCCCGTCGTACCAGGCGGTCTCCTTGCCCGTTCCCCGCTTGGCCAGGTTGACGCCGTTGACCGCCGAGATCGGCACGAACGCGCGCGGGCTGACGGCGCCGATGCCCTCGAGGAAGCCGCGGTACTCCTTCTCGATGGCGCGGAAGTGGGCCTGGTCGTAGTTCACCAGGTCCATCTTGTTGACGCACACGATCACCTGCCGGATGCCGAGCATCGACAGGATGTAGCCGTGGCGGCGGCTGTTCTCCCGCACGCCTTCCTTGGCGTCGATGACCAGCACGGCCGCCTCGGCGCGCGCGGCCCCCGAGATCATGTTCTTCAGGAACTCGATGTGGCCGGGGGCGTCGATGATGATGTAGTCGCGGCGCGCGCTCTTGAAGAAGCAGCGGGCGGTGTCGATCGTGATCCCCTGGTCCTGCTCGTCGGACAGGGCGTCCAGCAGGAACGCGTACTCGAACGGCTTGCCCGTGCGCTCGCACTCGCGACGGACCGCGTCCAGCTTGCCCAGCGGCAGGGCGTCGGTGTCGGCCAGCAGCCGCCCGACGACCGTGCTCTTGCCGTGGTCGACGTGGCCGACGATGACGACGTTGAACGTCTCGCGCTCGGGTTGATCCGCATTCGGAGCCTGCGCCTTCCGATCGCTCATCACATGTACCCCTTGCGGCGGAGCTCCTCGAGGCCGTGCTTGCCGTCCTGCAGCCGGCCCGACCGCTCGGCGACGTTGCGGAGCGCGCCGCTCTTGAGCTCGTGAATGATGTCGGCCACGTTCTTCGAGGTGCTCTTGATGGGCGCCTGGCACGGCCCGCAGCCGAGGCTGCGGTAGCGCGTGCCGTTGCCCTGGTCGTAGTAAAGCGAGACCGTCGGGATGTTCTCGCGCTGGATGTACTCCCAGATGTTCAGCTCGGTCCAGTCGAGCAGCGGGTGGATGCGCACGTGCGTGCCGGGCGCGAAGTCCGTCTTGAACTGGTTCCAGAACTCGGGCGGCTGATCGCCGACGTCCCAGTCGCTGTTCTTGTCGCGCGGCGAGAAGTAGCGCTCTTTCGAACGGCTCCCCTCCTCGTCGGCGCGGGCCCCCACGATGACGCCCGTGTAGGGCTGCCGGTCGTCGTAGACCTCGTACTTGCCGGTCTCCAGGTTCAACTTCTTGCGCACGCCGGTGCCGTGCAGGGTCGCCCTCAGCGCGTCGGACTTCAGGCGGCCGCAGCAGGCCGTGCGCGCCACCGCCTGCTCCTCGGCGGTCATCTTCGGGTTCGCGGCGAACTTGTCCGGAAAGGTGTCCTTCTCGGCCAGCGCCTCGACGTTCTGGCCGACGATCATCTGCAGCCGGTACTCCATGGCCAGCCGGTCGCGGTACTGGATCATCTCCGGCAGCTTGTAGCTGGTGTCGATGTGCACCAGCGGAAACGGGATGTGGCCGAAGAACGCCTTGCGCGCCAGCCACAGCAGGACCGTCGAGTCCTTGCCGATCGACCAGAGCATGCAGAGCCGTTCGAAATGGCGAAACGCCTCCCGGAAGATGTAGACGCTCTGTTGTTCCAGTTGCTCGAGGTGATCCATGGAGGGGGGGTTATCCTGACACAGGTGTCGGGGGCGCGTCCGTCGGGCAAGAACGGCGCCAGTTTTTAGCAGTTCTCGGGCAGATTGAGAGCTAGTTGGGCGCCGCCAGCAGCTCGCGTTCGGCCTCGCGCAGGGTCTGCTTCCAGTCCGGGTCGCCGGGCACCGCCGCCACGGCCCGCCGGTAGAGCTTCACCGCGTCACCGATGCGTCCCAGGCGGCGCAGGTGGTCGCCGTAGTCGACCAGGGTCTGGTGGCAGCCGTCGCGGTCATGAACCAGCGCCGCCTGGAACAGCTCGGAGGCCCGGTTCGTGTTGCCGGCGAACCCGTGCTCCAGCGCCGCCTGGTGCAACGCCCAGTGATCGTCGGGCTCGAAGGCCAGCGCCAGATCGTACGCCTCGGCGGCGTCGGTGTGCCGCTCCATCTCGGCGTAAATGTCGCCGCGGATGGCCGCGATGAAAAAGGGGTCGCCGCCGCGGGCGCCCGCTTCGCCGATGGCTTCCAGCGCTTCCAGCGTGCGCCCTTCTTCCAGAAGCACCTGCGCCAGCTTCGCGTAGCCCAGACCGTAGGTGGCGTCCATGGCGATGACGCGGCGGAAGGCGGCCTCGGCCTCCTTGAGGTGGCCGGCCTCCAGCTCGGCGTCGCCCAGCTCGCGCCAGCCGTCGACCCGGACCGGGTGCAGCGCGATGGCCCGCCGCGCGGCGGCCGCCGCGTCGGCCGCGTGGATGGCGTTCAGCGCCTCGGCCAGGAAGGCGTGTGCCGCGCCCAGCCCCGTGACCGCCGGCAGGGCCACCGCCGCCCGCGCCGAACGCGCCGCGGCCTCCGAGGCGCCGTGCTCCAGCTCGTCGCGCGCCGCTTGCAGGCGCGCCAGCCCCTGGCGCATCGCGGGCGTCGCGCCGCGCAGCTTGGGAAGGTCGCGGTCGTCCGGCTCCAGCGCCGCCACGACGTCCAGCGCCAGCGCGCCCACGCGCGAGATCGGCCCGTCGAAGGCCGCGGGCTCGGGCACGCCACCCTCCGCTTCACCTGCCGGCGGCTCGTGCGACGGCTCGGCCAGGGCAGCCAGCGCTTCCCCCCGCCAGAACGCGGCCGTGGCGACCCGCGATTCGCCCAGCAGCGCGCGGGCGGACGCAGCCGCCGCGGTGTCGCCGCGCTCGCTGGCCAGGACGGACACCAGCGCGGCGGCGTCCAGCCGGGCGTCGTCGTCGCGCGCGCCGATCGGATCCAGCGCGATCGCGTCGCTGAACGCGCGCAGCGCGCCGTCGGAGTCGCCGTTGCGAACGGCGCGCATGCCGATTGCCAGCATCAGCGCCGGCGTGGGCGGCGTGGCGGCGCGCAAGGCGGCCGCCAGCGTGGCGTCGATCTCCGCGGCGCGACCCTCGGGGTCCAGCAGCTCGGCGAAATCCAGCCAGTGGTCGGCCAGTCCGGGGTCGCGCTGGCAACGGGCTTCGGCCAGGGCGATCGCCGACTCGCCTGAGACCCCGGCGGCCGCCAGCTCGGCGCACAGAACGTTCAGGAAGCGCAGGAACGAGGTGCCGACGCGGTCGACGCCCTGCTCCGTGACCTCGACCACCGGCCATTCCCCGTCGCCGCTGGCTTCCTCGGCGTCCAGGGCGAAGCGCCGGCCCGCGCGATCGACGACGGGCCAGAGCCCGGCCGGCCAGCTCGAGAGCCCCGGCGCGCGACGCTTGCCGGTCACGCGGGCCGCAGCCTCGTCCACCGTCAAGATGCGCGTGTCCGGGCCCAGGAGACCGCCGTCGTGCGCTGCCAGGAAGGCCGCCAGGCCCGGAGGCGGGGCCATCCCCATCAGCGATTGGAAGCGGGCCACCGCGTCGGCGCCGGCGCCACGAAACAGGACGGCGTCGGGAAGCGCGGACACGACCCGCTCGATTTCGCCGATCAAGGTTCGTGCCGGCTCCCTCATGCGGACGGTTTAGACCGGCGCATCCGGACAATCAAGCGCGGCGGCAACCCCGCGAGCGCGCGCGGGGCGACCGCACCTCACGACGAGCGCCCGGCCGCACGAACCGGGTCGACGCCACGAAATTGGCGCGTGTCCCAGCGAACCATACGGCAGCGCATCAATTCGCGCGTCCCGGTTTGTACGGTAACACGCCAAAAAAAAGCTCGCGTAAGTCGGACGAGCCGTGCGAAACTTGAGACGCTTTCCGCCGCGACCACCATGGGCAAAATCCTTCTGTGCGACGACGAAGAGTCCCTGTGCCGCAGCCTGGGCCGCGTCTTGCGCGCGGCGGGCCACGAGGTCGTCGCCCAGAACGGTGAGCAGGGGCTCTCGCGGCTGCGCGAAGAGCGCTTCGACCTCATCCTGACCGACATCCGGATGCCGGAGGTCAGCGGGTTCGAGATCCTGGCGGCCGCGCGCCTGCACGCGCCCGGGACGCCGGTGATCGCGATGAGCGGCAGCGCGGAGATCCCCGACGCGGTGCGCGCCATGCACGCGGGCGCGCGCGACTTCCTGATCAAGCCGTTCGAGACGCGCACGCTGGAAGAGGCGGTCAGCGCCGTGCTGCGGCCGCCGCCGCCGGAGCCGGAGCCCGACGCGATGGCCTGGCGGGACCAGCACGCGCCGTGGCTGCTGGGCAACGACCCCGCGCTGCTGCCGGCGCTGAGCATGATCGCCAAGGTCGCGGACACTGCCTGCACGGTGCTGATCACCGGCGAGTCCGGGACTGGCAAGGAGCTGGTCGCGCGGTCGCTGCACACCGGGTCGGCGCGGCAGAACAAGCCGTTCGTGCCCGTGAACAGCGCGGCGATCCCGGCCAACCTGGTCGAGTCGGAGCTGTTCGGTCACGCCAAGGGCGCGTTCACCGGCGCGACCAGCACGCGGCTGGGAAAGTTCGCGCAGGCCAACGGCGGGACCATCTTCCTCGACGAGATCGGCGAGATGGAGATTGCCATCCAGGCCAAGCTGCTGCGGTTGATCCAGGACGGCGAGCTCTACCCCGTCGGCGAAGAGACCCCGACCCGCGTCGACGTGCGCATCCTGGCGGCGACGAACCGCAACCTGGAGCAAGAGGTGGCGGCCGGGAAATTCCGGGCGGACCTGTTCTGGCGCCTCAACGTCATCCCGATCGAGCTGCCGCCGCTGCGCGAGCGCCTGTCGGACATCCCGCTGCTGGTGGAGCACTTCGTGCGAAAGAGCTGCAACCGGCACAAGCGTGACGTGACCGGGTTCGAGCCGGCCGCGATGACCAAGCTGGAGACATACCACTGGCCCGGCAACATCCGCGAGCTGGAGAACGTCATCGAGCGCGCGGTGCTGATGCGCGGCAAGGGGATCATCCGCGCGACGGACCTGCCGAAGGAGATCCTGTCCCCGCGGAGCATCACCCCCAAGAACACGCCCATTCCCAGCCTGCCCGAGGACGGCACCGACCTGCGCGCGATGCTGGAGGCGGTCGAAGAGCGGATGATCGGCGAGGCTTTGGAGCGTACCGGCGGGAACAAGAACCGCGCCGCCGAGCTGCTGGGAATGAATCGCACCACGCTGGTCGAAAAGCTCCGCCGCAAGCGCGTCGCCTGAGCGGCGCGCGGGGCGCGGGCTGACGATCAGCTCACCGTCCAGGATCTCGCCGACGACGTGCTCGGGCAGTGCCTCGATGTCGGCGTAGGTCGCGGGGCCTTCTTCGGCGCAGTCACCAGCGTAGTATTGCCGAATTGTCGGCGGGTGGGCGCGCCGGGTTGCGCGGTAAGCTGGCGGCGTGAACGTCCAGCTGTTCGGGACCAAAAAGTGCGCCGACTCGCGCAAGGCCGAGCGGTATTTCAAGGAGCGCGGCATCAAGCTGCACGTCGTGGACCTTGCGCAGAAGGGCATGGCGGCGGGCGAGCTGCGCAACGTCGCCGCCCGTGTCGGCGGCATGGAGGCGCTGATCGATCGGGAGGGCAAGCGCTACGTCGAGCGCGGCCTCAAGTACGCCGCGCCCACCGGCCCGCGCATCGAGCAGATGCTGGTCGACGACCCGCTGCTGCTGCGAACTCCGATCGTGCGTTCCGAAGGCCGCGCGACCGTCGGCTACGCGCCCGACGTCTGGAAGACCTGGTTCCCCACGTGACAGAGAGCAACCGACCCGTGACCAAGAGTTTACGTGCCCCGGACGCAGCCTCCGGTAGTCTGCCCTCAGAAACACGGCACCCGGTGGGACCGACGGGGATTCAGGGAGGGAGCGGAAGGCGAGGCCCCACCCGGTGCGCGTGGTACGGTTCAGGCGCAGGAATGGCGCAGCCGAACGCCACGGTCGTCTAGACTGGCGCAGGTGGCCAATCGGCTCTTGCGCATCGCGCTCGTTCTCGGCGTCGCGGCCGCCGCACTGGAACCGTTCGTTTTCGCCGGCTCATTCGCCGGTGACGCACAGGTTCATCTCGTGTTCGCAGAAAGCGCGTCGCACGGCCGCTTCTTCGAATTCAACCCTGGTGAACGGGTGTCGGGCGAGACGAGCCCCGGCTACATGCTGCTGGAGGCTGCGCTCTTCCGGGTTTGTCCCGCCCACCTCGTACCGCTGACGGTCAAGGCGTTCAACCTCGGTACCTGGTATTTCTTCTGCTTCCTCGTGTACCGGGTCGCACGTCGGACGTTGAAGGAGCCCGGTCAAGGTCCGACCGACCGCTGGGCGGCGCTCGCTGCACTCTTGGCCGCGCTGATTCCTGGCTCTGTGTACAACGCGAACGTCGGAATGGAAAACGGGCTGTTCGCCCTTTTGATCTGGCTGTGGCTGGACCTCGCTGGCCGCTGGCGCTGGTTCGAGCCCGACTCCGAGCTCCACCCGGCGCGTGCTCTCGGTCTCGGCGTCGTTCTGGGCGTCGCATCCTGGATTCGGCCAGAAGCCTGGCTCGTTGCCGCCGTCCTCTTGGCGTTCCAACTGTCCGTCCGGCGAAGCGCCGCGAAAGGCGTCGTTTTGGCCGCTGCGGCGATGGCTACCCTGGGTGGAGCATGCATTGCCTTCCAATACGCATTTACCGGCGATGTGATCGCAACGTCCATCTTGTCGCGGCGCATTCTCGCGATGAAGCACTCCGTCTTGGTCGGACCGCTGACCCTCGACGCCACGTTCGCCAAGCGGCTGGCCCTCTACGCTCCGCTGACCGTGTACGCAACGCTCGGTTTTTTGGCCCAACCAGAGAGCCGAGCGCCAATGCTCCGCGTTCTGGGATTGATGTTCTTGACGTTCTTTGTCTTCTACACCGCGATGGGCGCGCCCCAGCTAGGTCGATACGTCATTTTCATCGTCCCGATTCTGGCGGTGGGGGCGGCACGCGGCGTGCGCCTCGCGTGGAACTGGAAGTCGACGCGTAGCCGCATCGCACTTGCTTTCGCGGCAGCCGCGATCGCGGCGATAGATGTCGCGGAGCTCTCCGCGCGGCGTGGAATTTACTCGCAACGTCTCCTCGAATTGGCCATGAGCGCCCCGGCAAACCGCCGCGCGCGCACCGACGAGCTCCTCCACGAGCTTGGAAATCCTCCGCGCACATCGGTAGTTTTCGCCGAGGAACCCATCCAGGATCGGTATGGTTTAGACGAAAGAGTCGTCATTCGATCTCTCGACGGACGCACCGATCGCTCACTGTTGGCGTTCGTACATGGCGGAAAGGTCGACCATCCCGCGTACCTTCTGTCCCAGCACGTCGAACTATTGGGCGGACCAGTCGACTACGATCACGGGAACGAGCCTCCGTCCCTGTGGGGAATCGAATCCCTGCCGGTGGGGTCTATGGTCCGGAGAGGTGATCTGCTCTTCCGCCGACTGCCCTCTCGAAGGTTTGCGGTCACGGTGGCTCAATCGAGCCAGGACGGGACTGGCCCCCCTCTATGAGCTGGACTACGCTGCGTCGGTGCCCCCGATTGATGCCGAACGACGCTTTCGGACGAATCCTCAGGTGTTGCAGACACCCATGGGCGAGGGGTGCGTCGTCATCGACAAGCAGACCGGGGACTGCTACGAGCTCAATCGTCTGGGGACGGCGATCTGGAATAGACTCACGGCCGGGCAATCCGTCAGAGCAATTGTGACGGAGATTTCTTCGGAGCATGGCGTTCCGGGACCGCAAGTCGAGCGCGACGTCGGTCGGCTGATCGCTGATCTCGTCGCTCACGGTCTCGTGCTCCCCGTCGAGCAATGAGCGACGCGCGCCGATACATCCTGGCCCCTGCCGGCCGCGGGGCTCTCCTGCTGGACCTCGCCTCGGGTGCGCTAGTGGAGCTCAACGAATCAGCCGCCTTCATCTGGGGCCATTTCATCAGTGGCGGAGACCATTCGTCCATCGCCCACGAGCTCGCCGGCCGATACGCGATCGATCCCGAATTGGCGGCCTCGCATGTCCATCACGCTCTTCGGCTTCCGCACGAGACGACCCCGCCGCCGCCGACCGATCTCAACTACCGCGTCAGCGACGAGGACTACATATTCGAGTACCGGGGACGCCCCACGTTCAGGATCGATGCGGGCGGCGACGATATCGCGCTGGAACGTGACGCCGCGGTCACCCCGGACTCGGTTCGGACGCTCCTACACGGCGTCGTCCCGAAGATTTTGTCGCTGCGGGGGCACTTCGTTCTTCACGCCGCGGCCGTCGCGATCGGAAACGACGTTCTTGCGTTCTCCGGGCTCAGCGGCGCCGGCAAGTCGACCACCGCGCGGGCATTCGTAGCAGCTGGCGCCCAGCCGGTCTGTGACGATCAGCTGCTCGTCGAGACCGCGTTGAAGCCCGCCCGCGTGCCGCGGGGGGCGGAAGACGCGATTGACCGCTGGATCGCCGCGACGGCTGGTACTCTGCTGGCGAACCGCCGCGCCCGATGCGCCGAGCTGGATCACGCGATGGACGGGGAGCAATTGATCCTCGCCGAGGTTGGCTTTCTGGACCGAGACCGGCGGAAAGGGTCCGATTACTCAGCGGCTCCAATCGATCCGACCAGCGCAGCCGGAGCGCTATTTCGCAACGCGTTCCATGGTTCGAATCAGGAACGCTACTGGACGCAGGCAATGGAGCGCGCAACGCGAACGGCAGACCGGGTGTCCGCGTTCTTGCTGACGCCGCCTGCCACCATCGACGCCCTGGCACATGTCGCCGAACGAAGGGTCGCCGCAGGAACGCTCAGACCGTGATGATGGCGTCGTAACCGGTCGCCGGTGCAGGATGCGACGCCAGCCACGCATGTCCCGATCCGCGTCCGCCGCCGGACTGGAGGCCGGCGTGCAGCGGCTCGCGAGCCGCGCCGGGGTCGAGGACAATTTCGAGCAAGGAGCGGCGCAAACAGTTCGCGCCGCCGGGGCATCGGCGATCGACGGCACCAATCGCCCTACGCAGCCGTCGACGCCCCTCTTCAGTGCGCCGCGGGCCGCACGAGAGTTTCCTGGCCAGGGCGGTTGCACGGTGCAGGCTCAACAGCCGCCTAGCGGATTCGATCACCGGCAGCACGATCAGGGCGCGAGAGAAATCGGAGACGAAACCGCAATCTCCAAGGACCGCCCACGGAGTTGGGGCACTTTCGAACATCGACGCGGTTGTTACGGGCAGGGCTCGTCAGAGTTGCGGAGCGGCTGCGACACACCTCCACAGGCGGCGTCGTCCAACGAGCCGCTGCCGCCGGCCAAGAGGTCGCGAGCGTTACCGACCGCTATGACCTGAGGAGCTTCGTAACGAGGACGCCGAGCGACGTCATCGGAGGGAGTGCCTTCTGCGGTCTCAGACATGTCGCACCTTGAGGGGACTATATATCACACTGGATTTCGCGGAAGACATATCGGAGCCAAGACTCGAGGATACCGAACTCGAGCAGGAGTCTGTCGGCCCCAGACGCACCGCGTTCGGCCCGGTCCAGGAGGGAGATGACTGCGGATCTCAGCACGAACGGCTCGCTCAGCCAGTCGCCGTCTTCCACCAGCCGCCTCACCTCCGGACGTGCCTTCCGGGCGTTCTGTTCGAAGACTGGCGACCAAGATCCCTGATCGCGACGAGCCTCGAACTCAGGAGGAAGCAGCTCTCCCAGCGCGTCACGGCCGAGACGTCGTGGGTTTCCGTGCGGATATCGGTGATCCCAAGGCACGGCGAGAATCCGCTCGACGAGGTCGACGTCGAGGAACGGAAGTCGGCCTTCGAGGCCAGCCCGTGCAGCTCGCTGTGCCGTGCTGACCAGGGTTGCTGCCACGGAGGCGCTCGTCAGACGCGCCCAGGCCTCGGTCACCAGGTGAGAGTGCCCGGCGGGAGTGTCCAGCTGTTCAGGTGGAAGAGGGTACCTCTCGCGCAGCCGCGGCCCCATCCACGCCGGCGGACGCCGGTCGCTTCGGGTGCTCCATCGGTTCAGAATCTGGAGAGCGATGGCCGGTGACAAGCGCCCCAGGCTGGCCCGGCCCAACGTGCGGACAAAGCTCTGGGCGCGGCGCCCGCTCGCAGCCTGCACCAACAGATCGATCCACCGTCCGTCCCTTGCCAGATCGCGCGAGATACCGAACGAATAGAGCACCGTGTCGCCGAAAAGGCCGGTGAGCAGGACGGCGGCCCCGACCGCGGCGGCCACGCGCAAATCCTCGGCCGGGCCACCGCCCATCCCGCGAAGCGGCTCGGGACCATCGACGAACATGCCGGAGATCTGGGTGGCTCCGTCTCCTTCCAAAGCATTCCAGGTGAAACTCTCGAAACGGACGCGCTCCGCGACGGCGAGCATGTAGCGTCCGTCGTCACAGGGCATTCCCGGGGTCAAGGCCGACGCCAGGACAAAGCGAGGGCGGGTCAAATCCCGCCGGTACTCCTCGTGCGCGACCATGATGATGGCGCTCGAATCGAAACCGCCGCTCGAGTGGGCGACGATTGGTCGATCTGATTCCAGGCGACGGTGGACCGCGCCGACGAAGAGGTCCTTCACCTCCGCGCACTCATCGGTATAGCTGACGCCCGCGCGCTCGGGCGGAGGTGACCAGTACCGCTCTGTTCGCGTTGCCCCGCCCCGCCACGAGAAAAGACTTCCCGGAGGCAGGGATAGAATGTTTTCGAAGTAAGTGCGCGCGTGACGTCGAACGCTGCGCAAGAGGTGCGCACCGATCGTTTCCGTGTCCAGGGTCAGCCGTCCGCGCGCGGACCGAACGATTTGAGCGACGGTGGTGGCAACCAGGATCCGCCTTCCCTCCATTCGATAGAAGAGCGGACGCACACCGAGATGGTCACGAAGCGCAAACAGCGACTGGACGCGTTCATTCCAGACGACGAACGCGAAGTCTCCCCTGAGGCGGCGCCCCACTCCCTCGCCCCAGCGCAGATAGGCTTCATACGCCAAGGCGAGGTCGGACAGCTCTTCGGCGGCCCTGAGATCGAGCTGCCGGATCAGCTCAGCACGGTTGTAGAGGCGAACGTCTCCAGCGGCCAGACAGCCCCGCTCCGCGTCCCAGATCGGCGCAGCGAACGCGTCTCGTGGGGAAACTGGCCAAACGAGGACCCCGCTCGCCGCGTGAAGGGCGGACTTGACGGCCCGGCCGGGCGCCGGGCCGTAGGGCCACGCGTCGAGGAGAGCCTCGACGCATGGCTTGACCGCTACCGGCTCATCCAGATCGGCGACGAATCCAAAAGCGAACATTCATCGTCGACGCCTCCCTTTCAATAGATGACGACGACGCGTCCAGCCGAGGCGGATCCGACGCTTTCACCGACCGCGAAACCGGGCGTCCCGTGGTTATCAGTGTTCGCGATGATGGTTCCGACGGAGTACGCGGCCCAGTTGGAAGGGATGACGCCCGTCAGCTTGATGATGGCCGTAGGATCGGTCGCCGCGGCGACGTCCACGGTTCCAGACATGTTTGCGAGGGCCGCTCCGTTCACGATGTAAAGAGGCAGCCCAGTTTCGGCTTGGCCTGCGACGACCAGATCGGGGACAGCAGTGGTTTCCGAGCCGACGAAAGACCCGACCTGACCGCTACCACGAACCGTGCTCCCGATGTTGATGACGCCGAAGGAGTTCCCCGCGGCGGTGTCGACGAGGCGCACCGACGGAGTGGGAGCGCCGCCCGCGGCACCGACGATCGGCCCCGTGGCCGCCGTGCCGAAGTTGACGTCGACATATTGAGCACTCAGAGCGCCGATCGTGATGGCGTCCGTCGACGTCCCGATCGGCCCCAGCAGACCCAGCGTGCTCCCGTACCGGGCGGTTGCCGCGGTGACCGACGAATCGTCGGCCGCCGACGCCGTGATCGGCGCACCCAGAACCTGACCGCCGAACGCATAGACGGACGACGTCAGCGTCGCCGTGCTGACGAGGCCCGGTCGGTCGTAGAACGAGCCGAGCCCGAGAAGAAATGCTCCGAAACCAGTGTTTGCCGCTGCGCCGTCGATCTCGTAGGCATTCGCCGGATCCGGAAGGTTGATCGAGGCGAACGAGCTGCTTCCCTTCACGATGAACACCGTGCCCGCGACGCCATTGGCTCCGTCGAACGCGACAGCGAAGTCATCGCTGCCGACGCCGTCAAAGTTGCCGAGGCGGGCGATGTTTCGAACGTCCATGGACCCGGCGGTCAGCGGCGCCACCCCCGTGATGACGTAGTTCGCCTGAGTGTCGGAGAGGTTTGCGGGCCACGAATTCGTCGTCCCCCAGGACGCGGGCGGATTCTTGCGGCTGAAGATGTAAACCTTCCCCACGCCGTCTGCGCGAGAGGCAATCGCGATGTCGTCGAGCAGGTCGCCGTCGACATCACCGATGTCCGCGATGGCGCTGCCAAACTGTGACGCCGTCCCGGTGAACGTCACCGACGGCGTCGCGGAATAGCCCGTATCGCTTCCGAAATAGATGAAGGCTGTCTTGTTGGCGCCCTGGCCCGCAACGAGCAGGTCAGAAAACCCATCCTTCGCAAACGAACGGCCGGCTGGCTGGCCGAAGTCGCCGCTGCCGTCCATGTCGCGGCCCAGCCGATCACCGGCCGTTCCCGTCAAAGTCGTGGTGAGGAAGTGCGCCGCGCAGCAATTGCCGTTCGTGCAGTCGCAAGTGGCGCCGGGGTTACTGGCCAGGATGGAGCTGCTCGTACCAGCGACGTCGACCGCCTTGACCGCGAAGTAGTACCCGTTCTCGATGAACAGGTTGCTGACGGTGATCCCGTCCACCTGACCGGCCGTCGCTGGCGCGCCCAGGTACGGCACCGCTGTCGTCACCGCAGGATTGTCGAAGTTGCTCGCGTCGATGGGAACCCTGGCGTAACGAATCTGATACCCAGCAACGTTGCCGCCCCCGCTGTCGCTGGGAGCGGTCCAGGTGAGCTGCATGGAGGTCTGGCGCCGCTGCTTGACGGTGGCCAACAAAATCCCGCCCGGCGCGGCGGGGGGGGTTGTGTCGACTGTGACGGTCACGCTCCCGGTGCCGACGCCGGCGCCGGCGAGATTGGCCGTCGTGGCGACGATGGTCTGGACGCCTTCGGGGATGGTCACGGCGTTCAGCTGAGCGTGGCCCGCCCCGTCGAGGTTGGCGCTGCCCAGGGTGGTGCCGCCGATCGTGAAGGTGACCGCGTCCGTGCCGGCGGCGGCCACGCCGCCGGCGGTGACCGTCACGGCGAGGCTACCCTGCCAGCCGGGCGTGCCGGCGTCGTTGTCGGCGATGCAGCCAGTGGCGGTGGCGCCTGACGGGCACAGGATCGCGCCGGAGGTCGGCGTCGTGAAGGTCACGACGGGGGCGGCGCCGATGGTGATCGCGCACGGGTTCGGCGACAGGAGGCTGGCGTTACCAGCCGGGTCGCTGACGGTGACGACGATGTTGTTCAGGCCCTGAGTCAGCGCGACACCGGGGAAGGTCGCAACGCCCGTCATGAACGCCGGCGTGTCGTAGGTCGTCGTCACGGAGCCGTTGGTCACTTCGAGAACCGCCAACCGGTCGTCGGCGTTGAAGCTCAGATCCTGGTGCACCGTGCTCGACGACTGCACGAACTGGCCGCACTCGGTGCCCACCTGCGAAACGGCGGGCGGGGTCGTGTCGACCCAGACGTCGTCCGGTAGGCTGGTGCTGACGGCATTCACGTTGGCGTTCGACGTGACGGTGACGGTGAGCTCGGTGGCGGTCGCCAGGCTGCCGTCGGCGTTTTCCGTGCTCTCGGGCAGCGTGACGCCCGCGAACTTCACGACGTTCGGCAGGCCGGCCGGGCAGTTGTCGCCCGTGGCGGCCGCGGCCGTCGGGACGGACGCGCCCAACTGGGTCAACGCCCCACCTTGCTGGCCCACCTTCAGGATGGCCGTGCCCACCGTATCGGTGCAGGCGACGACGTTCACCTGGGCGCCGGGGGTGGCCGCGTCCAGGTCCTTGTTCCCGACGGGCGCGCTGGCCGCCAGGATGTGCTTGGTCTTGTCTGCGAACGTCGGCGCGTCCGACGCAGGCGCGATGATCTGGACCGCCGGCAGCGACGACACACAGGTCACACCCGTGATCGTCTGCTGGGTCGGGTTTCCGGCCCAGTCCCGCAGGGTGACGGTCAGGTTATTCGCCCCGGCGCCCGGGCAGGGGATGTTCAGGCAGGACGGCGCGTTCACGTTCGCCATCGCCATGCACGTCGGCGTGGCCGCCGATCCGACGTTCACGCAGAAGTTGGTCGGGTTGGCGCCCAGCGTCTTGGTCGCGGCCGCCGCGTCCGTCGCGGTCGTCTGACCACAGACCGGCACCGTGGCGCCGACGATGAACTGGCCAGAGCTGGGGCTGGTCACCGTCAGGTCCGGGGCCGTCGTGTCGACGGGGAAGGTCGCCTTCGTCGACATGCTGGAGATGCCGTTCTTGTTGGTGCAGGTCGCGACGACGTCCCAGTTCCCGTCGGACGCCAGCGTCGCCGTGAAGGTCGCCACGCCGTTCGTGACGGTCGCGTTCAGAGTCGTCACCACGGTCGACGCAGCCTGGTTGTCGAGCGCCAAGGAGACGGGCTGGCCGTCCTCGGCGCTGGTCTGGACCTTGAACGTCGCCTGGTAAGCCGAACCCATCGAGCTCACGCGGTCACCGCCCGACGTCGACGGGACGCCGTTCAACGCGGGATGCGTCGCGCTGATCACCGGCTGGCTGAACGCGCAGGTCGGTGGGTTGTTCGAGCAGTTCACGGTGACCGTGCGGGTCACGTTGCACGGGGTCGTGCCGGGGTACTGAATCGAGAGCGACTGCGGCGTGCTGGTGGTCGCCAGCTGCACTTCGAACCTGGCGGTCCCCCCGGTGACGGTCGTGGTCTTCAAGAGCGCGATGCCGTTGTACAGCGACACCGGCGTGTTGTCGGGAGCATTGCTGGTGATCTCGACCGTGTACTGGAACCCGGTACCACACGTGTGGTCGGTGTCGTTGTTGACATCAAGGATGGCGTTGTTCGCCGCCGGGCTCGTGAAGGTCGTCATGTAACAGGCGACGGGCGCTCCGCCCGCGCCGCCCATGCCGGCGGCGCCGCCGCCGACGCCGCCTGCGCCAGCCACGCCCGTGCC
>CAZPUH010000141.1:0-3937 GCA_964589215.1 uncultured Myxococcales bacterium | reverse complement strand
GGCGACGCCGCCGGGCACCCCCGGCACCCCGGCGCCCGCCGCGCCGGCAGCTCCGCCCGCACCCGCCGCGGCGCCGGCGCCGGTGCTGCCCGACATCGACACCAAGGGGTTGCTGGTCATCGACTCGAAGCCGCAGGGCGCGACGATCTACCTGAACGACAAGCGCTCGGGGCCGTTCGGCAAGACGCCCTGGCACGGCTCGCTGGAGTCGAAGCCCGTGCGCTTGATCCTCGAGTCGCGCGGCTACAAGCCCGAAGAGCGCGCCGTCAGCCCGCGCTCCGACAAGCTGATCGACGTCTACATCGCGCTGTCCGAGGAGCACTACCTGGGGTGGATCGAGATCGCGTCCAACGTGGTGGGCGCGGATCTCTACATCGATCGCAAGGACATCGGCGCGATCGGGCGCACGCCGTACACGGGGCAGCTGAAGCCCGGCAAGCACACCATCTTCCTCGAGAAGTTCGGGTGGCAGCCGATGCAGCAGGAGATCGACGTTCCGGCCGGGACGGCCACCCAGCACACGCTGACCATGAAGCCGGCGGAGGCCGGCTGGGTGACCATCACGGGCCGCAGCACGGTGGGCGGCCATCTGGTCGTCGACGACAAGCCCGGCTGCGCGACGCCGTGCCGCGCCGAGGTGGCCCCCGGCAAGCACAAGCTGCGCGTCGAGAAGAAGGGGTTCGAGGACTACGAGACCGACCTGGAGGTCGGCCGCGGCATCGAGACCGCGATCGACGTGCAGATGTCGCCCCGCCCGCCGCGCGGCCACGCCATCACGACGGGCATCGTGGCGCTGGTCTTCCTCGGGGGCGGCGCCTACGTGGGGGCGCTGTCGAAGAGCACGAAGGACAGCATCAACACCGACATCAAGAACGGCGTGCTGGTCGACAACACCGATTCGCGCTTCACGCGCGGAAAGATCGAGGCCATCGGCGCGGACGTGCTGTTCGGGATCGGCGCCATCATCGCCGCCACCGCCATCTACGGCCTCCTCGAGCACGGACCGGACAGCACGGGCACGACGGAGCGCCACACGATCAGCCTGGCGCCGACCTTCAGTCCCGAGGGGACGGGTCTGGCCCTGTGGGGGAGGTTCTGATGCGCGCGCGCAGCTTGTGGGCAGCGGCGGCCGTCTTCGCGGTGGCGGGCGGCGGGTGCGACTGGCGCGACTTCGATTCACTGAGGGACACGGCCCCCGTGCTGGCGGTGCAGCCCCCGTCCGAATTCCCGTCGGGAAACGACTTCGCCCAGCTGCTGGTCGCGACCCAGCCGCCCAGTGACGGATCCGCGGCGGCGCGGTTCGTGACGTCGGCGCTGCTGCAGACGGCCGTGTCGTACGTGACGATCAGCCCGGGCGGGTCGGCTTCGGCGCACCTGGTGACCAGCCCGACCCTGGACGATCTAGCGGGGCAGCCGATCACCGCGATGGCCGCGATCCCGGGCACGGACCGGGTTCTGATGGCGGGCGGCGGAGCGATCATGACGCTGGACCTGTCCGCGTCGCCGCCCGCGGTCACTCCGTTGGGCGGCATCACGCTGGCCACCTCCGCAGAGCCATACCTGGGCGTGGGCGTCGCGGCAGGCGCGCTGACCGGCGGCACGGCGCCTGACCTGGCCGTCGCCTCGGGCACGGGCCTGCACGTCTATGTGGGCGGCGGCACGACGGACCTGTCGGCCACGACGTCGGCCGCCTGTCCCATCGCCCTTGGCAGTACGGTGGTGGCGAGCGATCGGATCCAGCGCGCAGTGCTGATTGCGCCGCTGGTCGCCGCGGGAGCGGTGATCGCCATCGGAACACCGGGCGTCGGTGGACCCGGGAACGTCTCGTTCTTCGCCGCGGACAAGGTGGCCGGAACGCTCTCCTGCCTCTTCTCGTTGTCCGCGCCGGGAGGGGAGCCAGAGTTCGGCCGCTCACTGGCGGTCGGCCGCGTGTTTGAGCAGGGCGGCGACCTGGTGGTCGGTGCGCCGCCCCAGCACGTCTACGTCTACAAATGGCCGATCGTGGCGGGCGCGTCGCCGGCCATCACGCTGACCGGCAGCTCGCCGACGGGAAACTTCGGGGCTGCGCTGACCAGCTTCCAGGCTGCTCTCCAGGTACTAGGCAGCGTGTTCGTCGGGGACCCCGCCGCCACCGTCAGCGGTCAGGCGAGCGCCGGCGTGGTCGTGGAATACCCTGTCCAGGTCGGCCCCTCGAATCACGTGACCCTCAGCGACCGGAGCGCCGGGACCAACGACGCATACGGGTCCTCCGTCGTGACACTGCCGTTCTGCGCCAAGTCGCCCTGCGCGATGCTCCCGGTGCCGATGGCCGGCGTCGCGACCCCGGAGCCGCTTCTGCTGGTCGGCGGCGCCAACAAGGCGTTCGTCTACTTCGAGCTGTTCGGCGACCCGCGCGTGAAGTAGCGGGTCGCCCCCGACGCTCAGCGGCGGTGCTTCTTGGAGCCGGTGGCCTTCTTGCCGGACGACGAGTCGGACGCGATCAGGCTGTTCAGACCGTCGTCGCCGGTGCGGCCGCCGCTGGGGTTGTCGGGCTTGATCCCTTCGGAATCCAGCAGGTTGTCCAGCGAGTCCTTCTTGCGGGGCTCGGCCGAAGCGACCTTCTTGGCGGAGTGCTTCGTGCCGCTGCCCGGCTTCTCGATGTCCATGGTCGGCAGCGTCGAGCTGGCCGGCGCGTCGATCCCCTGAGCGCGGGTCTCCTTCTTCGGCGGCTCTTTCTTGCGCTGGGCCTCTTCGCGGCGCCCCTGCTCCTGGACCGCGGCCAGGTGGTTCTTGTCGATGCCCGCCTTCGGGCCGACCACCTTATTCTCCCACTCCAGCTGCTTGTCGATGCCGGTCGTGACCTCGCCGCTCGAATCCTTCTTCTTCTTTTCGGCGCGGCTGACGCCGCCGGTGACCATCAGAAGCGCGAGAGCGGCCATGGCCGCGGACTTGAACTGCATCAGAGACCTCCTGGGGGATGTCGCGGGGTCATCAATTATCGCCTACATCGCGCCGCCGGCAACCACATTGTGGTCGGGATCTCAGCTGCTTACCGACACTTACACATAACTACATATGCGGCCCCGCGCGCTCTATGGATATACTTCGCCGCCCCATGGCAGCCGCCAGCCCCTCGAAACCCACCTCCAGCAAGATGTCGCGCGTCCGGAACATCGGGATCGTCGCGCACATCGACGCCGGGAAGACCACGGTCAGCGAGCGCTTCCTCTTTTACTCCGGACGGATCCACAAGATCGGGGAGGTCCACGAGGGCGAGGCGACCATGGACTGGATGCCGCAAGAGCGGGAGCGCGGCATCACCATCACGGCGGCCGCGACCAGCTTCGCCTGGCGCAACCACGACATCCACCTCATCGACACGCCGGGCCACGTCGACTTCACGATCGAGGTCGAGCGCAGCCTGCGTGTGCTGGACGGCGCGGTCGTCGTGTTCGACGGCGTCTCGGGGGTCGAGCCGCAGTCCGAGACCGTCTGGCGGCAGGCCGACAAGTTCAAGGTCCCGCGCATCTGCTTCATCAACAAGATGGACCGCGCGGGCGCCGACTTCGCGGCAGCGGTCGCCGAGATTCGAGACCGGCTCGGCGGGCGTCCGGTGCCGATCCAGCTGCCGATCGGGGCCGAGGACCGCTTCGCGGGCGTCATCGACCTGATTCGCGAGAAGGCGCTCTATTTTTCGGGCGACGAGGACGAGGGACCGCGCGAGGACGTCATTCCGGCGGCGATGGCCGAAGAGGCGGCCGCCGCGCGCGAGAAGGCCATCGAGGCCGCCGCCGACGTCGACGACGCCATCGCCAATGCGTTCCTCGAGGGGACGCCGATCTCCGAGGAGGCGCTGAAGGCCGCCCTGCGCAAGGCGACGATCGCCTGCAAGATCGTGCCGGTGCTGGCCGGGGCCGCGCTGCGCAACAAGGGCGTGCAGCCGCTGCTGGACGCCGTC
>CAZPUH010000140.1:0-5074 GCA_964589215.1 uncultured Myxococcales bacterium | reverse complement strand
CTACGTGGGCGGGCTGGAGATCCCGGCCATCGTCAACGCCGGCAAGGAGTTCGGCAACGGCGCGCGCTACGTGAACCCGAAGATCAAGTACTTCGAGTCGTACACGGGCGACTTCGACGACGTCGCCAAGGCCAAGGAGGCCACGCTGGCCGCCATCGCCCAGGGCGCCGACGTGCACTACCACATCCTGAACCTGGGGCTGCGCGGGATGGAGCAGGCGGCGCGCGAGAAGGGCACCCACATCATCGGCAGCTACACCGATCGGTGCGGCACCGACCCGCTCTACATCGCTTACAGCGTGACCGGCGTCGGGTTCCAGGTCGAGTACGCGATCGACCAGCTGGTCGCGGGGACCTGGAAGCCGGAGTTCAAGCCGTTTGGCCTGAAGATGGGTCCGCAGGCGTCCGACCTGAAGGTCTGCGGGGGGCTCACGCCCGCCGAGAAGAAGAAGCTGTCGGCGATCCAGAAGGACGTCCTGGACGGGAAGATCAAGACGCTCGAGAGCTGATCGTGGAAGCGGTTGTTGCGGGGCGACCGGCGCCCGTTCTGGCGCTCGAGGGGATCTCGAAGCACTTCGGCGGGCGGCCCGCGCTGGAAGACGTGACGCTGCACGTGGAGGCGGGCGAGGTCCACTGCCTGCTGGGGGAGAACGGGGCCGGCAAGAGCACGCTGTGCAACATCGTGTTCGGCGTGCACCGGCCCGACACCGGCCAGCTGCACCTCGGGGGCCGGCGCTTTCACCCGGTGGGGCCGGCGCACGCGCTGGCGTCGGGGATCGCCATGGTCCACCAGCACTTCTCGCTGGTGGGGAACATGACCGCCCTCGAGAACATGCTGCTGGGCAGGACCACGGGCCGGTCGCTGAAGCACGATCAGATGGCCGTGCGCGTGCGGGCGCTGTGCGAGGAGTACGGGCTGGAGGTCGACCTGAACCGGCCCGTCGAGGAGCTGTCCGTCGGCGAGCGGCAGCGCATCGAGGTGCTCCGCTGCCTGCTCGACGGGCCGCGGCTGCTGGTGCTGGACGAGCCGACGGCGGTGCTGCCGCCCCGCGAGGTGAAGGCGCTGCTGGAGATCTGCCGCCGCCTGGCGGCGCGCGGGTGCGGCCTGGTGCTGGTCACCCACAAGCTGGCCGAGATCGCCGAGATCGCGACCCGCACGACGGTCCTGCGGCGCGGCCGCGTCGTCGAGACGGTGACCATGTCGGCGGGCGCCGATCTGGGCGCGCTGGTCAGCGCCATGGTGGGGCGCGAGGTCCGCCCGCTGGACTTCAAGTCAGCGCCGCGCATCGAGAGCGCGGGCACGAACGCCTCGTCCGAAGAGGCGCTGCGCCTCGACGGTCTGGTCGTGCGCGACCCGGGCGGCGTCACCCGGGTCGACCTGTCGCTGAGCGTCCGGCGCGGCGAGATCGTCGGCCTGGCGGGCGTCGAAGGCAACGGCCAGAGCCAGCTGGGGGCCGTGCTGGCCGGCCTGCGCGCGCCCACCGCCGGCCGGGTCCTGATCGGCGGCAAGGACGTGACCGGCCTCCCCCCGCGGGAGCTGTCGCGCCTGGGCGTGGGCATCATCCCCGAGGACCGCCACGCGGTCGGCTGTCACCTGCAGCTCAGCGTCGCCGAGAACCTGCTGCTCGGCTCGCTGGATCGCTACCGGCGGTTCGGCCTCCTGCGGCGCGACCAGATGGCGCGCGCCGCCGAGGAGCGCATGAAGGCGCACGACGTCCGCGCCGCCGGCCCGAACGCGCCCATGTCCAGCCTGTCCGGCGGCAACCAGCAGAAGGTGGTGCTGGCGCGCGAGCTGGCCCTGGATCCGCTGGTGTTCCTGCTGGCGGCGCAGCCGACCCGCGGCCTGGACGTGGGGGCCGTCGAGGCGGTGTACACGGCCATCCGCGGCGCCTGCGCGCGCGGGGCCGGCGTGCTGCTGGTCTCCAGCGAGCTCGACGAGCTGCTGGCGGTCGCCGACCGCGTGCTGGTCATCTACCGCGGGCGCATCGTCGGCGAGCTGCCCGCCCACCCCGATCACAAGGACGCCGTCGGCAGCTTGATGTCCGGCCAGCAGGCGGCGGCCGCATGACCGTCGACGCCGTGTCGGTCGCGGCCGCGGGCGCCGCGAAGCCGCGCCGCCTGCGCGCCAGCGCCAGCAGCCTCTTGCCGCTGGGGGCGCTGGTCGGCGCGCTGGGGCTGGGGCTCTTGCTGGTGAAGTCGACGGGCGTCCCGCTGAAGGACGCGCTGGCGGCCTTCTGGGACGGCGTCGCGGGCTCGCCCTACGCGATGGTCGGCTCGGTGACCCGCGGCGTGCCGCTGGCGCTGGTCGGCCTGGGCTTCATCCTCGCGGAGCGCGCCAACCTGACCAACGTCGGCGGCGAGGGGCAGATCTGCGTGGGCGGGATGGTCGCGACGGCGGCCTCGCTGTCGTGGGGGGCGGCCCGCCTGCCGGGGCCGCTGGCGGTCCTGTTCCCGCTGCTGGCCGGCACGCTGGCGGGCGCGCTGTGGGGCGCGCTGGCCGGGGTGCTGAAGGCGCGTCGCGGAAGCAACGAGGTCATCACGACCCTGCTGCTGACCTTCATCGCCACGCAGCTGGTGTACGGCGCCGTGCAGTCGGTGCACCTGCTGCGCCAGCCCATGACCGACTCGGCGACGCTGCCCGAGTCGCTGGAGATCCCGGCCCGCACCCAGCTTCCGGTGCTGACCGGCGGCTCGGGTCTGCCGCTGCACATCGGCATCGTCATCGAGCTGCTGGTGGCGATCGCCGTCGGCGTGCTGCTGGCCCGCAGCGCGGTCGGCCTGGAGCTGCGCGCCGTCGGGCTGAACGAGACCGCGTCGCGCCGCGCCGGACTCCCCGTCGAGAAGCTGCTGATCGGCGCGCTGGCCGGCAGCGGCGCGCTGGGCGGCCTGGCGGGCGCCATCATGATCCAGGGCGACCAGCACTACCTGACCAGCGGCTTCTCGTCGGGGTTCGGCTTCGACGGGCTGGTGGTCGGGCTGCTGGCGCGCGGCTCCGCGACGGCCGTGGTCGCCTTCGCGCTGCTGTTCGGCTGCCTGCGCTCCGGCGGCATGTCGATGGAGATGAGCGCGTCGGTGCCGTCGGCCATCGTCGTCATCTGCCAGGGCGTGATGGTGGTGGCCATGGCCACGGCCGCCGCGCTCGGCCGCCGGAGCAAGGCATGAGGGAGACGCTGCAAGAGTTCGTCTCGTCGGCCCTGCGCCTGTCGACGCCGCTGCTGCTGGCGGCGACGGGCGAGATGGTCAGCGAGAAGGCCGGCGTGCTGAACCTGAGCCTGGAGGGCATGATGCTGTCGGCGGCGTTCGCCGGCGCGCTGGGGGCCAAGCTGTCCGGGCATCCGCTGGTCGGCCTGCTGTGTGGCGTCGTCGCGGCGCTGCTGCTGGCCGCCGTGCAGGCCGTGCTGAGCGTGCGCGCGCGCGCCAACCAGCTGGTGGTCGGCATCGGCTTCAACATCTTCGCGCTGGGGGCGACGACCTTCCTCTACCGCCAGATCTTCGGCGGCCTGTCGCGCGAGCAGATCCCCTCGTTCGGAACGCTGTCGGTGCCGATCCTGTCGCGCCTCCCCTTCCTGGGACCGGCGCTGTTCCAGCAGACCGGCCTGGTCTACGCCGCGTTCCTGATCGTGGGCCTCACCTGGTGGCTGGTCACGCGCACGCCGTTCGGGCTGGCGGTGCGGGCCGCCGGCGAGAACCCGCGCGCCGCCGACCAGGCCGGCATCCCGGTCCAGCGCGTGCGCACGCTGGCCGTCCTCTACGCGGGCGCCTGCGCGGGGCTGGCGGGCGTGTTCATCTCCGTCGCGTCCATCAGCACGTTCACGGAGGGGATGACCAACGGCGCCGGCTACCTGGCGGTCACGGCCGTGATCCTGGGCGGCTGGCGCTCGGCCGGGGTGCTGGGCGCCTGCCTGCTGTTCGGCGCCGCGAGCTCGCTGCAGTTCGTGTTGCCGGCGCTGGGTGTTCCGATCCCGACGGCCGGCCTGGTCATGCTGCCGTACGTGCTGGCGCTGGTGGCCGTCTCCGGGCTGATCCGGCGCAGCCGGCCGCCGGCGGCGCTCACCTTGCCGTTCATGCGGGGCGGACATTGACGGCGCAGGCTTCGACGGCGACCAGCGCATTCTGCCAGCACGCCCGGGTTCACCTGACCGGGGCCCCGTCGGGTCCGCTCGCCGGGCTCACGTTCGCGGCCAAGGACGTCTTCGCCGTCGCGGGGGCCACCGCCTGTTTCGGCAACCCCACCTGGCTGGAGACCCACGCGCCGGCCACCGGCACCGCGCCCGCGGTCGCGCGGTTGCTGGACGCGGGCGCCACGCTGGTGGGCCTGACGATCAGCGACGAGCTGGCGCTGAGCCTGACCGGCGAGAACGCGCACTACGGCACACCGATCAACAGCCGGTGTCCGGACCGCGTCCCCGGCGGGTCGTCGTCGGGGTCGGCGGCGGCGGTCGCGGGCGGCCACTGCCACTTCGCGCTGGGCACCGACACCGGCGGCTCCGTGCGCGTCCCGGCCGGGCACTGCGGCCTGTTCGGTTTCCGTCCCAGCCACGGCGCGGTCCCGACGGACGGCGTCTTGCCGCTGGCGCCGCGCTTCGACACCGTGGGGTGGTTCGCGCGCGACGGGGGGACGCTGGCGTCGGTCGGCGACGCTCTGCTGGAGGGGCGACCGCGCCGCGGGCGGCCTTCTCGGCTGGTGGTCGCGCTGTCCGTCGCGCGCCTTCTGGATCCGGAGGCCGTCCTGCCGTTCGACGAGGCCGCGCGGCGGCTGTCCGCGCGCCTTCGACTGCCGCTGGAGCCGATCGACGTCGAGGCCGCGGCTCCGGCGGACGCCTGGCTGTCCGGCTACCTGGCGCTTCAGAACGCCGAGCTGGCGGCGCTGCACGGGCCGTGGATCGCCCAGCACCGGCCGCGGTTCGGGCGCCTCATCGCGGGGCGCGTGGCCCGCGCGCTGGAGGTCGGCCCGCGCGACGTGGCCGCGGGCGAGCAGGCGCGCGCGGCGCTGGAGGCGGCCCTGTCGGCGGCGCTGGGGGACGACGCCTGGCTGGTCTGGCCGACGGCGGCGGGCGCCGCCCCGCCGCGCGGGC
>CAZPUH010000139.1:0-2205 GCA_964589215.1 uncultured Myxococcales bacterium | reverse complement strand
CTGGCCGCCACGCCCCGACTGGTCCCCGCTGCCGCCGGTGCCGGCGTCACCCGAGCGCCCGCCGCTGGCCGTCGTACCTCCCGCCTGACCGCCGGTCCCCGTCGAGCCCCCTGACGAGCCGCCCGTCGCGCCGGTCGTCGCGCCGCCGCTGCCGCGGGCCGTGCCGCCGGTCCCACCGGACGCGGTGGTCCCCCCCTGCCCGGGGCTCCCGCCCGTGCCGCTGTCGGACCCGCTCGAGCTGGAGCCGCAGGCGGCGGCCGTCAACACGACACACAGAGCCCAGCGGGCCGGCGTCGCAGAGCGCCGCGCCCGGGCGAAAACGTCAGGATCGTTCATGGTGCCTCCGTCGGTGGTCGAGCGTCCGTCAGAAGGACGGAAGAGGAATGGTGAGGGTCTTGATGTCGGCGTAAGCGGACTCGATGCCCGCCATCGCGTTCACCGACTGCGGGTTGCTGGTCGGCGTGTCGGTGATGGTGTCTTGCCCGTTCTGGTTGCGCACGACGTTGGTCGGCGCGTTGACCATCGCGTTGTGGGCGACCGTGTAGCCGGACGTCTGTTCGTCTAGATAAATGCCGTTGTCGCCGTAGTCGGCCCACTGCGTGGTCTGGTAGTCGTGGAGGTAGTTGTATTGCATCTCCGACGCGGGCTGCTGGTTCGACAGCGTGTAGAGCGCCGCGCCGTCGGCCAGGATCTGGCAGACGTGGTGGACGTTGTTGGCGTTGATCTTGTTGTTGGACATGGCGTTGACGGTGCTGGTCCAGCCGTAACCCACCGAGATGCCCGTGTAGGCCGTGTCGGCGACCTCGTTGTGCTCGATGTCGAGCTGCTTCGGGTAGCCGGCCGCGATGCCAACCGCGCCCTGGAACTCCGTCGTCACGTGGTGAACGTAGTTGTCCTTGATCGTGTCGTTCGTGCAGATCTCGTTCTTGTCGGACGGGTTGTACGGGACGTGGTACTCGGTCGTTTCGCTGGCCACGAACTTCCCCACCGAGATGCCGTTGCCGGCGACGTCGGTCACCACGTTGCCGATCACCATGTCGTCGTGCGTGCCGGACACCAGATCCAGTCCGGTCGCGCCCATCTGCGTGAAAATGTTGCGCTCGAAGTGAACGTGGTTCGCGTTGGTGACGCTGACCCCGGCTGGCGGCCGCCCGATGGTCTGCTTGTTGTCAGTGGTGGCGGTCAGGTTGTACTGCCCCGCCTGCGCGTCGCAGAACCCCGACTGGCTGGGCCGCAGATAGTTCGAGTGCGCGAACGTGATCCCCTGGAACCAGAGATAGCTGGCCTGATCCGCGGTGCTGGTGCCGGTGATGCTCACGATGGTCTCCAGAACCGGCGCGACGACGACCGCCTTGCTCATGTCCTCGCCGGAGCGCGGTTTGTACGACAGCACGTTCTTGGTCTCGTCCAGGTACCACTCGCCGGGCTGGTCCAGGAACTCCAGCGCGTTCTCGAAGTAGTAGGCGTGCTTCGTGAAGCCGCCGAACTGGCCGCCCAGGTGCGGGAACGGGCGGACGAACACGATCGTGCTCTCCGGGCTCTGCACCTTGATGGTCGCCGCGCTGCCCGAGGTCGTGACCGACGCCAGGCGCAGCGTGTTGTCGCCCCACCCGGTCATGAGGTGCATCTCGACCTTCGTGAGGTTGTTCCAGGTTCCGACCTCGGAGGCGGCGACCTGGATCGTCTGCGCCGTGTCGTCGGCGGCGGTGAGCCGGTTGAAGTTGGGCGCGCCGTTCGCGCCCAGGTTCGGGCTGCGCGCGCGGATGGCTTTGACCCCGTTGACGTAGAGCTGCCGGAACCGCGCCGTGATTCCGCTGGCCGTGTAGATGTTGTTGGCCGTGTCGGACAGCGTCCAGCCGGTGATCGGCTGCCCGCCGGTGATGATCGGCTGTTCGCCCGTGTAGGCCATGTACTTCACGTAGAAGCCGTTCTTCCCCGAGTCGGCGTTGGCGAAGGTCAGCGTGGTCGCCTGCGGATAGGTGCCCCCGCGCAGGTAGACGACGATGTCCCCGGTCATGGCGGCCGTCATGGTCCGCACCAGGTCCCGGGCGTGGGCCACCGTCTTCAGCGGCTGCGCCATCGTGCCGGGGTTCGCGTCGGTGCCGTCGGGCGCGACGAACAGGGTCCCGGTCGCGGGAGCGCTGCCGCCCGCGCCGCCCGGGCCGGTCGCGCCGGCACGGCCGCCCGCGGCGCCGCCGGTGCCCG
>CAZPUH010000138.1:0-25820 GCA_964589215.1 uncultured Myxococcales bacterium | reverse complement strand
CCGCGACGACAACTTCGCGCCCGTGTTGCAGGACGAATACTTCACGATCCGGTCGGACCGGTACGTGCTGCCGCTGAAGGCCAGCGCCAAGTCGATGGGGCTGGGGATCGTGCACGACACGTCGCGCACGGGCGAGACGGTGTTCGTCGAGCCGACGGCGCTGGTGGGCGCCAACAACCGCCTGAAGGTGCTGGAGCTCGACATCCGGCGCGAGTCGCGGCGCATTCTCGAAGCGGTCACGATGGAGGTCGCCATCGCCGCCAAGGCGCTGCGGCGCACGGCGGAGACGCTGGGCGTGCTGGACGCGCGCACGGCGGCGGGGCGCCTGGCGGTCGCCTACGGCGGCAACGCGATCGCGATCGACGACCGCGGCGAGCGCGAGGGCGACGGAGAAGCGCCGTCGCTGCAGCTGAACCAGCTGCGCCACCCGCTGCTGGCGCTGGCGCGCGGCGCGGACAGCGGCAAGGTGATCAGCAACGACGTCGCGCTGGGCGGCGCGGCGGCGCGGATCCTGGTCGTCAGCGGCCCGAACGCGGGCGGCAAGACGGTCCTCATGAAGGCGATCGGGCTGGCGGCGCAGATGGCGCGCGCCGGCCTGCTGGTCGCGGCGGCGCCCAACAGCCGGGTCGGGTTCTTCGACGCGGTGCTGACCGACATCGGCGACAAGCAGTCGGTGCTGGGCGATCTGTCGACGTTCTCGGGGCACCTCGGCAACCTGGTGCGAATCCTCGAGGGTTCGCGGCAGGGCGCGACGCTGGTGCTGCTGGACGAGCTGATGGCGGGCACCAACCCGGACCAGGGCGCCGCGCTGGCGCGGGCGACGGCGGAGGCGCTGGCGGACCGCCCCGCGCTGGCGGTCATCACGACCCACTACGACAGCCTGAAGGCGCTGGGCGAAGGCGACGCGCGGTTCGCGAACGCCGGCATGGAGTACGACCTCGATCACCTGCAGCCGACGTTCCGGCTGATCGTGGGCGCGCCCGGCCGATCGTACGCGTTCGACATCGCGGCGCGCATGGGCATGCCCCAGGAGATCCTGCAGCGGGCGCGCGAGCTGGCGGGCGCCCCCAGCGTCAGCCTGGAGTCGGTGATCGCCCGGCTGGAGGCGCGCGAGGCGGCGCTGGCCAAGGAGGCCGAGCGGCTGGCGGACGCGACCGCCGACGCCGCGGCAACGGCCGACGCGCAGCGCACGGCCGCCGAGGCGCTGGAGCGGCGCGAGCGCGAGCTGGGACGCCACGCGCGCGAGGCCGTCGAGGAGGCCGTCGCCGAAGCCCGCGAAGCGCTGCGCGCCATCGTGCGCGAGGCGCAGGCGGCCAACACGTCGCGCGCGGCGGAGGCGGCCCGGGCGGCGGTCACCCGCGCGGCCGACGACGCAAAGGCGCGGATGACGCTGCCGGACGCCGAACCGGAGGCTCGCCCACCAGCGCCCCGGCTGGAGCTGGGCGCCCGGGTGTTCGTCGAGCGGCTGGGGCAGGCCGGTGTGCTGGCGCAGCTGCCCGACGCGCGCGGGCGGGCCAAGGTCACGGTCGGCGCGATGACCGTCGACGTATCGGCCGAAGAGCTGCGGGCCGCACCGTCGGCAGCGGCCAAGGCGCGCGCGCACCAGCCGCGCCGCGCGGCCGCGGAGCCGGCGCCGCCATCGGGCGACGACCCGCTGGCGCTGGTGTCGCCGTCGGGAGGTCACACGCTGGACGTTCGCGGGCGCGACGGCGACGACGCGGTCGCCGCGCTGGAGGCCTACCTCGATCGCGCGGCGCTGTCGGGCCAGAGCCACCACATCGTCGTGCACGGCCACGGGACGGGCGCGCTGCGCAAGCGGATCCGCGCCTATCTCGACGAGTCGCCGTACGTCGCGCGCTGGGCCCCGGGCACGCCCCGCCAGGGCGGCGACGGCGCCTCGGTGGTCGAGCTGCGCTGACGGCGACGGTCGCTGCCCCTGCTGGGAGCCTGGCTTGACCCCGCTCGGGCGGTGGGGCCAGACTGGCCGGCCGTGTCGGTCACTGCGCGCTTGCTGACCGTCGTGCTGGCCGCGTCCCTCGCCTCGACGGCACACGCCGCGGCGCCGGCCACCTGCGACGGAACGAACCTCCTGGCCGGGCGGCGCCCGGTCGCCAGCACCGCCATCACCGGGGATTCGTCCCTGGTGACGGACGGCGCGGTCGTGGCGGAGGGGGCCGTCTGGGACGGCCCGCCCATGCTGAAGCTGCAGCCGGGCGGATCGCTGACTTACGACCTCGGGCGCCCGCAGTCGATCGGCGCCGTCTATCTGGAGGCCGACGCCAACGACACGTACACGATCAGCGGCTCGCCGGACGGCAACGCCGGCACTTTCGAGGTGCTGACGGTCGTCGCCAACGTCGTCGAGCGCGGGCCGGGCATGCGCGCGCGCGCGGTGGAGATCCCGTCGGCGACGGTCCGCTACCTGCGCGTCGGCGACGCGGTTGGCGACGGCGCCTTCTCGATCGCCGAGATGGCCGTCTTCTGCGCGCGCCCCTCCCCGTTCCCGCCCGCCTTCCGCACCGTCGAGTCGCCCATGGCGGCCGCCCCGATCCCGCCCGACGAGCACTACGTCGACGACGGCGTCCCCGTGCCCCCGCCGCCCCCGCTGTCGCAAGTGCTGGTCCTGCTGGTGTCGCTGGCGCTGGTGGCCGGGGGCTGGGCCTGGGCGCGCGCGCTGCGCACACCGGCGGCGACCCAGACGGCATTCGACCGATCGTTCTGGATCGTGCTGCTGCTGTTCGTGGGCAGCGGCGGCGCCGCGCTGATCTACGAGGTGATCTGGCTGCAGCTGCTGCAGTTCGTGATCGGCTCGTCCGCCGTGTCGATCGGCGTGCTGCTGGCGACGTTCATGGGCGGCATGGGAATCGGCAGCGTGGCGCTGGCCCGCTTCGTCCGCCCCGGCCGCCACCCGCTGCGCCTCTACGCCGTCATCGAGCTGGCAATCGCCGCCTGCGGGCTGCTGGTCCTGGTGGCCATGCCGGCCGTGCGGGGGGCCTACGTCGCCATCGTCGGCCACGGCATCCCGGGGCTGCTTCTGCGCGGGGTCTTCGCCGCGCTGTGCCTGCTGCCGCCGACGGTGCTGATGGGCGCGACGCTGCCGGCCGTCGCGCGCTGGGTGCAGACCACGCCGCGCGGGGTGGCGCGGCTGGGCTTCTTCTACGGCGGCAACACGGTCGGCGCGGTGTTCGGCTGCTTGCTGGCGGGCTTCTACCTGCTGCGCGTCTGGGACATGCGCGCGGCCACGCTGGTGGCGGGGCTGATCAACCTCGCGGTCGCCGCGGGCGCGCTGGCGCTGGCGCGCGTGACGCCCGCGACGCCGCCCCCCGCCCCCACGACCTCCGACGACGCGGGCGGCCGGCTGGACGCCGCCGCACCGGCGTCGGCGACCGGCGGCTGGGCCGTGTACCTGGCGATCGCGCTGTCGGGCGCGACCGCGCTGGGGGCGGAGATCGTCTGGACGCGGCTGCTGGCGCTGCTGATGGGCGCCACGACGTACACGTTCTCGATCGTGCTGGCCGTGTTCCTGATCGGCATCGCGCTGGGCAGCGCGGCCGGCTCGACCGTCGCGCGCCGCACGGCCGCGCCGCGGTTCGCGCTGGGCGTGACTCAGCTTCTGCTGATCGGCGCCATCGGGTGGACGGCCTGGAACCTCACGGGCTCACTCCCCTACTGGCCCGTCAATCCGATGATCGCGTCGGGCCCCTGGTTCGAATTCCAGATCGATCTGGCTCGCTGTCTGTGGGCCGTGCTACCGCCCGCCTGCTTGTGGGGCGCCAGCTTCCCGCTGGCGCTGGCGTCGGTGGCGTCCGGCGCGGAGGACGGCGGGCGCGTCGTGGGGCGCGTCTACGCCGCCAACACCGCGGGCGCGATCGTGGGCGCGCTGGCCTTCAGCCTGCTGGTCGTCGTGTGGCTGGGCACCCGCCGCGCGGAGTGCCTGCTGCTGGCGCTGGCGGCCGTCGCCGCCGTCGCCGCGCTGGGCCCCGCGTTCACGGCCGGCTCGCAGATCCCGCGGCTGTCGCGCACGGGCGTCATCTGGACGGTGGTGGTCGTGCAGCTGGCCATCGTCGTCGGCCGGCAGGTGCCGCCGCTGCCGCCGATGCTGGTCGGCCACGGGCGCACGATGGCCGCGACCCTGCACGACGGCGAGCGCTACCTGTACGTGGGCGAAGGGCTGAGCGCAGACCTGGCCGTCTCACGCAGCAAGCTCGGTATCCTCAGCTACCACAACGCGGGCAAGACTCAGGCCTCGAGCCAGCCGCAGGACATGCGCCTGCAGCGGATGCTGGGCCACCTGACGACGCTGCTGGTCGAGTCGCCGCGCAACGTGCTGGTCGTCGCGTGCGGCGCGGGCGTGACGGCCGGCGCGGTCAGCGTCGACCCGCGCGTCGAGCGCCTGACCATCGCGGAGATCGAGGGGCTGGTCCCCAAAGAGGTGGCGGGGCGCTTCGCCGACTACAACAACGACCTCATCCGCAACCCCAAGGTACACGTCGCGATCGACGACGGCCGCCACTTCCTGACCACGACGAAGCAGACGTTCGACGCCATCACGTCCGACCGTTCGACCCCTGGGTCAAGGGCGCGGCGACGCTGTACACGCGGGAGTTCTGGGAGCTGGCCAAGCGCCACCTGAACCCGGGCGGCGTCGTCACGGTGTGGGTCCCGCTGTACGAGAGCAACACCGCCACCGTGAAGAGCGAGGTGGCCACGTTCTTCCAGGCGTTCCCCGACGGTCTCATCTTCGGTAACACGGTCGGCGGCGAGGGCTACGACATGGTGATGGTGGGGTCGAAGAATCGCGGCCCCTTCGACGTCGACAGGATGACCGCGCTGCTGGCGCAGCCCGACATGGCCGTGATGGCCAAGTCACTGCGCGAGATCGGCTTCACCTCGGCGACCGCGATGCTAGCCACCTACGGCGGCACGGCGCCGGATCTCGCGGCGTGGCTGCGCGACGCGCAGATCAACCGGGACGACAACCTGCGGCTGCAGTACCTGGCGGGCCTCAACCTGAACGAGCACCAGGCCGCCGAGACCTACCGGGCGATGCTGTCGTACCGCCGCTACCCGAAGCACCTGTTCACGGGCTCGCCGGCGTCGCTGGCGGCGCTGCGCACGGCGATGCTCCGCGGCCCGTAGCCGGGGTCAGGGCTTCCGCGCGCCGGACTGCAGGTCGACGGCCAGCTGCTGCAGCAGCGCCTTGTCCGGCTTGCGCTCTTTCGGAAGGATCGCCTGCGCGACCGCGTCGCCTTCGACGATCAGCAGCCCGCGGCCCGAGGGCTGCAGCCCGCGCTGCAGCGCCCCCGCGTCCCAGCTGCCGGAGCGGCTGGCGTTGAGCCACAGGAAGCCCGCGGCGACCGCCGGCGTGCAGGCCACGTAGCCGGCGTGCGTGTTGTCGATGCTCTTGTCCGCCAGCGTGGCGGCGATCTCGGCGGGGTCGTTCACCGCCTCGATCCCGACGGTGCGCGGCGAGGCGATCGTGCCGCCCCCCCGGTGGCCGATCAGGTTGGCGCGGCCCGTGCGCGGCACGCCGCCCGCCTGCGGCGTCAGCCCCGACACGTGCAGCCACTCGGACAGCGGCTTCGACAGATCCTGCAGCGCGGGCACCGGCCGGAAGAAGGCGTCGACGGCCTCGGGCGCGTGCGGCCGCGCCTTGAAGATCGAGGCGGCCAGGATCTCGGGGACCGCGACGTCGTGCCAGAACGAGCCGGCCGCCGACCGCAGCTCTTCGATGCGCTTCTCGATCCCCGAGAGCGTCCCGTCGGCGACCTCCAGCTCGCGCGCCAGCGCCGCCACGACCGCGGGGTCGTGCGTGGCCTCTTTGAGGCGCCGCAGCCGCAGGTAGCAAAACCGGGTTCGATCGGGATCGGTCAGAAATGGAAGCGCCATGTCGAACTCCCGGCGATCATGGCGTCAAACGAAAGAACTTCCAATCGTTTCGATGGGCGATCTCCGGCCCCACGGTGCCGGGCGCCGCGTGGGGGTCGCAGCCGCTGCGCACCACGACGAAGTTCGCTGCCTCGCGGGACGGTCGCCCCGCGATCGGCGGGATCTGGCCGGCAAGGCCGGCGTCGACGTCGCCCACGCGCCAGGGCCCGCGCAACCCGCAGTCGACGACGTAGGCGAGCCCCAGCGGTTGCCCCCAGACGGTCGCGGGCAGCGGCGCGACGTCCCGGCCCCCGACGTTCGCGTGCGGCGGCAGGCGATCGACGAAGTCGTAGAACGCGAGGTCGTCGGCCAGGCTGTTTCGCCCCGCCGACCAGGTGCCGGACCAGACGACGTGGGTCACCCCCATGCGCCGCAGCGTCGCGGCCAGCGAGTCCGCGGAGCGCTCGTGCGCGTAGTCGATCCCGCCCTGCGAGTCCCGCACGTCGGTGACGACCGCGCGCCAGAGCCCCACGCGCAGGTCGTACTCGTGCATCAGCAGTCGGGCGCGCGGCGGCACGCTGCGCCCGATGTCGACCAGCCCCTGGTCCAGCACGCCGCGCGCGTCGTGCCCATGAAAGGGCGCCGCCAGCGCCGACAGCGAGATGGCGATCGGGTTCTTCTCGTCGTTGAGCGGGTGATTCGAGAAGCCGACGTAGTCGCCCGACCACAGGAGCTGCACGGCGATCAGGATGCCCACGTACGCGCGCCACCAGCGCCCCGCCTGCCAGGCCTGCCACAGCGCCGCCGCGGTCACGATCGCCATCCAGGGGACGACGGCGCCCAGGTAGCGGTCCTGGTGGTACGACACCCACCAGATGACCACGGCCAGGACCGTCATCCCCAGCACCAGCAGCGCGTTCCGCCGCCGCGCGCCCGACGCCGTCAGCGCCGCGGTCACCCCCAGCGGAAAGAACACGAAAAACACGGGCCACTTGTGGTGGAACGTCGACCAGTCGTGGGAGGTGAGGCCCAGCGCCGTGGCCTCCTTGATGGTCTCGCGCGCCGCCTCGCCGGTGGGCATCCCCTGCAACGTGAAGAAGGCGTCGCGCGTCGTGTTCACGCCGGGCGCCAGCGGGTGGGACGGGAAGAAGCGGGCCAGGATCGGGTAGTACGGATCGCCGTACCAAACCAGGTTCTTCAGCCAGTGCGGCGCGGACACCAGCAGCGCGATCGCCGCCGCGACGCCCAGGCCGCGCACCAGCGCCCGGCCCTCGACGCGCCCGGCGGGCCGTGACAGCAACCAGAGCGCGCGCAGCCCGAGGGCCAGCAACGGCCCACCGAACAGGTACAGCCCCTGGATGCGCGTCAGCGCGGCCGCCCCGATCAGGCTTCCGAACAGGACCTGGTCGCGCCAGTCGGACGGCCGCAGCAGGCGGCGAAACGCGAGCAGCACCGGCAGCGCCCAGAACGCCAGCACATGGTCGGCGCCCAGGCAGAGCATGCTGTCGTAGAGGAAGATTCCGGGAAAAAGGAAGAAAGCCGCCCAGGCCGCCCACGGCGCGCGGCGCCCCGCCAGCCAGCGGATGCCCGCCGGCAGCCCCGCGAGCGTCGCGACGAACAGCGCGAACTCGACGTGGTAGGCCAGCGTGATCCGTTGCCACTCCCCGCCCCACGGGCAGAGGAACGCCCAGGTGTACAGCCAAGTCGCCAGCTGGGGCTGCGCGCCGTTGAAGAACCCCTCGGCGAAGCGTTCGATCGCGCCGCGCGACGCGTACTGCTCGGCGATGCCCAGGTGGTACCAGCGCGCGTCGTAGCCCGTGTTCGACGGCGAGAGCACCGGCAGGAACACGGCGGCGACGGCGACGAACCCGGCGACGACGAACGCCAGGCGGACGCCACGCGCGGCGAACAGCACCCGCGCGACGCGGGGAATCCGGCGGCGCGCGTCGTGGATCAGGTCCCGCAGCCCGATCGCGCCCAGCAGCGGCGGCCACAGGAAGAAGGTCTAGGCCCCCAGCGCGTGCAGCACGCCGAAGAGGAAGATCCCGAGGGCGAAGACCAGCACGCCCAGCGCCAGCCCCACGATCAGCTGTTCGGTCAGCGGCAGTGTCAGGCCCAGCACGCGCCGCAGGAACCAGTTGCCGAAAGAAAGACAGCTGGCCATGAGGACCGTGGTGCAGATCCAGACGCTCAGGTAGGCGGGGGCCGTCCAGAGTCGAACCGGCTGCAGCTCGTTCAGGCTCACGCCGACGCCGACGAGGACGGCCAGGGCGAACAGGGCGGCGAGAACCGCCCGGACGCGGTGGGCTCCGGGCGGGCCGCCCGGGGGCGAAGCGGATGTCTCCACGACGCGAGAATGCCAGGGACGGCGCGTCGAGAAAACTGCGGCGCGGCGCGCCGCGCCGAGGTCAAGGGGTCAACTGACGCCGGTCACGCGCGCGGGCAGCACGACCATGGTGGCGCCCGCCCAGTAGAGCCGCTTCTGGATCGCCAGCGCGGTCTCGTTGTGCAGCAGGCGCTGGTACCAGCGCTCGCGCTCGAAGACGACCTTGCCGGCGAAGAAGGTCACGACCGGGAACTTGCGCATGACGGCCAGGCAGAGCTTTTCGGCCTCGGCGACGGCGTCCGTGCCGATAGAGAACACGTACTCGGAGGGGACCTCCAGCTCCGTGGCCACCGACGCGTAGCGCTGCAGCATCGCCTCGGTGTCGGCCTCCAGCGACTCCACGGCCTCGGCCCCCTTGAAGCCGCCCGAGTCGATGATGCCGACCGAGATGAAGACCAGATTCTTGAAGTGGCCGGGGAACGACCGGAAGACGTTGAGCGCCGTGTGGATGCCGATGCCGCCGAAGCTGGGGACCAGCACCGCCGCCGTCGGCGCGCTGTGGTTCGTGATGGGGATGGGCGGCAGCTGCACGGCGCCCAGGTGCTTGACGTCCTGATACAGCGACGCCAGCCGGTACCGCACCCGGCGGTAGTGGCCGCGAATCACGAAGCAGAGCGCGATGACGGCGCCCGTGCACAGCAGCGTGATCCACCCGCCCTCGCGGAACTTCTCCAGCACGGTGATGACCAGGATCGTCGCGCACAGCCCGAAGCCGACCGAGAACAGGGCCAGCTTGCGCAGCCAGCGCTCGGTTCCACGCCGGTCGCGCCAGGTCGCGCGCAGCATCCCGAACATCGACAGCGAGAACGTCAGGAAGACGTTGATGCTGTACATGACCACCAGCTGGCCGACGTCCCCCTTCGTGTAGAGGAGCGCGATCAGCGACGTCGCCCCCATCAGCGTGATGCCGTTGTGGGTCGTGAGGCGATCCGACAGCGCGGCGAAGCGGCGCGGCACCCAGGAGTCGACGGCCATGTTGGCCAGCACGCGCGGTCCGTCGATGAACCCCGCCTGGGCGGCCACGACCAGCAGCACGCCCTCGGAGACCATCGTGACGACGACCAGCACGCGGCCCAGCGGCAGGTGCGCGGTCAGCCGCTCGGCGAGCACGGCGTTCATGGTCTTGCCCTCGACGGGGGTCACGTGCCACAGCAGGTAGCAGAGCAGCAGTCCCGAGGCGGTGAAGGCCAGGGACGTCGCCATGTAGACCATCGTCCGCTTGGCGGTCTGCACGCGCGGCTCGCGCATGATGGGCAGCCCGTTCGACACGGCCTCGATGCCGGTGTACGTGCCGCCGCCCAGCGAGTAGGCATGCACGAAGAGCAGCAGCATGCCGCCCAGGCCCAGCGTCGAGAGCCCGCCGTGAAAGCCGGTGCTGACCGTGTGAGTCAAGGCCGGCAGCTCGGGGACGCGGCCCACGACGCCGCCGACGATCAGCGCGAGGTGCGTGAAGACGAACACCAGGAACACCGGCGCCAGCGCGATGGCCGACTCCTTGGCGCCGCGCAGGTTCAGCGTCGTGAGGGACAGGATGAACAGCACCTCCAGCGGCATCTTCATCCCCAGCGCGGACGGCGGCAGGAAACTGAAGATCGCGTCGCCGGCGGCGGCGATCGACACTGTGATGGTCAGGATGTAGTCGACCAGCAGCGCCGAGCCGGAGGTCACGCCCGCCGCGCGCCCCAGCAGCTTCGTCGCGACGACGTAGCCACCGCCGCCGTGCGGGAAGGCCTCGATGATGCCCCGGTAGGCGGCCGAGATGATGAAGACGGTCAGCGCCATCACGCCGGCCAGCGCGACGGCCAGGTAGGTGTGCGCGCCCAGGTTGCGGAACGCCTCCTCGGGGCCGTACGCGGACGAGGAGAGCCCGTCGGCGCCCAGGCCCACCCAGGCCAAGAACGGGATCAGCGAGATGGTGTGGAAGATGCGCGCGTCGTGGATGTCGCGCGGGTTGCCGAACAGCGTGCGCTTGATGCGCGCCGCCCATGTCGTCGGGTCGGACGTGTCGGGGACGGACAGATCCGCGAGCCCGGACGAGGTCGTGCGCAGGTGAGCGCGCGGGTCGGTGGGCGCCGGTTCAGGAGCGATCGAGGTCTTGGATGAGGACATGGTGGCAGGTCGTCTCGCGCGTGGTTGGTTGGTTCATCGGTGAGCGTGCGGCAGCGCCGCGGCCGCGAGGGATTCGCAGGCGGCGTCGCACTCGGGGAACATGACCAGGAACGTCGCCTGGTCGCGGCAGTGCTCGCGCAGCACCTCGTCCGCCGGGTCGACGGCGGCGCAGCTCGTCTTCAGGTCGTCGAGAGCGCGCGCGAAGATGCTGGCGCGCGCCTCGGGGTCGAGGCTGCGCACCTGCTGCAGGCGCGAATGTTGCCGGCCGGCGATGAACGCGCCGGTCAGCGCGACCAGGCCCAGCGCGACGGCGAAAACCGACCGTCTGGGGCGCCCGGCTTCCTCGGTGGACGCCGGCAGCGGCTCCGGCCGCGTTCGCCGGCGCGACGCGAGCGGGATGACGTCTGCGGGCGCTCGTTGGATCACGACACGTCCGTGGACTGCACGGGGCGCGCCAACCGAGGTCGATCGCAGAGCCGCTCGGCCGGCCGGCCGGGTGCGCGGAGGCGTGCAACTTGCGGCATGGATGTCCGCGCGACTCGTGCGAACTGCACGATGACGCGCGCTCACGCAGCGGTGTTTCGGCGCTCGAGGCGGCGCGCCAGCCGGGCGAACGGGTACCCGAGCAAGAAGTAGAGCGCCGCGCAGAGCAACCCGGGTCCCAGCCAGCCCCGGTTGTCGACGGCCGTGATGGTCATCCGTTTGGTAAGCTCGACCACCGTCAGCACCGACACGAGCGAGCTGTCCTTGAGCAGCGAGATGAAGTCGTTCGTGACGCCCGGCAGCGCCAGTCGCAGCGCTTGCGGCAGGATGATCTCGCGAAGCGCCATGCGCCGGGTCATCCCGATGGCCAGCGCCGCCTCCCACTGCCCGGCCGGCACGGCGGCCAGCGCCCCGCGGTAGATCTCCGCCTCGTAGGCGGCGTAGTTCAGGCCCAGCCCGAGGATGGCGGCCGTCCACGGGCTCAGAGAGACCACCCCCGCCAGCCCATAATAAAGGAGGTACAGCTGCAGCAGCACGGGCGTGCCCCGCACGACCTCGACGTACGCGGCCGCCAGCCGCCCCAGCAGGCGCGACTCGGTGCGGGCCAGCGCCAGCGCCAGCCCGGCAGGCGCCGCCAGCAACATCGCCGCCAGCGCGATGACCAGCGTGACCACCGCGCCCTGCGCGAACAGCGCCAGCTGGCGCGCCGTCAGCGGGCGGGCGGCGGTTGCGGCCAGCGACGGCCGGGCGACGGCGGACTCCTCGGAGCCTGTCGCGCGCAGCGCCAGGCCGGCCTGGCGCGGGTTGTCCAGCCCCCAGCGGCCCAGCGTTCGCCGCCACTCGCCCGAGGCGATCAGCTCGCCCAGCGCGCGGTCCAGCGCGGCGCGCAGGCTCTCGTCCGCCGGGCGCAGCGCGATCGCATATCGCCCGTCGGCGACGTCGCCCACGGCGCTCAGCGACGGGTGCCGCCCCAGGTAGCGCGCGACGATGATGTCGTCCAGCAGGACCGCGTCGGTGCGCCCGTGTTCGAGGTCGACGAACGGCTCGTCGACGCCTTCGTACGGAACCGCGACGGCGCCCGCGTCGCGCAGCAGATCCCAGGCCTGGGTGTTGGCCAGCGTGCCGACCCGCCGCCCGCGCAGCGAAGCCAGGTCGTGCACGCGCCCATCGCCGCGGCGGGCCACCAGTCGCTCGGTGAACAGATAGTACGGGCGCGTGAACGCGACGCGGGCGGCGCGGGCGGGCGTCACCTCGATGCCGTTCAGCGCGACGTCGAAGCCGCCCCTCTCCAGCGAGGGGATCAGCGTCGACCAGTCGTTCTGCACGAAGACGGCCCGGACGCCCAGCGCCCGCGCCAGCGCGTCGGCCAGGTCGACCTCGAAGCCGGCCAGCGCCCCCCCGCGCGCGCGGTCCTCGTAGGCGTAGGGCTCGCCGCCCTGTTCGTCGGCGCCCCAGCGCAAGGCCCCGCGCGCGCGCACCTCCGCCAGCGTGTCGGCGCGCGCGGCGGCGCTCGGCAGGGCGGCGGCCGCGGCAACCATCGCCCACAGCCGCCCGAACCTGCGACTGCGCCCGCGCATCCTGCCGTCCCGGGCAGTCTCTACTTGGCGGAGCCGTGTTTGCCGCGCCCCTTGTCGGAGCCGGCCGGTGCGGCCACGTGCGTCTTGTAGATGCTGGCCACGACCCAGTCGCCGTGCACGAAGCCCTGGCCCCATTTAGCCTCCAGGTCGTCCAGCGGCTTGGCCGCCTTGGCCTCGTCGACGGTCTTCTTGGCGGCCATCAGCTTGACCACGCGGTCGCGCGCCTCGATCAGCATCTGCCGGAAGGCCGCGACGTCCGCCTTGGTCATCAGCGCGCCGTGCCCGGGGATGATCTTCGTGTTGTCGTCGGCCAGGGACAGCACCTTGTCCGCCGCGCCGATGAACCCGTCGAAGGTGCCGCCGCTGTCGACGTCGACCAGCGGGAAGCCGGGGATGACCGCGTCGCCGCAGTGGATCACGTTGGCCTTCTTGAAGTGGACGATCGAATCGCCGTCGGTGTGGGCGGCCGGGACGTGGATGACGTGCACGTCGTCGCCGTTCAGGTGCAGCGTGACGTCCTCGGCGAACGTCAGCACCGGTTGGGCGGCCAGCGGCAGCGCCGGCGTCGTCATCTGCTTGCCCATGAACTCCCGCACCTGATCGACGCTCAGCCGCTTGCGCACGTTGTCCTGCGCGACGATCACGGCGCCGGCGGCGGCCATCGCCGGGTTGCCGCCCGTGTGGTCCGCGTGCCAGTGGGTGTTGACCACGAACCGCACCGGCTTCTTCGACAGCGACGCCAGCGCCGTCTTCAGCTTCGGGCTCAGGGGGGCCAGCTCGTCGTCGATCACGAACACGCCGTCGTCGCCGACCGTCACGGCCACGTTGCCGCCCGCGAAGCCGTTCGCGCCTTCGATCATCGACACGCCGTTCGCCACGGGCGTGGTCTTCAAGGTCACTTTCATCGGATCGCCCATCTGGGCACGGGCCGGCAGCGCGGCGACGGAAAGAGCAAGCAACAGAGCACGTCGGACCAGTCTCGTCATGGCCGCAGCTTGCCCCAGGCGGAGGCCGGTGTCAGCATGTGCGCGTGAACGACAGCCAGCGGCGGACCGAGCTGGTCGGCTCCAACGTCAGCTTCTCGATCGCGCGGGTCGCGCCGGCGGTGGTGGTGGTCGTGATCGCGGGCCGCGACGTGGGCGAGCACGGCGATCGCCCGCTGCGCGCCCTGGACAATCTGCTGTCCGAGGGGTCGTTCGAGCTGTTCGTCGACGCGCGCAACACGACCGGCGCGTCCATCGACGTCAGCAATGTCTGGGCCTCGTGGCTGCGCCGCCACCGCGACGAGCTGCACCGGATTCACATGTTGACCGCCTCGCGCTACGTGCAGATCACCGCCGACTTCGTGCGACGGTTCGCCGACCTCGGCGACAGCATGCTGCTCTACACGGACGCGACGGCCTTCGACGAGCAGCTGCAGGCCGCGTCCCGGCGCTGACCGCGGGCCGCCCTGCGTAGTACGATGCTGCGCGTGCGCAGCTCCGTGCTCCTGATTCTGGTGACCATCTCGATCTCTCTGGCCAGCACCGGCCCCGCCCGAGCGGAGGGCGGCACCGTCGACGTGACCGCGCCGGAGTCGGTGGTTCACACCGCGCCGTTCGACGTGGCGCCGCAGCTGGGCCGCGTTCACGCGGGGGACAAGTTGAGCGGAGAACGAGACGTGCAGGACGGGTGGCTGCGCGTCCGGCTGCCCGATGGCCGGCAGGGTTTCCTGCACACCGGCGACGCCCGCGTGACCGCGCCGCCGGCCGTGCAAGCGCCGGCCGTCGCCTCGGCAGAGACGGCGCCGGTTGCGCCAGCCGCCCCGACTCGCGCGGCCGAGGGGCCGCCGGTCATCTCGCCTGCTGCGAGCGCCCCGTCACGGAGCAGCGGGCCCGTCACGCTGGGCATCGCGTTCTCGCTGTTGCCGGCGGCGACGCTGACCACCAGCACGCCGACGACCACGACAAACGCGGACGCGGACGTGACCGGCGCGGTGGCGCCCTTCCTGGACGTGCCGCTGACCCGCTGGTTTGCGGTCGGCGCGTCGCCCCAGTTCGTGTTGAAGGTCAAAACGCCGGGGGCCAGCCAGTCCTGGACCGAATACGACCTTCGCGCGCGGCTCACGCTGCTGGATCCGTTTGCCGTCGACCGCCGCCTGTTCGTGCGCGTATCGCCCGGCTACTCGACCCTGTCTCCGCCGTCGGGGACCTGGTCGTCGGGGGTGTCCGACCCGGCCGGCTTCGTGGTGGACTTCTCGGTCGGCGGGGAAACGGCGTTCGGCCCCGACGCGACGCTGATGTTCGACATCGGCTACCAGGTCGGGTTCCAGGGAACGTTCGTGAACGGGTACGACGTCGACGCCCGCACCCGGTTCTTGCACGTCGGCTTCGGCTTTGCCCTGGGGCTCTGAGCGCGTCAGCGCGCCGTCCAGCCGCCGTCGATCAGCAGCGTCGTGCCGGTGATCATCGCGGCCGCCGGCGACGCCAGATACACCACGGCCGCCGCGACGTCGGGCGGCTCGCCCACGCGTCCCAGCGGGATGCGGGCCAGCAGGTCGCGCCGGAAGCTCTCGTCGGCCAGCCACTTCACGGTGCCGGGCGTGCGGATGAACGTCGGCGCGACGGCGTTGACGTTGACGCCGTGGGGCGCCCACTCGACGGCCAGGCATTTGGTCAGGTGCGCGATGGCCGCCTTGGTCATGCAGTAGACGGACTCCGTCGGCAGCGCCACGAAGCCGGCCTGCGAGCTCAGGTTGACGATGCGACCGCCGGCGCCGGTTCGAATCATCAGCCGCCCCACCTCCTGGCTCACGAAGAACGTCCCCTTCAGGTTGACGGCCAGCGTGGCGTCGAAGTCCTGCTCGGTCACGGACTCGGCCGGCGCGGGCGGACCGATCCCGGCGTTGTTGACCAGGATGTCGATGCGGCCGAACGCGCGGGCGGCCTCGGCCACCGCGGCCGCGATCTCGCTTCGCCGCGTGACGTCCATCTGCAGCGGCAGCGCGCGGCGGCCGAGCCCCCGCACGACGTCGGCCACGTCCCCGGGGGCGTCGTGAGCCCGCAGCCCCAGCGCGACGTCGGCCCCGGCCCGCGCCAGCGCGATCGCGCACGCGCGGCCGATGCCGCGCGCGGCGCCCGTGACCAGCGCGACCCGCCCCGCCACGTCGAACGAGGGCGTGACGTCCAGCTCAGGTTCCAAGCCCGGCCTCACGGACGGCCGAGGACGAACGGCGCCGGCCGGCTGCGTCCAGCTGAAGCGCGGCGACCCCTCGGACGAAGCTATTCAACGCCGGTCTGGCCATCGATCCCTCCTCGCGCCTCGGGGTTTACACCAACCTCGCTCACCTGAGGAGCCAGGACTTGCTCGCCGATTTTCCGGTGCGCAGCTTTCGCATCGGGCCGTGAAACCGAAATCGCTGCGCGATCTTTTCTTCGGCCGCCCTCTTCGCACGGACGAGGCCGGCGAGCGCCGCATCGGCATCTGGGCGGCGATTCCGTTCCTGGGGCTCGACGCGCTGGGCTCGGCGGCGTACGGCCCCGAGGCAGCGCTGACGATCCTGATGCCGCTGGGCGTGGCCGGGCTGCGGCACATCGCGCCCATCACGCTGCTGATCGTCCTGCTGCTGGCGATCGTGCAGGTCTCCTACCGCCAGACGATCGCTGCCTACCCCGACGGTGGCGGCTCGTACACCGTCGCCAGCCGCAACCTGGGCTGCTGGCCCGGCCTGCTGGCGGGCGGAGCGCTCTGGCTGGACTACGTGCTGAACGTCGCGGTCGCGATCTCCGCCGGGGCGGGCGCGCTGGTCTCGGCGGTTCCGTCGCTGCTGCCGCACACGCTGGCCATCTGCCTGGGGACGCTGCTGCTGCTGACCGTCGTGAACCTGCGCGGCGTGCGGGACAGCGGCGTCGCGTTCATGCTGCCGACTTACCTGTTCGTCGTGTCGCTGGGGGCGGTGCTGGTCCTGGGCGTCATCCGCGTCGTGAGCGCCGGCGGCCACCCGACGCCGCTGGTGCAGCCCCCGCGGCTGCACGCCGCCGTCCAGGCCAGCAGCGCCTGGCTGATCTTGCGCGCGTTCGCCAGCGGCTGCACGGCCATGACCGGCGTCGAGGCGGTCAGCAACGCCGTCCCCGTTTTTCGCGAGCCGCGCGTCGACGGCGCGAAGCGGACCCTGGCGGCGATCGTCGCGATCCTGATGCTGCTGCTGGTCGGCGTGGCCGTGCTCTCGTTCGCGTACCGGATCGGCGCGACGGAGCCCGGGCGGCCCGGCTACCAGAGCGTGCTGTCGCAGCTGACCGCCGCCGTCGTCGGGCGCGGGCCGGTCTACTACGTGACCGTCGGTTCGATCGTGGCCGTGCTGTGCCTGTCCGCGAACACCAGCTTCGCCGATTTTCCGCGCCTGTGCCGGGTGCTGGCCATGGACGGTTTTCTGCCGCCCGGCTTCGCGCACCAGGGCGCGCGCCTCGTGTACTCGACGGGGATCGTGCTGCTGGCCGTTCTGGCCGGCATCCTGCTGGTCGTCTTCGGCGGCGTCACCGATCGGCTGATCCCGCTCTTCGCGGTGGGCGCGTTCCTGGCCTTCACGATGTCGCAACTGGGGATGGTGGCCCACTGGCTGCGCCAGCCCCCGCCGCGCCGGCGGCTGGCGCTGACCGTGAACGCGATCGGCGCCGCCGCCACCGGCGCGACGTTGGTCGTCATCCTGATCTCGAAGCTGGCCGCGGGCGCCTGGATCACGCTGCTGCTGCTGGGCGCGCTGCTGATCGTGTTCCGACTGGTCGCCGCCCACCTGGGCGCCGTCGACGAGGACCTGCGGGTCACCGACCAGTTGAACCTGACGCCCATGCCGCGACCCATGGTGCTGGTTCCGATGAAGCGGCTGGATCTGGTCGCGCGAAAGGCATTGCGCTTCGCCCTGACGATCAGCGACGACGTCGTGGCCGTGCAGCTTCTGGCCGAAAACCAGGGCGAGGAGGATCTGTCGGGCGCCTGGCAGGCGCGGGTGGAGGAGCCGTGCCGGCAGGCCGACCTGCCGGTGCCGAACCTGGTGGTCCTGCGCTCGCCTTATCGTGAGGTGCTGGAGCCGCTGGTCCGCCACGTCGAGCGGCTGGCGCGCGCCAACCCGGGGCGCCCGATCGTGGTGATCGTTCCCGAGGTGGTCCACGCGCGCTGGTACCACGCGCTGTTGCACAGCCACACCTCGACCTTGCTGAAGGCGCTGCTGGTGCAGCGCGGGGGGCCGCAGGTGCTGGTCGTCAGTGCCCCCTGGTACGCCGACCGTGCCGCCCGCGCGCGAGCGGGCATCGTGGCGTCGGCCAGCGACGCGCCCGCGACGCCCGGTCTGGCCCGTCACGATCGCGTCGCTACGATCGAGGAGAGAGGAGGCGATACACATGCGTGACATCCGGATCGCAAAGGGGTTGGGGTATTTCAGTATCGGGCTGGGACTGGCGGAGTTGCTGGCGCCACGCTGGCTGGGCCGTTTCATCGGCGCGGGCGACGAGCACCGGCGCTTGCTTCAGACGTTCGGCCTGCGGGAGATCGCGGCCGGCGTCGCGATCCTGGCGTCGCCGCGGCCGGCCAAGGGGTTGTGGGCCCGGATCGCCGGTGACGCGCTGGACCTGGCGGCCCTGTTCGCGGCCCTGAAGGGGAGCATCCACCGCGGACGCGTGGCGGGGGCCCTGGGCGCCGTGGCGGGCGTCAGCGCGCTGGACGTGTACGCGGCGCAGCGGCTGAGCCGTTCGCCGATGCGCGCCCTGCTGCCCTCGTAACTTCGCGCACCTGGCGGGGCCAAATATAGAAGCAAGTTATCGACGAAAACGCTGCGGGCGCGACCCTATAAAGGGAGCGCTGCCCGCGGCGATGCGCAGGGTCCCGAAAGGCCAGGCCGACCGCGCGGAGCGTTGTTTTCCCCCAAGGGGGGAAGCCCCCCCCACCCTCGGGAGAGTGACGATGCAGAGGACCGGTCTCGCGCGACAGCTGATCATGGGCCTTGCCGCCTGCGGATTTCTGACCCTGATCGTTCAGGGCGGCTGCGCCGAGAGTGACGACATCGAGGCCGTCAAGCTGCCCGACAGCGGCGTGTCGTCGACCGGGGGGTCGCAAGCGACCGGCGGATCGCAAGCGACCGGCGGCACCAGCCAGACCGGCGGCTCCCCGGGAAGCGGCGGAACGCAGGCGACGGGCGGGTCGAACGCCACCGGCGGGTCGAACGGCACCGGCGGCGTCACGGGGACGGGCGGCAGAAACGCGACGGGCGGATCGCTCGGCACCGGCGGCACAGGCGCGACTGGTGGCCGACTCGGCATCGGCGGTAACCGCGGCACGGGCGGCGTCCTCGGCACGGGCGGCACGATGGCGACGGGCGGCTCGCGCGGCACGGGCGGGATGGTCGGCACCGGCGGCACCGGCGGCGCCGCGACGGTGACGTTCACCCAGATCTACCAGTCGATCCTCACCGTCTCGTGCACGGGCAGCAGATGCCACAGCCCCGGAACCCAGGGCAACGTGAGCTTCAGCTCGCAGTCGACGGCGTACTCGGCGGTCAAGAGCCGGGTCGTGGCCGGCAACGCCAACAGCTCCAGCTTCTACACGATCCTGACCTCGGGGCGCATGCCGGACGGCGGCCCCAAGCTCTCGAACACGCTGTTGAACATGGTCGCCGCCTGGATCAACGCCGGCGCGCTGAACAATTAGACGGTCAGGATGTCGTCCCCGCCGACGGGGACGCGCCTGGCACGGACTCTTGGGGCCGGGTTTGTACGCGCCAACACCTTTCCGGAGGATTACTTAACTTTCAGTCCTCCCGGTCGATGAGACGCGATCCCGATGAGGATGAGCTCCCAGGTCGCGCCGGGCTTCAACGCGTTCGGCCAAGCCCATGGTTCTTACCGCGATTGGCGATGCGTGGGCCGCGGGTGATCATCGGGGTCACGCTGATTGCGGTCGGGACCGCCACCGCGATCATGGCCGCGCGCGCCGTCCTGGGCGACGAAGCACGCGCCGAGGCCGCGGTGCTGGCCACCGAGGCGTTGCGGGCCCAGGAACAGGCCGCCCAGCAGAGCCGCGCGGAGCAGGCGGTGACCGCCGCCGGCCGCATCGCGCCCCTGGTCGCTGCCCTGCGCGCGCACGTCGACGGCGCCACGCTGGTCGACCTGTTCGAGAACGAGGATTGGTGGCGGCCGTTCCGGACCGATTTCCCGTCGGTGCGGGTCATAGACGCGAGCCACGTGCTGGCGGCGCGCGGGCCGGATCTGGGGCAGGCGCCCGACGCCGTCGTGGCGGCGGCCCGCGACCAGTCGCTGGCCTCGGCGGTCGTCACGGCCGGCCCGCAGACCTACGTCGTCGCGGCGACGGAGATCCACGGCCTCGGCGACGGCGCCGCGAACGGCCCGGTGATCCTGACGATCGCGCACCCCTTCACACCACCGCCGCCGGTCCTGGCGCCGGCCGACGCCACCGACGGGGCGGGCCAGTCGCACTCGCTCAGATGGGGGCTGGCGGGCGGGCTGGCGTTGTGCGGGGTGGCGCTGGTTCTGTCCGGGCGGTCGCCCACGCCGGCGGTCGCTGCCGAGGTGCCGCACGAACCGACGTCGCGCTTCGGCACGCCGGCGCGACCGCGGTCGCACGCGCTCGGCTCCGCCGAGATGACGGCGCCCGGCGTGAACAAGGCGCGCATCACCGACGGCGACGCGGTCCGCATCCCCGGCTTGCACTCGGCGCGCCCGCCCGCCGCCGCGCCAGGCGCCATCTTCGGCCGGTACCGACTGGTCGACCGCCTGGGCCAGGGCGGCATGTCCGAGCTGTTCATCGCGGAGGCCAACGGCGTCGAGGGGTTCACGCGCCACTTCGTTCTCAAGCGGCTGCGCCCCGAGCTGGCCCGCGACAAGGAAGCGGTCGCCCAGTTCGTGGACGAGGCCCGGCTGCAGGCGGGCCTCGTCCACTCGAACATCGTGCCGGTGTTCGACTTCGGCGTCGTGAACGGCGAGTACTTCATGACCCAGGAGTACATCGTGGGTCGCGATCTGGGACGCTTGGTCGGCCGCTACGCCGACCAGCATGACGCCGGCGTGCCCGAGACGATGGCCTACTACATCGCGCACGAGACGCTGCAAGCGCTGGCCTACGCCCACGACAAGCGCGACAAGAGCGGGTCGCCGATGGGCATCGTCCACCGCGACATCTCGGCGGGCAACATCATGGTGTCGCTGCTGGGCGAGGTGAAGCTGGGCGACTTCGGGATCGTCAAATCCAACCGGCGCGTCAGCAAGACCCAGGTCGGGATGGTGAAGGGCAACGCGAACTTCATGTCGCCCGAACAGGCCCGCGGGCAACCGGTCGACCACCGGAGCGACCTCTTCTCCCTGGGGCACGTCCTCTACTACTGCCTGACCGGGTGCCTCATCTACACGGGGGACAACGATCTGGAGGTCCTCTATCGGGCAGCCAGCGGGCTCACGGCCAAGGACCTGGAGGCGCTGCACGAGCTCCCCGACCCCGCCGGCCCCATCCTGGAACGGGCGCTGGCCTTCGACCCGGAACACCGGTTCCAGTCGGCCATGGAGTTCGCCGACGCGCTGGCGCCGCACGCCGGCACCGGCAAGGCGGCGACCGCCAAGCTGATGCAGCAGCTGTTCGGGGAAGAACTGCGGCGCCAGACCAACGCCGCCGCGACTGCCGTTTGAGACCCCTGTCAAACGTAGCGCGCCCCCCTATGTTAACGGGGCATGCGACTCATCCCCCGTAACAACGCCTTTTTCGACGACTTCGACAAGCACACCAGCCTGATCGTCGCCGCGGCGCAGAGCCTGTCCCGCATGATCACGGGCGAGGGCGACACCCCGGCGGAGCAGGCCCGGCAGATCAAGAAGATCGAGGAAGAGGGAGACGGCATCGTCCACCGCGTCGTGGTCGAGCTCCGGAAGACCTTCATCACCCCCCTCGACCGCGACGACACCCACCGGCTGATGTCGCACCTGGACGACATCCTGGATCAGATCGAATCGGTGGCCTACCGGCTGGCCCTGTATCGCCTGCAGGGGCCGAACGAGCACCTCACCGCGCTGGTCCAGCTGGTCGAGCGGTCGGCGATCGTGACGCGGGACGCTGTCGCCAACCTGCGCGAATCATCGACGCGGGACAAGGCGCTGGAGCTCTGCGTGGAGATCAACAAGCTGGAGAACGAGGCGGACGCCGTGCTCCGCGCGGCGCTCGGCGAGCTGTTCTCGGATGGCATCGACCCGATCTCGCTGATCAAGTGGAAGGAGGTGTTCGAGACGCTCGAGGACACCACCGACCGCTGCGAGGACGTCGCCAACGCCATCGAGAACCTGCTCCTCGATTCGTAGCCTCTATGACCGCCACCCTGATCACGATCGTCGCGATCGCGCTCTTCTTCGACTTCTGCAACGGGTTCCACGACGCCGCCAACTCCATCGCCACGATCGTCTCGACCCGCGTGCTGAGCCCGCTGTGGGCGGTCGTCTGGACGGCGTTCTTCAACTTCGTCGCCTTTCTGATCTTTCCGCTGCACGTCGCGCACACGATCGGCAGCGGCGTCGTGAACGCGTCCATCGTCACGAACGCGTTCGTCATCGCCGCGCTGATCGGCGCCATCGGGTGGGACCTGCTGACCTGGTGGTGGGGGCTGCCGTCCAGCTCGTCTCACGCGCTGGTGGGGGGGCTCATCGGCGCGGGGATCGCCAAGGCGGGCCTCGACGTCGTGATGCTGAAGGGGCTGGTCCCCATCGCGATCTTCATCGTCGTGTCACCCGCGCTGGGGCTGGTGCTGGCCGGCGCGCTCATGAGCGGCGCGGCCTGGATCTTCCGGCACACGCCGCTGCGGCAGGTCGATCACTGGTTCCGCCGGCTGCAGTTCGTGTCGGCGGCCCTGCTGAGCCTGGGCCACGGCGGCAACGACGCCCAGAAGACGATGGGCATCATCACCGCGCTGCTGGTGGCGAACGGCGTGCTCGCCCATCACGCCGAAGTGCCGCTGTGGGTCGTGCTGGCCTGTCACGCGGCGATGGCGGTCGGCACCATGGCCGGCGGCTGGCGCATCGTGCGCACGATGGGGATGCGCCTCACCGACCTGCGCCCCGTGCACGGCTTCTGCGCCGAAACCGGCGGCGCCATCTCGCTGTTTCTGGCCACGATGCTGGGCATCCCCGTGTCGACGACCCACGTCATCACCGGCGGGATCGTCGGCGTCGGCGCCGTCACCCACCTGGGCGGCGTCCGCTGGCGCATCGCGGTCCGGGTGGTCTGGGCCTGGCTCTTCACCATCCAGTGCGCCGCGATCGTCGCGGCCGCCGCGATGCTGATCGAACGCGCGCTCGGCTACCGCTGAACGCTCAGCCCGCGAGCGCGGCGGTGATGACCTTGCCGCTCTTCACGTTCGCCGAACGCGCCGCGTCCGGCGCGCCCACGGCCGCGAGCACGGTCTGGCCAAACGACGCCAGCGACTGCAACGCCGGGACGTCCCCCGTCGGCGACGAGGCGCCGGTCGCCGAGTCGATGGCGGTCGCCCCGTAGTCGCTGCCCACCGGCGCGACGCCGCCGATGACGCCGCCTTTGAAAGGCTTGCCGATGGTCAGCGACACCTGGTGATTCTGATTGTGCTGCCGCCCGTCGGTGTTCGCCGGCCCCAGCGTCCGGCCGAACACGTTCAGCGACATGAAGGTCACCTGGTCGGACAGCCCGGCGGAGGCCAGCTTCTGCATCAGCGATCCGATGGCCGCCACGCCCGAGATCGTTTGCGCGGTCTCGGTGGCCAGGGCCACGTCGCGGTGATTGTCCCCCCCGAACGGGATGTGGATCGCGATGACGGGCGTGACCTTCATCTGGATCAGCGTGACGGCCGCCAGGATCTGCGAGGCCGCGCTGTTGTCGGTGATGGACGTCAGCGCGTCCAGCAACGACTGGTTGATGTTGCGCACCTGCTGCTGTGACGTGACCATCGAGTCGACGAACGCCTGCTGCGCCGGCGTCGCTCCGTTCTTGTACAGGTCGTAGAGCTGGTTCATCGTCTGGTCGCGCAGCCCTTGCAGGTTCGTCAGCGCGCCGGGCGCGCTGGTCAGCGTGGCCTTCAGCGCCAGGGACGGGATGATCGGCTGCGGCGCGCCGCTGAAGGACAGCCCCTCGGACGGGGTGCTGGCCCCCAGGCTGATCGGCTGCGACTGGATGGTCCCCAGGCAGGGCGCCAGCTGCTTGGCCAGCAGCGACGGCAGCATCTCGCTGGCGGTCGTGGCCCCCATCAGCTGCAGCACGTGCGGCTCGTTCGGGTGGACCGGGGTGTTGGTCATCAGGTGCCAGAAGCAGGTCCGGTCCAGGACGGCCGCCGGCAGCGTGGCCCAGGGCGCGGCCGCCGTGTAGGTCTGGCCCCGGATCGCCAGCGGCGTGGGCGTCATCGCCGGGTCCGGGCTGTGGACGATGTTCGGGTCGTCGTAGGTGCCCGGCACGCTGGCGTTCAGGGGGTCGCCCTGCCCCGAGGTGTTGAAGATGACGAACTGCGCCTGGCCGGCCGCGCCGCAGGCCGTCCCGTCGGCCAGGGCCCGTCGCGGGTTCAGCAGGAACGACGGCGGCAAGCCGGTCGCCAGCGCCCGCAGCCCGACCAGGCCGGCCCCCAGCAGCGTCGTTTGCAATGTTCGTCGGCGGGTCACCATCGCGCTCTCCTCACATGCCGATCGCCGTCGCCGACGGCGCCAGGCAGGCGGCGACGAACGTCGACTGCAGCGCCGCCGTGGCGGTCGCCCCTTGTTGCCGCGCGGCCGCGAAGTGGGCCTGCAGGATCGACGTGGCCTGCGCCGCGCGCGGGTCGCTGGACGTCAGCCCCATCACCAGCGACACGAATTCGGCGATCGCGGCGTCGGGATTGGCGCTGGACCACGCCTTCACGCCCGCCACCTGCTTGCTGGCCGCGACGTCGATCACCTGGGCGGCCACCGACGCGCAGATGTTCTCGACGCCGGACCGATAGAACAGCGTCGGCGCGTTCGGCAGCACCGGCATCGTCGCCCCGCGACCGTACCCGTCGGAGGGCAGGCCGGAGGCGATCTGCGGCACGGCCTGGCTGAGCTGCTTCTTCGACGGCGCGTTCAGCGCGCACACGTCGGCAAAGCCGAGGCGCGCGTTCAGCGCGGCGCACAGGTGGTCGCGCCGCGACACCGCCACGGCCGTGCCGTCGCCCGCGGCGGCCGCCTTGGTGGGGGCGGCGTTCGTGACCAGCGGCGAGGAGAACAGCTCCGTGACCAGCGTGTTCCAGGAGAGCCCGGACCCATGGAAAGCCGCCACCAGCCGCTGGAACTCGGGGTCGTCGGTCGCACACGCCGCCGACGTGGCGTAGGTACACAGCTTCTGGACCCAGGCCTGCGGCAGCAAGGGGTGCTGGGCCAGCGCCGCGCCCAGGTCCGCCATCGAGCTGACCGGCTGGATGACGCCTTGAAACACGAACAGCCCCGGCTGCGCCTTCCAGGTCGCGTCGACCTGGTTGTGATAGTTCCACGAGTAGGTCGCCGAGAAGATCGACCGCAGCGGGTCGAGCGTCCGGTGGCACACCACGCAGGCCGGCTGCTGTGCGTGCATGATGTCCAGCCCGGGCACCGGCCCCGCCGAAACCGTCGGATCGGAGCCGTCGACGGCCGTCCCCAGCGCCACGATCAACGCCTGGTTCATCGTGACGCGCATCTGGTTGCTGGTGTTCGTCTGCCAGTTCGCGAAGAACGCGGGCGTGCTGAAGAACCCGACGCGCGGCACGGACAGCGTCAGGGTGCTGGCGGCGCGCAACGAAGGCAGGTCGTAGAAAGTCGTGGTCGCCTCGCCGGCCGACGGCGCGCGCACCGTCACCATCTTCCAGTCCGAGAAATCGCCCGCCGTCAGCTGAGGCGCCGTCGCCGTCCCCGCCACGGGCGGACAGTTCGTGCCGTCCGCCAGCTTGCGGCCGTCCAGCGACCCCAGCATGAGCCAGTGCAGCGTGAGCGCCCGGACCGGGTACACGATCGGGTCGGCCTGGCAGCCCGCGACCGTCGCGTTGGCCGTCGCGACGTCCGGGTCGTACCAGTGCATGTAGCTGGCGCTGGCCGGGTTCAGCGTGTCGGCGATGGCGACCGCGCCCGCCGCCGCCCCGACGGTGATCTGCAGGCCCGGGTTGGCGGCCTTGAACCGGTCGGTCACCTTGCCGTTGTCGTCGACCTGCCAGACGTCCAGGAACGCGTACAGCTCTTTCTGCGCCGTCGTCATCATGAACGACGGCGTCGACATCGCCTCGGACAGCGGCTTGTCGTCCGCCACCAGCTGCAGCACGGTCCGCCCGAAGCTCTCCTGCAGGTTCTGCTGCAGCAGCGGGGTCGTCGTGGCGTTCAACGAGATCTGCTGCCCGCCCATCTGATCGTTGTAGTCGGCGCTGCTGATCTGCGTCTGCT
>CAZPUH010000137.1:0-3544 GCA_964589215.1 uncultured Myxococcales bacterium | reverse complement strand
TGGGGCGCGCTGTCCGCTGATCAGCTCGTCGGCCCACGTGATCCTCTCGGGCGGCCCCGGCCACACGCCGGCGCGGCGGCGGGCCTCCCGCTGATCGACCAGCCAGTCGTTGTAGCTCTCGTAGGCGATGTGGCCGTCGGGCGCGTCGAGCGTCGCGGCGCGGATGCGGCCGTCCAGCTCGATCTGCCGGGCGGCCTCCGATTCGTCGAGAAACACGGGGGCGACGTCCACCGGATAGCCGCTTTCGCGCAGCGCCCCGCCGGCGACGCCCGCGAAGACGGCCTGCTCCTCGAGGCTCAGATGGCGGCGGTGGATTCCCACGTAGGCCCGCGTGACCGGCTCGCCCAGCGGCCGGTGGTCGCGCGTCTCGGCGCGCTGGCGCGCGATCGTCGAGTCCTGGTGCCGGAGGACGGCGGGATCGAACGTCTCGCCCAGGAACTCCAGCACCCGGCGCAGCTCGCGCTCGGGCTCCGCCACCAGCGCTTCGTAACGGACGTCCAGCCACTGCTCGGGCGGAACCCGCGTGCGGGCGGCGGCGCCGGCCGCCATGCTCTGCTTCCACAGCGACGCCGCCGCATACACGTTGCGCGGCCCGAACGCCGACCGGAGCTGCTCGACGGCCACGTCCCGTCCGTCCCGGATCAGATGAACGAACCTGGCGCCGGGGAAGTCGGCGGCGATGTCCGCGACGAAGTACAGGTTGTGGGGCGTCTTCTCGCCCCAGCGGGGCTTGCCGACGTGCTCGGCGTAGCGCTGGAACATCGCGCGATAGATGGCGACGAAGGTCGGCTCGGCGGCCCGGGCCACAATCTCGTCGACGATCGTTCGCGGATTGACGGGCATCCCCCAGAACGGCGTCTTCAGGCCGAAGACCATCTCTTCCGCGAGCACCCGCAGGTTCGCGGGGCGCCTCAGGTCACCGTAGGTGTGCAGGTGGCGGCGGAACCGCGGATACCACCAGCACACCTCGGGGACCGCCAGCCGGGGGTGACAGCCCAGCATCGCCATCAACAGCGTGGTCCCGGACCGCTCGCTGCCCACGATGAAGAAGGGGACGTCGCCGGAGGCTGTGCTCACCCGGCTCTTATACGAGCTCTGTGTCTTTCATACAAGACAGAAGCGTTCACCGCACGGAGGCCAGCGGTCGCGCGGCGGCAGCTGGACGCGCAGCCGCCACGCCGAGGACCTCGTCGAGGACGGCCGCCGAGAGCGCCGTGAACGCCGCGCCGCTGCGCTCGCGCGGGCGGGGTAGATCGACGCGCCGGTCGGAGGCGATCCGACCTGCCTCCAGCGTGATCACCCGGTCCGCCAGCGCGACCGCCTCCTGCACGTCGTGCGTGACCAGGACCGCCGTGAAGCCGGTGTCCAGCCAGAGCCGCTCGATGAGGCGCTGCATCTCCAGGCGGGTCAGCGCGTCCAGGGCGCCCAGAGGTTCGTCGAGCAGCAGCAGCCCGGGCCCGCTGACCAGCGCGCGCGCCAGCGCGACCCGCTGCTTTTCGCCGCCCGACAGGACGGCCGGCCAATCGGCCTCGCGCCCGGCCAGCCCGACGCGGGCCAGCGCGTCGCGGGCGGCCCGGCGCGTCTGCTCCCCGTCTTTCAGGCCGAGGCGCACGTTGTCGATCACCCGCCGCCACGGCAGGAGACGGCTGTCCTGGAACACCATCCGGACGACGGGCGTGCCGGCAGTCTCCCCGGCCGCCAGCAGGCGCACGGCACCGCCGGTGGGGCGATCCAGCCCCGCAATCACGCGGAGCAGGCTGGTCTTCCCGCACCCGCTCTTGCCGACGACGGCGACCAGCTCGCCCGCCGCCACGTCCAGGTCGACACCGTTCAGGATGGACCGACCGCCGGCGGCGCGGCGCACCCCGCGCGCCTGCAGCTCGACGGCGCCCGCGCTCACGGCCGTCCCCCCGCGACGACGGCGGAAAAGCGAGGATCCCAGCGGATGACGGCCCGCTCGACCGCCCGCGCGCAGACGTCGGCGGCCTTCCCGAGCAAGGCGTAGAGCAGCACGCTCAGCATCACGACGTCGGTCTGCATGAACTCCCGCGCGTTCATGGCCAGGTACCCGATGCCCGAGTCGGTGGCGATGGTCTCGGCGACGATGAGGCTGAGCCACATCACGCCCAGCGCGAAGCGGAAGCCAACCAGGATCGACGGGAGCGCGCCGGGGAGGAGCACCTGGCGGAATAGCGCGCCCGACCCCAGTCCGTACGACCGCCCCATCTCCAGCAGGCCCGGATCGATCGAGCGAACGCCGTGCAGCGTGTTGACGTACACCGGGAAGAGCACGCCCAAGGCCACCAGCAGCACCTTGGCCCCCTCGCCCAGACCGAACCAGAGGATCACCAGCGGGATCAGCGCCAGGTGCGGCACGTTCCGGATCATCTGCACCGGCGTGTCGAGCAGCCGCTCGGCCAGGCGCCAGTGGCCGTTGGCCAGCCCCAGCAGGAGACCCGCGCCGCCCCCGATCGCCAGCCCCAGCAGCGCCCTCTGCAGGCTGACCCAGGCGTGATGCGCCAGCTCGCCGCTTGCCGTCAGCCGGACGGCCGCCGCCGCGATCGCGCCCGGCGTGGTGAGCGCATGCCCCGGGTCCGCCCGTCCTCCGATCACCTGCCACGCCGCCAAGGCGACCAGCGGAATCACCCAGGGAATGAAGGAGTCTGCTCTTCGCCGCGGCCGTTCCATCTCGCCACGGCGACACTATAACTCCCTCCTGTCTCTTTTAACAGATGGTTGTCTTGCCGCCGACTGCGCGGCGGTGGTGCTTGCCCGCTTGCCCGTTTACTCGGCGGCCGACGGGGCGGCGGCGGCCGCGGGCGGGCGGGCGGGCGCGCCGAACTGTTCGTCCAGGGCCAGGTTCACGGCCAGGACGTTCACGCGTGGCTCGCCGAAGATGCCCAGGTCGCGCCCCTCGGTCTTGCTCTCGATGACGGCGCGGATCCGCTCGGGGGAGATCTGGCGGGCGCGGGCGATGCGCGGAACCTGCCAGAGCGCGCCGTCGGGCGACAGCTCCGGGTCCAGGCCGCTGGCCGACGTCGTCACCAGGTCGTCCGGGATCGGCAGCGGCGCCTCGGGGTTCTCCTTGCGGAGGCGCGCCACGTCGGCGGCCACCCGGTCGCGCAGCTTCTTCGACGTCGGCCCCAGGTTCGAGCCGCCCGACGCCGTCGCGTCGTAGCCGGCGCCCGCCGCCGACGGGCGCCCCTGCAGGTAGGCGGGGTTGGTGAACACCTGGCCGATCAGCGCCGACCCGACGACGGTCCCCTTGTCGTCCTGGACCAGGCTTCCGTTGGCGGGGCGCGAGAAGAGCGCCTGCGCCACCCCGGTCATGAACAGCGGATAGAGCAAACCCGTCAGGACCAGCGTGACCAGGCAGGCGCGAACGGCGATGGCGATGTCTTTACGCATGACGATTCTCCCGGACGACTCAGACGATGTGCAGCGCTTCCAGCGCCACGTCGATCAGCTTGATCCCGACGAACGGCGCGATGACGCCGCCCACCCCGTAGATGAGCAGCGACCGCCGCAGGATCGAGGCCGCGCC
>CAZPUH010000136.1:0-5073 GCA_964589215.1 uncultured Myxococcales bacterium | reverse complement strand
CGAGGGGCGCCGCGACCGGGTGTTCCTGGCGCGCATGTTCAAGAAGCTGCTGCTGAACTTCACCTGGTGGGTGAACCGCAAGGACGCCGAGGGGCGCAACCTGTTCTCGGGCGGCTTCCTGGGGCTGGACAACATCGGCGTGTTCGATCGCTCGCGGCCGCTGCCGACGGGCGGGCACCTGGAACAGGCCGACGGCACCGCCTGGATGGCGTTCTTCTGCGCGACCATGCTGTCGATCTCGCTGGAGCTGGCCAAGACCGAGCCGTCGTACGAGGACATGGCCTCGAAGTTCTTCGAGCACTTCGTGCACATCACCGACGCGATGAACGCGCTGGGCGGCAGCGGTCTGTGGGACCAGCAGGACGGCTTCTACTACGACTCGCTGCACGTCGACGGCGGCGAACGTCCGCTGCGGGTGCGGTCGCTGGTGGGCCTGCTGCCTCTCATCGCCGTCGAGGTCCTGGAGGACGAGGCCATCAACCGCCTGCCGGCGTTTCGGCGGCGGATGCAGTGGTTCCTGGAGAATCGCCGCGATCTGGCCGGCCGCGTGAGCCTGGGCGTGGGGGCGGACGGGCATGCCGGCGGCCACGTCCTGCTGGCCATCCCTTCCAGGGAGCGGCTGATCAAGGTGCTGCGCTACATGCTGGACGAGACGGAGTTCCTGTCGCCGCACGGCATCCGGTCGGTGTCGAAGGTGCACGAGCGCGAGCCGTATCGCTTCTTCCACGGCGCCGAGGAGTTCCGGGTCGACTACGTGCCCGGTGAGTCCAACACGGGTCTCTTCGGCGGCAACTCGAATTGGCGCGGGCCGATCTGGATGCCGGTCAATTACCTGCTGGTCGAGGCGCTGGAGCGGTACCACCACTTCTACGGCGACGGCCTGCGGGTCGAGTGCCCGGTGGGCTCCGGGCGCTGGCTGAACCTGGCCCAGGTCGCGCGCGAGCTGGCGGGGCGGCTGGGGCGCATCTTCCTGGCCGACGGGCAGGGGCGCCGCCCGTGCCACGGCGGCGACGCGCGCTTCGCCGACGACCCGCACTGGCGCGAGCTGGTGCTGTTCCACGAGTACTTCCACGGCGAGACCGGGCGGGGCGTGGGCGCCAGCCACCAGACCGGCTGGACCGCGCTGGCCATCCGCTTCATCGAGGAGATCGCGCGGGCACGGACCGAGACCGCGCGCGCTCCGCAGGCGCCGCCGCGCCGGACCGCTGCCGAGGAGATCGCGCCATGAACGACCGGGACCGAGAGTGGCTGGAGACCGACGGCTTGGGCGGCTTCGCGTCCGGCACGGTGGCGGGCGTGCGCACGCGCCGCTACCACGGGCTGCTGGTGACCGCCGCGACGCCGCCCACCGGGCGAATGGTGCTGGTGAGCGGGTTCGACGCCACCGTCGAGACGCCGGGCGGGCGCTGGATGCTGTCGACGCAGCGCTATGCGCCCGGCGTGACCGGCGGCGACGGCGAGCAGCACATCGAGTCCTTCGCGCTGCAGCCGTGGCCGACCTGGATCTTCCGCCTGCCCGACGGGACGCGCATCCAGCACGAGCTCTTGATGCGGGCGGGGGCGCCGCAGGTGTTCCTGGCGTGGCGCCTGCTGTCGCCCTCGCGCGCGCCGCGGCCGGCGCCCGACCTGGCCTGGACGAAGCTGACGGTGCGGCCGTTCTTGGCCAGCCGCGACTTCCACGCCCTGATGCGCGAGAACCCGGCGTTCTCGTTCGACCACGAGCTCGACGGCGGTCATTTTCGCTATCGCCCGTACGGCGACGCAGAGGGCCCGACGATCGTGGTGTCGTCGAGCGGCAGCTACCGCCACCAGCCCCACTGGTACCGCGGGTTCCTGTACGACGAGGAGCGGCGGCGCGGGCTGGACCACCTCGAGGACCTGGGGTCGCCCGGCGCCTGGAGCTTCGAGCTGGGCGAGGGGGAGGGCGCGCTGGTGTTCAGCTGCGCGCGCAGCGTTCGCGACCCGGACGTCGTGCCGGCGCTGGAGGCCGTCGAGGCCGCCCGCCGCGTCGAGCGCGAGCGGCGCGCGAAGCTGGGCGGCCCGCTGGAGCGCGCGGCGGATCAGCACCTGGTCGCGCGCCGCGGGGGGCGGACCGTGATCGCCGGCTATCCCTGGTTCGGCGACTGGGGGCGCGACACGTTCATCGCGCTGCGCGGGCTGCTGCTGGCCACCGGACGCGTCGCCGAGGCCATCGAGGTTCTGTCGGCCTGGGCGGGCGTGGTCTCCGACGGGATGCTGCCGAACTACTTCCCCGACGGGGCGGCGGCTCCCGAGTACAACTCCGTCGACGCGTCACTGTGGTACGTGGTCGCCGTCGGCGAGGCGTTGCAGGCGGGCGGCGCCCGTCCAGATGAACGCCGCAAGTTGATCGAGGCCATCGAGGCGATCCTGACGGGGTACGCGGGCGGTACCCGGTTCGGCATCCGCGCGACGGACGACGGCCTGCTGGCCGCGGGACAGCCCGGGCAGCAGCTGACGTGGATGGACGCGCGCGTCGACGGGCGTGAGATCACCCCGCGCATCGGCAAGCCCGTCGAGGTGCAGGCGCTCTGGCTGAACGCGCTGGCGGCGGCGGTGGCGGTCGGGGCGCCGTCGGCGGCGCGCTGGTCGGGGCTGCTCGCGCGCGGCCGCGCCAGCTTCGAGCAACGCTTCTGGAATCCCGCGCGCGGCTGCCTGTACGACGTGGTGGACGTCGATCACCAGGCCGGGCGCGTCGACGACACGTTGCGACCCAATCAAATCCTGGCCGTGGGCGGGCTGCCGCTGCGGTTGCTCGACGGCGCGCGCGCCGCGCAGGTGGTCGACACGGTTGGCCGGGCGCTGCTGACGCCGCTGGGCCTGCGATCGCGGGCGCCCGGCGAGCCCGGGTACTGCCCGCGTTATGGGGGCGGCCCGCGCGAGCGCGACGGCGCCTATCACCAGGGGACCGTCTGGCCCTGGCTGCTGGGGCCCTTCGTCGAGGCGTGGGTGCGGGCGCGCGGGGGCACCGCCGACGCCAAGCGCGCCGCGCGCGCCCAGCTCGTGGCGCCGCTGCTGGCGCACCTGGACGAAGCGGGGCTGGGGCACGTCTCCGAGGTGGCCGACGCGGAGGCGCCGCACACGCCCGGCGGCTGCCCGTTCCAGGCCTGGTCGCTGGGCGAGCTGCTGCGCCTCGATCGGGTGGTGCTGGCCGAGGGGCGCGCGGGCGAGCGGGCGCCAAGCGCTGCGGGCGTCGACGGCGCCGCCGCCGCGTCCCTGTAACCCGGCGCCGCGGCGGACGTAGCACCCGCGGAGGATCACCACCATGAAACCGACCCAACCGCATCCAGGTGGCAGCACCGCCCGCGACTACTTCGCCGAGCAGGGTCTGCCCGAAGCCCACCCGCCCGCCTGCCCGATCGTCAAGAGCCTGTCCGGCCAGAAGGCGATCGTCACGGGGGCCAACTCAGGAATCGGCCGCGCAATCGCGATCGCGCTGGGACACGCCGGCGCCGACGTCCTGGTCAACTACGTCTCGCGCGAGGAGGAGGCCGTCAAGGTGGCCGACGAGATCGCCCGCTGCGGCGCCCGGTGCCTCACCGTGCGCGCCGACGTCAGCAAGGAGGCGGACGTCCAGACCATGTTCGCGCGCGCCGTCGACGCCTTCGGCACCGTCGACATCGTCGTCAACAACGCCGGCCTGCAGAAGGACGCGCCGTTCGAGGAGCTGTCCGTCGAGGCGTGGGATCTGGTCCTGAACGTCAACCTGAAAGGGCAGTTCCTGTGCGCGCGCGAGGCGGTGCGCCTCTACAAGCGACAGGGCGTCCGGCCGGAGGTGTCGTGCGCGGCCGGCAAGATCCTGTGCGTCAGCTCGGTGCACGACATCATCCCCTGGGCCGGCCACGTCAACTACGCGGCCTCGAAGGGGGGCGTCATGATGATGATGAAGTCGATCGCGCAGGAGGTCGCCCCCTATCGCATCCGCGTGAACAGCATCGCCCCGGGCGCCGTGCGCACGCCTATCAACATGGAGGCCTGGGACACGCGCGAGGCGTACAACGATCTGATGCGCCTGATTCCCTACAAGCGCATCGGCGAGCCCGACGAGATCGGGCGCGCGGCGGTGTGGCTCGCGTCGGACGACTCGGACTACATCAACGGCGCGACGATCTACGTGGATGGGGGAATGACGCTGTATCCCGGGTTCGAGACCGGCGGCTAGGAGTTGTAGTCGGAGAGACCGGAGGGCGAGCGTGGGCGTCGGCGTGGGCGTGTTCGAGTTCGTGTTCGTGGGGGGCCGGCGTGTTCGTGCGGCGTGGGTACAGACATGAACACGCTGCCTTCGGTCTCTTCTGCACATGCGAAGCGCAGATCTGTGCCGAATCGGCGCGGGTGGGCGTGGAGGCCGCTGCGTGGCGAGGCGGCGATAGTGGCACGGGGAATGCTGGGTGCCTCGGCATGGATCCGGTATTGGTGCGGTGGCTGATCTTCGCGGGGGCGGCGGTGCCGTATGTCGTCGAGATCGTGGCGCAGGTGCCATTGTTGACCCGCTTGATGCGGGCGCTGCCGGAGGAGGTGCGGCGGCGGCTGCCGCGGCATCCGCGGCGGGCTGGGTTGGCGCTGTTCGGGTCGACGCGGTTCTTTCTCGCGCTGTTTCGATATGCGTTCCGCGACGAGGCCGGCGAGGGGGCGGAGCTGCGGGCCTTGAAGCGGGCGGTGCGGCGGAGCGCCGTGCGCGAAGGGGTTTTCGGCGTTCTGTTCGCGACGACGATCGCGCTGCTGTGGCGTCACGGGTGGCGGCCCTGGTTTTAGCGGCGCTCGGTGCCGCAGAAGATGCAGGGAAAACTGTGGGCGAGCTTGGCGCAGCCGGCGCGGCGCGTGCGAGCCAGGCGCACGTGCGCCTCCGAGGCGAGCAGCATTCCGGCCACCGGCGCCACGAAATAGATCCAGAGCGCTTGCCACGTTCGCGCCGGGACGGCTGACGCCAGCGTTCGCGCCGGGTTCATGCTCATGCCGGACAGCGGGGCTTCGAAGGTGATGTAGAGAAAGAGCGTCGCGCCCACGAAGAGGCCCGTGTATCGCCCCCAGCGCGGTGACTGGCCGAGCGTCAGCACC
>CAZPUH010000135.1:0-14817 GCA_964589215.1 uncultured Myxococcales bacterium | reverse complement strand
GGGGAACCGCCTGGTGCTGCGCTTCTACAACTTCGTGGCGCCGCTGGAGCAAGCCGGCGCCCCCGTGACGGAGGAGAAAGATGCGCCGGCCGCCGCGCGCTGACGCGGCCCGCGCGCGCGGGTCGACCCACATCACGCCAGCCGTATTGCACCGCCTGCCGCTGCCCCCCGTCGACGGCGAACAGGGCAAGGAGGGGCGCGGCTGCGTCCTGGTGGTGGGCGGCTCCGACCAGATTCCGGGCGCGGTCATCCTGGCGGCGACGGCGGCGCTGCGCGCCGGCGCGGGCAAGCTGCAGATCGCGACGGGCCGGCGGGTGGCGCCCTGGGTCGCCGTGGCCGTCCCCGAGGCCCGCGTGATCGGCCTGTCTCATGACCGCACGGGCGAGCTGGCTCCGCGCGCCTGCACGGCGATCCGGCACGAGGCCAGCGCCTGCGACGCGCTGCTGGTCGGCCCGGGCATGATGGATCAGCGCGCGGGGGTCGACCTCGTGCGCCGCTGCTTGCGGGCCGTGGAAGGTCCGTCTCTGATCGTCGACGCGGCGCCGCTGGCGGCGTTCGGCGACCGCCAGCCGATCGCGCCGGCCGCGCGCGACCGCGTCGTGCTGACGCCGCACGCCGGTGAGATGGCGATGCTGTGGGGGGTGTCCAAGGACCAGGTGCAGGCCGCGCCGCTGGAGATCGCGCGGGACGCCGCGGCGCGCCTGGGCGCGATCGTGGTCCTGAAGGGGGCGGTCACGATCGTCGCGGCGCCCGACGGAACGACGTTCCACAACACGGCCGGAAACAGCGGCCTCGGCACCTCCGGCTCGGGGGACGCGCTGTCGGGGGTGATCGCGGGGCTGTGCGCGCGGGGCGCCGATCCGTTGCGCGCCGCGATCTGGGGCGTCTACCTGCACGCGCGCGCCGGCGACGCGCTGGCGCGGCGGGTCGGTCACCACGGCTACCTGGCGCGCGAGCTGCTGCCGGAGATCCCGCCGCTGCTCGACCGGCTGTCATAGGGGCACCCCGGGGATGGTGGGGCAAAAGGCTCGGGACTGGCCCCGACGTCGCCAAGGCGTGGCCATATTGAACCCGTGAGCAGCCCCCCCACGCCCCCCATCTCCATCTCCCACGGCTCCTCGGAGCTCCAGGTCGTCACGGTCGACGCGTACAACGCCGAGCTGCGCGACGGCGACGGCTTCATCGGCGACCGGGCCAGCAACCGGGCCTTCCGCGCCATCCTGGACGAGTCGCGCGAGCGGATTCGCGAGGCCACCAAGGAGGACCCGCTGGGCGACACCCCGACCGAGGAGCTGCCCAAGAAGAAGATGGACAAGCTGCTGGTCGAGGGCGAGCCCGAGGCGGCCGGCGTGATTCACGGCGCCATCGAGGAGTTCGCCACCGAGCTCACGACGGTCATCACGCGGTTCCTGAAGCTGAAGACCTGGCGCGACACGGAGCGGATCGTCGTCGGCGGCGGCCTGCGCGCCAGTCGCGTTGGCGAGCTGGCCATCGGGCGCACCTCGGTCCTGTTGAAAGAGGGCGGGCACAAGATCGATCTCGTCCCCGTTCACAACCACCCCGACGAGGCCGGTCTGCTGGGGGCCATCCACCTGGCCCCGGCCTGGATGCTGGAGGGGCACGACGCGATCCTGGCCGTCGACATCGGCGGGTCCAACCTGCGCGCCGGACTGGTCGAGCTGCGCCCCTGGAAATCGAGCAAGAAAGGAAACGAGAAGACCGCGCCCAAGGGTGACAAGGCCGGCGACAAGGGCGGCGAGGGCGGCGAGATCGCGCGCGGCACCGTCGACGAGCTGGACCTGTGGCGGTACGCCGACGAGAAGACCAGGCCGTCCCGCAAGGAGGCGGTCGAGCGCATCGGCCAGATGCTGGAGCGGCTGATCAAGAAGGCGGGGAAGAACCAGGTCAAGCTGGCGCCGTTCATCGGGGTCGGGTGTCCCGGCATCATCGCCAGCGACGGCCACATCGAACGCGGCGGGCAGAACCTGCCGGGCAACTGGGAGAGCAGCCGGTTCAACCTGCCCGAGGAGCTGCGCGGCCTGATTCCGAAGATCGACGGCCACGACACGCTGGTGGTGATGCACAACGACGCCGTCGTTCACGGCCTCAGCGATCTGGCGTACGTCCAGGACGTCGACCACTGGGGCGTGCTGACGATCGGCACCGGCCTCGGCAACGCGCGCTTCACCAACAAGCAGGACGGCAACCCGCGCAAGTGATTTGTGGCGCTGGCCGCGCGCGCCGTCTTCCGTCGCCGTAAACAGAGCCTAGCTTTGCGGCTCGTCCCCTGAAGGGGCCCTCGCCAGGGCCCTTTTCCCATCCGAACGGAGATCTGCATGGCCCTGAAGAAGCCGGTTCGAGGCAAGTCCACGTCGAATGGGAAGGCGCGGCCCGGCGCCGGCCGTTCCGGCGCGCGCTCCAGCGCCCGCAGCACGATCAGCTCGCCCGCCCGGCACGACGAGGGCGCCGATTCCTCCGACGAGCTGGTCGCGAAGATGGAGGCGACGGAGGCGCTGGCCGCGGCCATGCCCTTCAACGCCAACAAGCCGAGCGAGTACGGCAAGGCCACGCTGGATCCGCAGCCGGGAACGAGCGTCCCCACCGCCGATGCGCGCGCCACGGGCAGCACGCTGACCGAGTCGGTCGCCTCGGCGAAGACGGGTGGCGCCGCGCGGCTGGGGTTCGACGCCGAGAACCAGCCGCTCGACCGCGTCCGCGTCGATTCGAGCGGGCAGCGGCTCACCACCAACCAGGGCGTGTCGATCGCCGACAACCAGCACTCGCTGAAGGCGGGCCTGCGCGGTCCGGCGCTGCTGGAGGACTTCATCCTCCGCGAGAAGATCACCCACTTCGATCACGAGCGGATCCCGGAGCGCATCGTCCACGCGCGCGGCTCGGGCGCCCACGGCTACTTCGAGTGCACGGACCCGCTGACCGACGTGACGCGGGCCGGGCTCTTCGCGGAGGCGGGCAAGCGGACGCCCGTGTTCGTGCGCTTCTCGACGGTCATCGGCGAGCGCGGTTCGCCGGACACCCCGCGCGACGTGCGCGGGTTCGCCGTGAAGTTCTACACCGACGAGGGGAACTGGGACCTGGTCGGCAACAACATCCCGGTCTTCTTCATCCAGGACGCGATGAAGTTCCCGGACCTGATTCACGCCGCCAAGCCCGAGCCGCACTTCGCGATCCCCCAGGCGGCCACGGCGCACGACACCTTCTGGGACTTCATCTCGCTGATGCCGGAGTCGACCCACATGATGATGTGGGCGATGTCCGACCGGACGCTGCCGCGCAGCCTGCGCATGATGCAGGGCTTCGGCGTGCACACCTACCGATTCGTCGACGCCGACGGCAAGTCGACGTTCGTGAAGTTCCACTGGAACCCGGTGGCCGGCACGCACTCGCTGGACTGGGACGAGAGCCTGAAGATCTGCGGCGCGGACCCCGACTTCCACCGGCGCGACCTCTGGGAGTCGATCGAGGCAGGCGCCTTCCCCGAGTGGGAGCTGGGCGTGCAGCTTTTCTCCGAGAAGCAGGCCGAGGGGTTCTCGTTCGACGTGCTCGACGCGACCAAGATCGTGCCCGAGGAGCTGGTGCCGGTGCGCCCCGTGGGGCGGCTGGTGCTGAACCGCAACCCGGACAACTTCTTCGCGGAGACCGAGCAGGTCGCGTTCTGCGTGGCGCACGTGGTGCCGGGCATCGACTTCAGCAACGACCCGCTGCTGGCGGGGCGAATCCACTCGTACGTCGACACGCAGATCACCCGCCTCGGCGGGCCGAACTTTCACGAGATCCCGATCAACGGGTCGGTCGCGCAGGTGCACAACAATCAGCGCGACGGCTTTCACCGGCAGGCCATCAACCGCGGGCGCGTCTCCTACGAGCCGAACTCGCTGGCGGGCGGCTGCCCGTTCCAGGCGGGCCGCATGGAGGGCTTCACGTCGTTCCGGGAGCCCATCGACGCCGACAAGGTGCGCGGCAATCCCGAGAAGTTCGCCGATCACTACACGCAGGCGACGCTGTTCTGGAACAGCCAGACCCCGATCGAACAGCTGCACATCCTGCGCGGCTTCCGGTTCGAGCTGACCAAGGTGCAGGTGCCCGCGATCCGGCAGCGGGTCGTGGCGATGCTGGCCAACGTCGACCGCGGCCTGGCCGAGACGCTGGCGCGCGACCTGGGCATGGAGATGCCGGAGCCCATGCCGAAGGCGTTGAAGCGGCCCGTCAAGCCGGAGGTCGAGCGCTCGCCGGCGCTGTCGCTGTTCGCCCGCCCGGGCGACGGCAGCATCCGCACGCGGCGCATCGCCATCCTGGTGGCGGACGGCGTCGACGGCGAGGCGGCGACCGCGCTGCACGAGGCGCTGACCGAGCAGGGCGCGGTGCCGCGCTACGTGGGGACGCGCCTGGGTGCCGTCCAGACGGCCGGCGGCGACACGCTGCAGGTCGAGGTGACGCTGGAGACGATGCCGTCGGTGCTGTTCGACGCGGTGGCGGTGCCGGGCGGCAAGGTGGCCGTGCAGACGCTGGGCAACGCCGGCATGGCGCTGGAGTTCATCAAGGACCAGTACCGGCACGCCAAGCCGATCCTGGCGCTGAACGAGGGCGCGGATCTCGTCGAGAACGCCGGCGTGCCGGCCAGGCTGCCGTCGGGCGAGGACGACCCCGGCCTGCTGCTCGCACGCCAGACCGCGGTCGACGACGTGCTGCCGGCCTTCATCAAGAGCATCGCCGCCCACCGCCACTTCCAGCGCTGGACCGATCCACCGCTGGTCTAATCTTCCGCCCCGTCCTCGTCCCCGTCCTCGATCCGGATCGGCCGACGGCGAGCGGGTCCGAGGACGAGGACGAGGACGGGGAAGAGGAGAGAGTCATGAAGACCAAGCTGAATGTGAAGCAGCTCGAAGAGTTGATCCTGCAGTCGCTGGAGCACGAGAAGGGCGGCGTGAAGGTCTACACGGCCGCGCTGACCTGCGCGCGGAACCCGTCGCTGAAGAAAGAGTGGCAGGAGTATCTGGAGCAGACGCGCACGCACGTCACCGCGCTGGAGGGGGTCTGCGAGGCGTTCCGGATCGATCCCGAACGGGAGACGCCCGGGCGGCTGATCGTGCGGCAGCTGGGCGAGTCGCTGGTGACGGCCATGAAGAACGCGCAGGCGGGCGGCGACCCCGTCGGGGCCGAGCTGGTGGCCTGCGAGTGCGTGGTCATCGCCGAGACCAAGGACCACCAGGACTGGGAGCTGCTGGGCAAGTGCGCGCTGCAGCTGGACGGCGAACAGGCGCAGGTCCTGAAGGCCGCCTACGACGCCATCGAGGACCAGGAGGACGAGCACCTCTATCACACGCGCGGCTGGTGCCGGGAGCTGTGGGTTTCGTCGCTGGGCATCCCGGCGGTCCTGCCCCCGCCCGAGGAGCGGCAGAAGGTGAAGACTGCCATCGGCGCCGCCCGCGCCGAGCAATCGGCCGAGCTCCAGCGCCGCCCCGTCTGACGAGCTACTCGGCGCGCGCGCGCCAGAAGATGTCGACGTCGACGCCCGGCGAGAAGTGGGCCAGCGGCGGCGGATGCGCGAGCGCCGGCAGCCCGGCGTTCGCGAACAGCGTCTCGCGCAGCGACGGCACCGTCGCGCCACGCAGCGGGTAGGGCTGGTGGCGCACCCGGGCGCGCAGGATGTGGCGGCCGCGCTGCGCGAAGAGCACGTAACGCTCGACCAGGAAGTGATCCAGCGTCCCCGGCGCGGCGGTCCCCGCCGGCGCGCCGACCTGCCAGGTCACCTCCAGCTCGGCCCCGGCCCCACCCAGCCGCCGCACGGAACGGTAGTGAAACGTCGGGCCGTCCTTGCGGCATTCCATCCGCGCGGGAAAATAGGGGAGCGCGTAAGCTGCGCGCGCGCCCGCCACGGCCAGCCACGAAGATGCCTCCAGCGAGAAGAAGAAGATCCCCGCCTCGCCGCTCGCCGAGCGGACGTACGTGCGCAGGTTGGTCTCCAGGAAGCTCATGCCCAGCGCCGCGGGAGCGCCGGCCGGGCGGCTGCCCTGGATGGCGAACGGGATCAGCGTCGCCCACCCCTGCCCCTCGAACGTGTCGATCGCCAGCTGCGACGGCACCAGGCGGCGCAGCAGCTCGACGGGCACCGGCTGGTGCACGAACAGCAGGTCCCGCCAGTCTTGATGACCGACGGGCCGTCGATCGACAGCTGCTACCGCTGCTGATGTCATCCGATCTTTCCCTCGACAACTTGATCGCGGAAGCGCGGACAGGCAACCGATGCTGAGCGAGTGGCTGGCGCCCGACGACGTGAGGTCGTTCCTGGCCACGCACTTTCACAGCGCGCCGTTCGCCCGGCCCGCGGCGGCCGCCGGCGCCCTGGCGGCGCTGGAGTGGAGCACGCTGGACCGGATCCTGCGCAGCGAGCAGCCTCTCGACATCATGACCGTGCGCGCCGGGGAGCTTCAGCCGGTGCCGCCGCCGCGCTCGCTCGACGAGGCGCGGGCGCTGATGCGCGCCGGGATCAGCGTCGTCGTGCGCGGCGCCGAGCGCCACGACCCCGGCCTGCGCGCCGTCGCCGCCGGCTTCGAAGCGGCGCTGCCCGGCGAGGTGCACATCCAGGTGTACGCGACGCCGGGCGGCACCAACAGCTACGGCTGGCACTACGACTTCGAGGACGTGTTCATCGCCCAGACGGCCGGCGCAAAGGACTACTACTTCCGGCAAAACACCGTCGCGCGCGACACCGTGCTGGGCGACCGCCTGGACTTCACGTGCATCCGGCGCGAGACCTCGCCGATCTATCAGAGCCGTCTCATCGCGGGCGACTGGCTCTACATCCCGTCGACCTGGTGGCACCTGGTTAAGTGCGCGCAGGATTCGCTGTCCATCTCCGTCGGCGTCATGCCGCCCGAGGAGCTCCGCAAGGCGAAGCGGCTGCCGCCGGGCTGGACCGGTCAGACCCGTCAGGGCTGACGCCGCGTCCCCGCCGGCCCGGGCGACGGCGACGGCGGCGGAAGGCGCGCGCCCACGGGGGCCGCCCACCGTTCGCGCGGAACCGTGAACGTGTATTTCTGCCCGTGCTCGAGATAGATGACCCTCTCGGTCAACCCCGCCGCGTCGACCTCGCGCACGAAGTCCGCCAGCGGCGACTTGAACACCGGGTAGTCGTTGTAGTGGATGGGGATCGCCTTCCGGGGCCGGATCCAGCGGATGCACTCGACCCCCTGCTTGGCGTCCATCGTCAGCAGCACGCCGAAGAGCCGCGTTCCGCCCAGGTGCAGCAGCGCCAGGTCGATGTCCGGAAAGCGCCGCGGGATCTCGCGCAGCTGCTCGCGCAGCAGCGTGTCGCCCGTGATGTAGAGACGCATCGCCGGCTGCGTCGCGTCGGGCGCGCGCCAGTCCAGCATGGCGCCCATCACCGACGGCAGCATGAGCTGCATCAGGCCGGGGGCGTGCTGCCCGGGCATGCTGGTGACGGTCAGCCGCGCGCTGCCCTTCGTGACGACGACGCGCTGCCAGGTCTGCAGCCCGCGCGCCGCGCGGAACCCCTTGCGGCGCAGGGCGCGCGCGGCCTCCGGCGTCGTGAGGATCGGCAGCCCGTGGTCCAGCCGCTTCTCGACGATCTGGTCGAAGTGGTCGCCGTGCAGGTGCGAGAGCACGACCAGATCGACGGGCGGCAGCTGGTCGATGTCGAACGCCGGCTCGGTCAGCCGCGGCGCCGTCATGCCGTAGCCGAGGTGCACGTGATCGCCGCGGTGCAGGAAGTTCGGGTCGGTGAGGATCGTGAAGCCGCCGTAGCGGATGATCACGGTCGCCGTTCCGATGAACTCGACGGAGCCGGTCGCGAACCGGTGCTCGCGGTCCTGTTCGTCGCCCGGCGGCAGCTCCAGCGCCTCGGTCTCGGCATGCGCGTCTCGGTCCATCCGGGCCTCCCCTCCTGGATGTCGGCACGCGGCGCGGCGGCGCAATCAGGCCTACTCCTGAACCGCCGCGCGACACGCGCGTCCGCCGTTGCTGTCCAGGAAAACACTCTTACGTTGCCGGACGATGCACGGACGAGCTCTCGGACTCGTGGCGGTGCTGACAGCGACGCTTTCGACCGCGTGCACGCGCGTGACGGCCTCGCCGGAAACCCAGCCGTCCGGCCACCAGTTCCAGAGCGCCGGCGATCCCGAGGCCGCATCCCGCGGGGCCGACGACGGCCAGTGGCCGATGGCCACCCACGACTACGGCAACCGGCGGTTCTCCGGGCTGAAGCAGATCGACACGCGAAACGTCGCCCGCCTGCAGATCGCCTGGACCTTCGACACCGGCATCCCCAAGGGGCACGAGGGCGCGCCGCTGGTCGTCGGCGACACGATGTACGTGGTCACGCCGTTTCCCAATCGCCTGTACGCGCTGGATCTGAGCAAGCCGGGCGCGCCGCAGAAGTGGAAGTACGAACCGCCGCGCGACGCCGCCGCGCAGGGGGTCGCCTGCTGCGACGTCGTGAACCGCGGCGCCGCCTACGCCGACGGGCGCGTCTTCTTCAACACGCTCGACAACCACACCATCGCCGTCGACGCCAGCACGGGGCGCCCGCTCTGGAACAGCAAGCTGGGCGACATCCAGCTGGGCGAGACCATGACCATGGCGCCCATGGTCGTGAAGGGGAAGGTGCTGGTCGGCAACAGCGGCGGCGAGATGGGCGTGCGCGGCTGGCTGACGGCGCTGGACGCCGCGACGGGGAAGATCGCGTGGCGCGCGTACAGCGCCGGGCCCGACGCCGACTGCCTGATCGGCGCGAGCTTCCGGCCCTTCTACGCGCAGGACCGCGGCCGCGATCTGGGCGTGCACACCTGGCCGCCCGAGCGGTGGAAGCTGGGCGGCGGCACCGTCTGGGGTTTCCTGGCCTACGACCCCGAGGCGGACCTGGTCTTCTACGGCACCTCCAACCCGGGGTCGTGGAACCCCGAGCTGCGCCCCGGCGACAACAAGTGGTCGGCGGGCATCTTCGCGCGCCGTCCCGAGACGGGCGAGGCGATCTGGTACTACCAGTGGAGCCCGCACGATCTCTACGACCACGACGGCGTCAACGAGAACGTCCTCTTCGACCTGACGGTCGACGGGCAGCGCCGCAAGGTGCTGGCGCACGCGGACCGCAACGGCCTGCTGTACGTCCTCGATCGCACGACGGGCGAGGTGCTGTCGGCGACGCCGTTCGTGCCGGTCACGACCAACCGCGGCGTCGACATGAAGACGGGGCGGCTGATCCCCGTGGCCGACAAGGCGCCGCACATGGGGACGGTCATCCGGGGCGTCTGTCCGCCGGCGTCGGGCGGCAAGGACTGGCAGCCGATGGCGTACTCGCCCGTGACCGGGTGGCTGTACATCCCGCACAACAACCTGTGCGAGGACGTCGAGGCGACGGAGGTCAACTACATCGCCGGCACGCCATTCGTCGGCGCCAACGTCAAGATGTACGCGGGCCCGGGCTGGAACCGCGGCGCCTTCACGGCGTGGGATCCGGCCGCGCAGAAGAAGGTCTGGAGCGTCCCCGAGAACTTCCCGGCCTGGGGCGGCGCGCTGGCCACCGCCGGCGGCCTGGTGTTCTACGGAACGATGGACGGCTGGTTCAAGGCGCTGGACGCCAGGACGGGCCAGCTGCTCTGGAAGATGAAGACCGGCTCGGGCGTGATCGGGCAGCCGATCAGCTACCTGGGCCCCGACGGCAAGCAGTACGTGGCGGTCTTCGCCGGCGTCGGCGGCTGGGCCGGCACGATCGTCGTCGCCGATCTGGATCCGCGCGACGAGAGCGGCGCCAACGGCTTCGTCGCGGCGACCAAGGACCTGCCGAAGGCCACCGGCAAGGGAGGCACGCTGTATGTGTTCGCCGTTCCGTAGCGCGCTCGTGCTGGCGATCGCGCTGGGCGCCTGCGCGCGCGAGAAGCGCGACCTGCACCCGACGGCGGAGGACTGGGGGCGCGGCGCCGCGCTGGCCAAGGTCGAGATGCCGGACCTGCGTCCGGGCGGCGGCGCGTCGCTGCCGCCGGTGGCACTGCCCGAGGCCGACAACGCCTGGGCGCTGAGCGAGGGGAAGCGGCTCTACTCGTGGTTCAACTGCGTCGGCTGCCATGCGCACGGCGGCGGCGGCATGGGCCCGGCGCTGATGGACGACAAGTGGATCTACGGCAGCGACCCGCAGAACATCTACGCCACGATCGTCGAGGGGCGCCCGAACGGGATGCCAGCCTGGCGCGGCAAGATCCCGGAGCCGCAGATCTGGCAGCTGGTCGCGTACGTCCGCTCGCTGGCGGGGCTGGTCCCGAAGCTGGCGGCGCCCAGCCGCGACGATCACATGCAGGTGGCGCCGCAGGAGTCGAACGCGGCGAAGGGGCACCCCATCCCCGCGGAAGCGGAGCCGCCGTCGTGAACGAGCCCGCCGCGTTCGCGTACCCGGTGCTGCACGCCGCCGGGATCCAGGCCGGGCACATCGCGCATCTCTGGTGGGTGTTCCTGGTCGTGCTGAGCGCCGTCTACCTGGCGGTGATCGCCGCCTTGATCGCGTCGATCGCGCGCCGCCGCCGCGCCGCCGTGGAGGGCGCCGGCGAGCAGGGACCGGCGCGCGCCGTGGCGATCTCCGTCGGGCTGACCGTGTTGATCCTGCTGGGCCTGTTCGGCGGCAGCGTCGCGACCGGGCGCGCGCTGGGGACGCTGGGCGAGGCCACCGGCGAGCCGCTCTCGATCAAGGTCATCGGCCACCAGTGGTGGTGGGAGCTGCAGTACCAGAACGACGACGTCAGCCAGATGGTCACCACCGCCAACGAGCTGCACCTGCCCGTCGGACACCCCGCGCAGATCACGCTGGAATCGCGCGACGTGATCCACAGCTTCTGGGTCCCGGCGTTGCACGGCAAGCGCGACCTGATCCCCGGCTACCAGAACGTCATCACCGTGCGCGCCGACGCGCCGGGCGTCTTCGCGGGAAGGTGCGCCGAGTTCTGCGGCGCGCAGCACGCCAACATGGGGCTGACGGTCGTGGCGGAGCCGCCAGACGCGTTCGCGGCCTGGCTGAGCGCCCAGCGCGCGCCCGCGGCCCAGCCGGCGACGGCGGCCGTCGCACACGGGCGCGACGTTTTCCTGCAGAGCGCTTGCCCGCTCTGCCATCACCTGGGCGGCACGCGCGCGTTCGGGATGCTGGGCCCGGACCTGACCCACTTCGGCTCGCGCCGCGCGCTGGCGGCCGGCGCGCTGGTCAACGACGCCGGCCCGCTGGAGTCGTGGCTGAACGACCCCCAGACGATCAAACCCGGCAACCACATGCCGATCGTCGCGCTCCGCCCGGAAGACCGGCGCGATCTGGTGGCGTACCTGGAGGCGCTGAAATGAGCGCGTCCCTCGCGCCGCGCGAACCCGACCAGCTGACGGAGGTGTGGGAGCCCAAGCCGGGCGTGTGGGGCTGGCTGACCGACGTCAACCACGCGCACATCGGCCGCCGCTTCGTCGTCACGGCGTTCGTCTTTCTGTTCCTGGGCGGCATCGAGGCGCTGATCATGCGCATCCAGCTGGCCCGCCCCAGCGCCCGCTTCGTCGGCCCCGACCTCTACAACCAGCTCTTCACGACCCACGGCAGCACGATGATGTTCCTGTTCGCCGTGCCGGTGATGGAGGGGTTCGGCGTCTACCTGGTGCCGCTGATGGTGGGCACGCGCAACGCGGCCTTCCCGCGGCTGAACGCCTTCGCTTACTGGACGTATCTGATCGGCGGGTTGCTGCTTTACGGCAGCTTCCTCTTCCACATGGGTCCCGACGCAGGCTGGTTCGCGTACACGCCGCTGTCGGGCCCGGCGTTCTCGACCGGCAAGCGCACCGACACCTGGGCGCAGATGATCACCTTCACGGAGCTGGCGGCGCTGGGCGGCGCCGTCAGCGTCATCGCGACCGTCTTCAAGCAGCGCGCGCCCGGGATGGCGCTGTCGCGGATGCCGCTGTTCGTGTGGGCGATGCTGGTGCAGGGGTTCATGGTCGTGTTCGCGATGCCGGCCGTGATGCTCGCCAGCAGCATGCTGGCCACGGACCGCCTGATCGGCACGCACTTCTTCAACCCCGCCGAGGGCGGCGACTCACTGTTGTGGCAGCACCTCTTCTGGTTCTTCGGCCACCCGGAGGTCTACATCATCTTCGTGCCGGCCACGGGGATGGTGTCCGCGATCCTGCCGGCGTTCACGCGGCGCCCCGTGTTCGGCTACCTGCCGCTGGTGCTGTCGGTCGTGTCGACCGGGTTCATCGCGTTCGGCTTGTGGGTGCACCACATGTTCGCCACCGGCCTGCCGCAGCTGGGTCACAGCTTCTTCACGGCGGCCAGCATGATGATCGCGATCCCGAACGGCGTGCAGATCTTCTGCTGGATCGCGACGCTGTGGCTGGGGAAGCTGCGCTTCCGCGTGCCGCTGCTGTACGTGCTGGGGTTCGTCGCGATCTTCGTGATGGGCGGCCTCACCGGGATGATGCTGGCGTCGGTGCCGCTGGATCTGCAGGTGCACGACAGCTACTTCGTCGTCGCGCACTTTCACTACGTCCTTATCGGCGGGGCGGTCTTCCCGCTGCTGGGCGCACTGACGTATTGGTTCCCGAAGGCGACGGGCCGCATGCTCAGCGAGCGCGCCGGACGCTGGAGCTTCGGGCTGCTGTTCGTCGGGTTCAACCTGGCCTTCTTCCCGATGCACCTGCTGGGCCTGCGCGGGATGCCGCGGCGGGTTTACAGCTACGGCGCCGCGACCGGCTGGACGCGCCTGAACCAGCTGGCGACCGCCGGCGCGATCCTGATCGCGATCGCGCTGTTGCTGCTGCTGGCCAACGTGATCTGGGCCTGCCGGCGCGGCGAGCGGGCGGGCGACGATCCGTGGGAGGCGGACGGGCTCGAGTGGGCGACCAGCTCCCCGCCGCCGCCGTACGGGTTTCGCAACCTGCCCATCGCGACCAGCCGGGCGCCGCTCTGGTCCGACCCGCAACGGCGCGCGCGCGTGACGGGGCTGCAGACCGCACGACCGGAGGTCCTGGTGACGACGCTGGTCGACGCGCGCCCCGACCACCGCAGCCCGATCGCGGGGCCCTCGATCTGGCCGCTGGCGACGGCGCTGGCCACGGCCGTCGCCTTCATCCCCGGGATGTTCACCGCGTGGGCCATCCTGGCGGGCGCCGTGGCGTCGCTGATCGCGCTCACCGGATGGTTCTGGCCCAAGCGCCCGAACCGCCAGTGGACGGACGAACAGCCGGCGAGGTCGCAGCCATGAAGGAAGCCACGCCCGGAGCGACGCAGGACCGGACGATCGACGTCTCGGAGCTCCCGACGTTCGCGTTCGGCGCGCGCACGCCCCTGTTCTGGGGCGTCGTCCTTCTGATGGCGATCGAGACGACGATGCTGGCGCTGATGGTGCTCAGCTACTTCTACGTGCGCGGGAACTTCACCAGCTGGCCGCCGACCTGGCCGGGCGATCGATCGTTCCACCTGGCGACGGCGGGGGTCGTGGTGCTGGTGCTGAGCGCGATCCCCAACCACCTGATGAGCGTCGCCGCGCTGGCCGGGCGGATCGCCCGCGCGCGCACCTGGCTCTTGGTGACGACCCTGCTGGGCGCGGCGGCCTTCGCGACGCGCGTGCTGGAGCTGCCGCGCCTGCAGTTCCGGTGGGACACGCACGCGTACGGCTCGTCGGTCTGGGGGATCCTGGGGCTCAACACGTTTCACCAGGTCACGGCGCTGGCCGAGAACCTGGTGATGCTGGCGCTGCTGGTCGTCGGACCCGTCGAGCAGAAGCACCGCCACGACCTTCAGCTGGGCGGCTACTTCTGGTACTGGCTGATCGCGGTGACGGTGCCGCTGTACGCCATCGTGTACCTCGAACCGCTGCTGTTTCCGCGATGAACGGGAAAAGCGCGACTCTGTGGGCGGGCGTGTTGCTGGGTCCGGTGGCCTGGCTCGCCGACCTGGGACTTTCGTACGCGCTGGTCCCGGCCCGACACGGCGACGGGACGCTGGGCGCGCGCCTGATCGCCGGCGCGGTGGCGTTCGCGATCACGGTGGCGGGCGGCTTGCTGTCGCTGCGCAACTGGCGTCGGCTGCGTCCGCCGCCCAAACAGCAGGCGGACGCGGACGCGAACGGCCCCGCGTTCCTGGCGGCGTTCGGCGCGATCGCCAGCGCTCTGTTCGCGCTGATCATCGTCACCATGACGATCCCCAACTTCGTCATCCGCCCGAACGCGACGCCGTCGCAGAACCAGAGCGCCTGGCCGTGACCGGACGGCTGGGACTGGCGCAGCTTCTGGGCTGGTGGTCGTGGCGGCCGTGGGTGCTGCTGGGCCTGACCGCCGCCTCCGCGACGTACGCGCGCGGCGTGACGCGCCTCTGGGCGAACGCCGGCACGGGGCACGGCATTCGCCGGCTGTCCGTCGCGGCCTACGGGGCCGGGATGGCGGCGCTGGTCGTGGCGCTGGTGTCGCCGCTGGATCCCCTGTCGGCGCTGCTGTTCTCGGCGCACATGTCTCAGCACGAGCTGCTGATGCTGGTCGCCGCGCCGCTGATCGTGATGGGGCACCCCGTCGTCGCGCTGCTGTGGGCGGTGCCGCCCCGGGCGCGCGAGCGCCTGCTGCGCGCGGGCAAGCAGCCGGCCGCGCACGCGGTCTGGCGGGCCGCGACCCACCCGACCGTCGCGCTGGTCGTGCACGCCGTCGTGCTGTGGGCGTGGCACGTCCCGTTTCTGTTCGAGGCCGCCATGCGCAGCGAGCCGCTGCACGCCGTGCAGCACCTCATGTTCTTCGCGACGGCGGCGCTCTTCTGGTGGTCGTTGCTGGCCGGCC
>CAZPUH010000134.1:0-42669 GCA_964589215.1 uncultured Myxococcales bacterium | reverse complement strand
TCGACCGCGCCGCCGCCGGCGCGCGCGAGCTGTGGGAGTCGCTGCGCGCCCGCATCGCCGCCTGGCTCGCGCCCGAGGAGCCCAAGCCGGGCGCCGCGATGATCCGCCCCAGCGAGGTCGGCGTGGACCGCGTGCTGGTCGGGGCGGTCCTGCTGCTGGTCGCCTTCGGGATGGTGATGGTGTTCTCGTCGGGCGCCGTGTTCGCCGCCAAGAAGTACGGCGACGCGTTCTACTTCTTCAAGCGCGAGCTGGTCTACGCGCTGCTGGGCATCGGCGCGCTGTCGCTGGCGGTGCGCATCGACTACAGCGTCTACCGGCGCGTGGCCTACCCGTTGCTGTTCGTGGCCATCGTGACGCTGGCGGCGGTGCTGAAGATCGGCTCGCGCGCGGGCGGGGCCATCCGCTGGTTCCGCTTGGGGCCCCTGTCGTTCCAGCCCAGCGAGCTGGGCAAGCTGGCGCTGTGCGTGTACCTGGCCTCGCTGCTGGCGCGCAAGGCCGAGAAGGTGCGGGTCTTCTCGGTCGGATTCCTGCCGCCGCTGCTGGTGACCGGCGTGATGATGGGCCTTCTGTTGAAGCAGCCCGACCTGGGCACGGCGGCCATCTTCGGCGCCGTCGCGCTGGGGCTGCTCTTCATCGCGGGGACGCGCACCAGCTATTTGATACTGGCGGTGCTCGTCGCCGCGCCGGCGGGGTGGAAGTTCATCGTGTCGACGCCGTTCCGGATGCGCCGGATGCTGGCGTTCCTGGACCCGTGGGCGTTTCGCCGCGACGTCGGCTACCAGATCACCGAGTCGCTGATCAGCGTCGGCTCGGGCGGCGTCACCGGCCTGGGGCTGGGCGACGGGCGGCAGAAGCTGTTCTTCCTGCCCGAGGCGCACACCGACTTCATCCTGTCGATCGTCGGCGAGGAGCTGGGCCTGCTGGGCGTCCTCTTCGTCATCGCGCTGTTCGTCGTGCTGGTGTGGCGCGGCCTGCGGGCGGCCATGCGCGCGCGCGACGTGTTCGGCGCCTACCTGGCGTTCGGCATCAGCACGATGTTCGGGCTGCAGGCGCTGGTGAACATCGGGGTCGTGCTGGGGTCGCTGCCGACGAAGGGGCTGCCGCTGCCGTTCATCAGCTACGGTGGCACGTCGCTGGTGATGAGCCTCTTCATGGCCGGCATCCTCGCCAACATCTCGGCGCGCAATCCGGAGCCGCGCGAGTGGCTGGCGCGCGGGCGGCTGGCCGGCAAGGGCGCCAACCGCCGCCTGGACAACGGGCCGCGGCTGATCGTCGAGGTCGGGCCCAAGCCGCGGCCCGCGAGCCCACCCGAGGCACCACCGCCTGCATGAGCGACGCCGCGGGGCTGCGGGTGTTGATCGCGGGCGGCGGGACCGGCGGGCATCTCTATCCCGGCATCGCCGTCGCCGACGCCATCAAGGCGGCCGGCGGCGAGGTCGTGTTCGTCGGCACCGAGCGCGGCTTGGAGACGCGCCTCGTGCCGAAGGCCGGGTACCCGCTGGAGCTGGTGCGGGTGAGCGGGCTCAAGCGAATGGGGCTGGGCGCGCTGGTGCGTGGCGTGGGGCGGCTGCCCGGGGCCTACCTGGCGTCGCGGCGCATCCTCAAGCAGCACCGGCCGGATGTCGTGCTGGGAGTGGGCGGCTACGCGTCGGGCCCGCTGGTGTTCGCGGCGGCGCTGTCCGGATACCCGACAGCTGTTCAGGAACAGAACAGCGTCCCCGGCTTCACGAACCGGGTGCTGGGGCGGTTCGCCAAGCGCGTCTTCGTCGCGTTCGACGAGGCGGAGCGCGCGTTCGCGCGGCGCAAGGTCCGCTTCACGGGCAATCCCGTTCGGCGCAGCTTGATCGAACGCGCGGCCACGCTGGCAGATCGTCCGGGGGGCGGCTCGATCCTGATCCTGGGCGGCAGCCAGGGGTCGCACGCGGTCAACGAGCTGGCCTCCGGGATGGTGCGGGTGCTGGACGCGCGCGGGCGCTTGCCGCGGATCGTGCACCAGACGGGCCCGGACGAGCACGACCGGATGCAGGTCCACTACGCGGCGTTCGGGTACGAGAACCGGGTGCAGGTGCAGGCCTTCATCGACGACATGCCGGCCGCGCTGGCCGAGGCGTCGCTGGTCGTCGCGCGCGCCGGGGCGCTGACGCTGGCTGAGCTGGCCATCATGCGCCGGCCCGCGATCTTGATTCCGCTGCCGACGGCGGCCGACGACCACCAGACCGTGAACGCCATGGCGTTCGCGCGGGCGGGCGCGGCCGTGGTGATCCCGCAGCCGGACGCCTCGGCGACGCGGCTGGGAGATCTGGTCGACGAGATCCTGCAGACGCCCGATCGGCAGCAGGCCATGGCAGCCGCCATGGGTCGGCTGGCGCGCCCCGGCGCCACGGAGACAGTCGTCGAAGAGCTGGCTGCCATCGCGCGGCGACGCCGGCGCTGAGCGAGGGGCGTGGCGGGAACGCGCGCCCGCACAGCCGGACGGGCATTTTTCCTACACGGTCGCGGTGTCGAGCCGGCGGCTGAGCCGGCAAGCCCGCGGAATCAGGGCGCTCGTGTGTCACCGCCGCGCGGCCCGGAAGATGCACCTGTCAGGCGGCAGGAGCGTGAAGACCATGAAGCGCGGAATGCTCGCCTCCGTTTTGGGCTTGGCTGGACTCGTGGCGGCGCCGGCCGGAGCTCAGATGATGCCCCCCGGCCAGAGCAGCCCGGTCGTCAGCCCGTACGGCCCGAACGCGGTGGACCCACAGACCGTGGACCCGCAGCTCATCGATCCGAACGATCCGCGCCTGGCCGAGCCCGACCCCGAGGCGGAAGTTCCGCCCGACCTGGGGCCCGACGACGAGATCGCGCAGAGCTACGACGACGGCTACGACCCGCAGGCGTACACCCAGTTCCAGGACGCGCTGGCGCCCTACGGGAGCTGGCAGAACGATGACGCGTACGGCGAGGTGTGGGTCCCGGCGGCGAACGTCGTCGGCGCCGACTTCGTCCCGTACGGGACGGGCGGGCACTGGGTCCGTTCGGAGTACGGGTGGACCTGGGCGTCGGACTGGAACTGGGGCTGGGCGCCGTTCCACTACGGCCGGTGGGCGATGCGCGCCGGGCGCTGGGCCTGGGTGCCGGGCACGATGTGGGGCCCGTCGTGGGTGGCGTGGCGGACGGGCAGCGGGTACGTGGGCTGGGCGCCGCTGCCGCCGCGCGGTGTGCGGCTGGCTTCGTGGACGCGCGCGGGGTCGCCGTGGTGCTTCACGCGTGCGTCCAGCCTGGGCGCGGCCCGGTTGCAGTTCGTCGCGCCGCACTACCTGCCGCGCCTCTTCGCGCACACGACCGTCGTGTCCAGCGACCGCTTGCTGACCCACGGCGGCTACCGCGTGCACATCAACGCCGGGCCCGTTCGCGCGGCGTATGCGCCGGAGGTTCCGCTGTCGCGCGTCGCGCCCAGCGCGCTGCCGCGGATGACCGTCTACCCGCGCGCGGGGATGCCCGTCTACGCGCGTCCTTGGGTCCAGAAGTCCGAGGCGCAGCACGATCCGCTGACGCACGGGTGGCGGGCCGGAATGCCGGTACCGTCGGCGCGCGCCAGCTTCGGGCAGAGTGCGCCGTACGGCGGTCGGTCCGTGTCGTTCGCGCGCCAGGTGAGCGCGCCGGCGACCACCTTCGGCTCCGCGCGGCCCGTGCCGTCGTCCGGCGCGCCCGTTTATGGCCGGCCGGGGACTGGCTTCGTGGGCCACGCCTCGGCGGGCGCCAACCTGTCGTTCGTGCCGCACCCTGCCTACCAACCGCCGGCCCGCACGACCGCGCAGCCCGCGTACCAGCCGCAGGCGGCGCGCAACTACGGGCAACCCATGCGCCCTGGGTACCAGCCGCCGATGGCGCCGTCGTACGCGCAGCCCGCGCATCCGGCCTACCAGCCCCAGTCGATGCGCGCGTTCGGCCCGCCCCCGCACGCCTTCACCCCGCCGCCCAGCAACGGCGCCTTCCGTGGGAACGGCGGCGGCGCGCCTGCGGGCGGGGGCGCGCGGTCGTTCGGCGGGGCTCCCGCGGGCGGCGGCTTTCAGGCGCCGTCCGGCGGCGGCTTCCACGCCCCGGCCGGTGGTGGCGGCTTCCATCCGGCCCCGAGCTTCGGCGCGGGGGGCGGCGCCCACTTCGGCGGCGGCGCCGACCGCCACCGCTGACGTCCCAGGCCCGGTTGACAGCGCGCCCTCCGCGCGCTACCAAAGATCCTCACCCGGGCGTTTAACTCAGCGGAAGAGTGCCACCTTCACACGGTGGAAGTCGAAGGTTCAATCCCTTCAACGCCCACAGAAAAACGGCCACTTGGGACGCTTTCCCGGGTGGCCGTTTCGATTTTTCCGTCTTTCCCACCACTTTCCCACCACTTTCCCACCACTTCGCATTCTCCTGCATCAACTCGCGGTACTTCGCGAGCGAGATGACTGCTCCGACAGCCGCCTGGATCTCCCGCTGCGGGACGGTGCTGTAGAGCTCGGACATCTCCTGCGTGGCGTGGCCGCAGATCTTCTGACGGACGATGGCTTCGATGTCGGCGTTCCGGGCCAGGTCCTGGAAGGTTCGCCGCATCGCACGGGAGGTGATTCGCTTCTTTAGCTTGACCGCCTCGCCGACCAGCCTGAATGGCTTATCCAAGGCCGACGCCGCCCGGAACCCGCCCGTCTCTGACGGGAAGAGCAGATCCGAATCGAGCATCGGTCCCTGCGGCAGTCGATCGACGTGCCACCGCAGGATCGCCATCAGGTCGTCGGGCAGGGTGATCCGGTACCGGGTCTTCTGCTTGGTCGCTTCCATCACCTCGTCGCGTCGCGTGTGCGAGCGGCGAACGAGAACCACGCCCTGATCCCACAGGACGTCCGCCTCGAGACCCCGGCGTCGCAGCGGTCTGAGGCTCGATGGCCTCAACCCCGTTGCGAACCCCAGCGCCACCATGGCGAAGTGCTGCGGAAACAGTCGTCGGATTCCGGCCAGGAACACCGGCACCTCTTCGACCAGCAGCGAGTTCGGTTGCTCCTCGCTGTAAGTGAAGTGAGTGCTGGTGTTGATGTCCTCGATTCCGGCGATCGGGTTTCGTGGCAACTCGTACTCCGATACCGCGCTCGTGATGATCACCCGCAGCAGGTCGAGCCAGCCGTTCACCGTGGTCGGTGAATACTTCTCCGCCTGCACCTCTTGCCCCATCCGTTCCAGCCAGGCCTCGATGTCCTTCCGGCGAATGCCGTCGAGGAAGTAGTCGCCGAAGGCGGGGATGAGGTGGCGCCGAAGCACGCCCTCCCACTTCTCCCTGGTCTTCGCTGACCGGATTTTCCCCTTAGTCACCTTTCGTTCGAAAAGCGACGCGGCGTATTCGCTGAAGCGGATCCTCTCCGCCGATGACTGTCCTTCCCCGCTTTGGATCTTCGCGAGCTCCTCCTGCAGAAACCGGTAAGCCGCAGAGGCGTCCCCTGTGTCCACCGTCCTCATGACTTCGCGCAGCTTCCCCGTTCGACGATCGACGGCCCGACCCCGAACCAAGAAGCCTCCCTCCCTTCTGCGCCAGACGCCCGGCTTCACGGGGCTCGGCGCTATCGCGTACTTCCATCTCATGATCCACTTGCCGTCTTTTTCCATGATGTCCTCCAGCGTTCTCCGGAGGCGCACCTGGACGTCCGGGCGGAACGATAGCACCGCGCCCACCGGCCAGGAACGCGTCCAACGCCAGCCGCGACCACATATAGGTGCCGGTGCCGCCGCGCCGGCCGAGCGGAACGAGACGGCCGTCACGGAGCGCCTTGCGGATGGCCGCCGTGCTCCTGAAGCCGCAGTATCTGGCGGCGGCAGCGGTCGTCATCGGTGCGTCGTCAGCGCAACCGGTTTCGTTGGCCGACGATAAGCGTGTATGAGTCGTCGAGCGCAGCTCTTCCTGCAGGGCCTCTCGAATCAGGCCGCGCAAGATCGCGTCGAGCGACATCGTCATGGGCTACGGCAGACCTGCGCTGGTGGGCAGGCGCCAGCCGTGCACGCGCCCATGTTCGGGTTGAACGAAGCAGCTCCCCTCCCTGGCGACCCATCCGCGCCCAGCGCAGGTCGCGAGATCGCGGATGCTGCCGACCTGGGCGAGCCGGAACGCGAGCTGACCCTCGGGCGTGTTCGCCCAGGACGCCGCCGCGGCGCCGCTCGCGCACTGTTTCGTGGCCGACGTCCAGCCCGTGGCGATGCCCGCGCGCTCGCCCCGACCGAACTGCCACCAAGCCGTGGTGCCGATCGACAACGTGGCGGTGATCGCGGCGATGCTCACCCATTTCCAGAGCTGCGCTCCGGCAGCTCGCTTGGCCGACGCGACGGCGGCTTCCCGGACAGCTTCCGCGAGCGCCTTCTTGGTCTGCCCGGCCGCCGATTGGGCCTCGGCGAGCGCTGTATCCCGAACGGTCTTGGTCACGTCTCGAGCCGCTTCCCCGATGCGAGCGGGGAAGCTCTCGTAGAGCGTCTCGTAATGCTGAAGCGCCATCAGCAGGAGCCAGACGGCGTCGGTCGCCTTGAGCTTCAAAGCGTCGCGCACGCGGTAGAGAGCCTGCTTCTCTCTGTCGGTCGGCTGGCGTCCGAGGAGCGCGGTGAAGCTGTCGTCCAGCTCACCCACTTGCGACCTCGGAGAACACCGTCTTGCAGTCCTCCCGCCACCGCTCCAGCTCCATCCGATCGCCGAGCGACAGCTCGCCGACAGCTTTCTCGATGGTGAGGCGGCCCTTGTTCATCGCATCCGTCACGCGGTCAGCCAGTTCCGGCAGGTTCAAAGACCGCCCACCGCGCGCCTCGATGGCTGCTCTCATGTTCGAATCGTTGTAGAGCTCGAACTTTTTCTCGGCGCCGAGGTACATGTTTCGAACGACGTGAACCTCGGCTTCCGGAATCGCTTCTCGAAAATCCGCGAGCAGCTCCAGGCTTTCGCGCTTCCGATCGATCAGCCAGAGGACCACCAGCTTCCGTCCGAGTTCCGGGAGCGCCTTGCTGAGCGTGCGGCCAAAGTTGCTGATGCCAGTCTGATTCCGAGCTCCCGTGTTGATCACGACGGTGCTTTCGCCACTGCTCTCGACGAGGTTGACGAGATCGATCCACCCCTCGCGCTCGTCGAGGTTCACCAGCTCTCCCCCTACCGCCTCTCCGTACGTCTTGAACACGTCCGGTACCGAGGTATCTGTCTCGACGAGGAATGGTCGTTGCCCGGTGGCGTGCAGAAAGTCGAGCAAGGCCATCGACATCAGCGACTTGCCGACACCGCCCTTGCCCCCGCCCACAAGAAAGATCGTGTCCGACATGGTTCCGTCCTTTCGCTTAGTAGCTGGCGGCCGGTCTTGGGCGCGACGATGCAGAAGACGTTGGCTGTGCCGAGCCTGACGTATTCGTAGTCTCGCTGCGCGATGCGCCCCGGAGCCATCGGTCGCCCGGATCGGCCGGACGCGTGCAGCTGGACCGGTCGCTCGTCGAGGGCGACGACCGGTTCGCTTTCACTCGCCGGCTTCTCCATCAGGTTCAGGACGTCCTCCATCCGCTCGACGTACTCGCGGTTCAGCTCGGGGACGCACCACATTGTTTTCCCGCCACGGCTTTAGTGCGTGGCTCTCAAGAAGGCGTCGAATTGTCTCTTTTGCCGACTGAGGCGACGATGACGGGATCTGTTACCCATGTCCTGTGTCGTGCCCTCGATCCATCTGTCCCTCCTTGCCCGGAGAACTCAGTTCTAGTGGCGGACGGGGTCGGTTTATGTGGCGCCTGACACCATTCCGAACCGGCCTCGGCTAGCGACGCCGCCGATCTGAAAGGCGCGCTTCACCTCGTAGAACGTGTCGCGGTGGTAGCCCATCAGCTTGCAGGCCTTCGACACGTTGCCGAGCTCCTCAGCGAGCTGCAGCAGGGACAACTTCCTTCGGGTACTGTGGCCGGTGGCGGTCATTCGGTCCTCCTGGGTTTTTGGCGTTTGGCGATTCCAAAATACCCCTTCGGACCGGGTGGCCGCCGTTACGCATCCGCGGCGACCTGTCGGATAATTACTCGACTACTTCAAGCTGCCGGCCGCCGCGAACGGCCAGCGCGTGTTGCACGTGGACGCCGTCGCCTTGGCCGCGCTGCTCGCCGGCGTGGCGCACGCACCGTGCTCGCGCGCAGAAAAGAGGTCGCCGCGGCAGTGATTGCTTGACAGGCCGATCTCGCGTCGGCTTTGGTAAACGACGTGAGTGATGGCGCGCCAATCGAGCAGAGCGTGGCCGCACTCGTCGCGCAGGTCGCGGCGCTGTCGGAGGAGCGCGACGAGTACCGCAAGCTGGTGCTGCACCTGCGCGAGGAGGTCGAGCGGCTCAAGCGTGGACTGCTCGGGCAAAAGGCAGAGCGGCTGCCCAAGGACGACGCGCAGCTGTCGCTGCTGATGCTCGATCTGGCGTTCGGCGGCGACGCCAGCGTCACCGCGCTGGAGCCTCCGCCCGTCGAGCAGACGGTCGCCGAGCACACCCGCGCCAAGCCGGTGCGCAAACCGCTGCCGCCGAATCCGCCCCGCGAGGAGATCGAGATCATCCCGCCGGAGGTCGAGCGCGAGCCGGATGCTTTCGAGCTGATCGGCACGGAGACACGCGAGGTCTTGGAGCGGCGGCCCTCGAGCACGATCACGGTGGCGCTGATCTACAAGAAGTACGTCCGCAAGGACGGGAAGCGTGGCGCCGCGACACAGGTGTTTGCACCGGCGGCCGTCGAGATGCCGATCGAGCACGGCGTGGCGGGGCCGGGGATGCTGGCCGACACGATCATCCGCCGCTGGCAGGACCACCAGCCATTGAACCGGCTGGAAGGCATCTATGCACGCGAGGGTCTGCAGGTCGCGAAATCGACGCTCTGCGGGTGGCACGAGAAGGTGGCGGAACTGATGCGGCCGCTCGTCGAGGCGATGCGCGACGACGCGTTCAAGCAGCCGTACCTGTGCGTGGACGCGACCGGCGTCCTGGTGCTCGCCAAGGAGCGGTGCCGCGCCGGGCACTTCTGGGTGACCGTCGCGCCGGACAAACACGTGCTCTTCGCGTACTCGAAGCGGCACGACGGCGCTGCCGTCGACGAGCTGCTGGGTGGCTACACCGGCTACCTGGTCGCCGACGCCCACGCCGTCTACGACCACCTTTACCGGGACGGCGCTGTCATCGAGGTCGGCTGCTGGGCGCACGCCCGCCGCTACTTCTTCAAGGCTCTCGAATCGGGCTCAGGCGCACACAGTCCTGCTGCTTGGATCCCGAGCGCGCGAAGACGGCCCTCGCCTGGATCGGCGCGCTGTTCGCGCTCGAGCGGTCGATGACCAGCACGCCGGCGAAGAAGCGGGGGGAGATCCGTCAGGCTCGCGCGGCCCCGATCGTGGACGCCTTCTTCGCGTGGTGCGACCAAGAAGCCGGGCGGGTGCTGGATCAGTCGCCGATGGCTCAGGGTATCGGGTACGCGCGGAACCAGCGCGTGCCGCTTCGTCGCTTTCTCGACGACGGCCGCCTGCCCATGCACAACAACATCTCGGAGCTGAACCTGCGTCGCGAGGTCGTCGGCCGCAAGAACTGGCTCTTCGTCGGCAGCGACGACGGAGGCGAGGTCAACGCGACCATCGTGTCGCTGCTGGCCAGCTGCGGCCTGCACAAGATCGAACCCTTCGCGTACATCCGGGACCTGCTCTGCCTGCTGCCGCGCTGGCCCGCTCATCGCGTCCTCGAGCTCGCGCCGGCGTACTGGCGCGTGACCCCGAAGACACCCGAGGCTCGTCAGACCCTCGACGCGCGCGTCGTCCGTCGCGTCGTCCTCGGTCTGCCGGGTGGTGCCTCGCATCGCCCACCAGAAATACCCGGTCAGCCGGCAGCGTCTGTGAGGGGTAGGACCGAACGCTTACGACATAGACGTCGCAGTACCGCCGCATGAAGAGGCAGATGCGCCGAGCGCCGTACTGCCGCTCCTGCCGTATCTTCAGCACCAGTGCTTCGATTTCCGGCGGTGTCCGGAAGGGGCTGATCTTCGGTCCTCGCTTGCGCTCGACGAGACCCTTCTCACCCTGGTGCTCGTACCGCTCGCGCCAGTAGTAGAACTGCGATCGCGAGATGCCGAAGTGGCGGCAGGTCTTCGAGACGTTCCGCGTGACGCTCCATCGCGCGACGATGCCGTCACCGGCCGTCGCGCCGAAGAGCCCCACCCGCCGCCCCGCTCCGAGTGCCCGGATGCTCCGGAATCAGTGCCCGGATGCTCCGGAATCAGTGCCCGGGTCGCCCGGATTTAGCGCCCGCGTTATTTCGGAATCGGTGCCCGGATCGCTCCGGAATCGGCGCCCGGATCAGAACCGGAATACGCAGAGAGCGGCACCTCCTCGGTCGGGCATGACATTGACGGCAGGAGCCACTGTTCGGCGACGAGGTTGCGTGCGCCGGTCCATCGTGATCACCCGGATCGGTCTGGTGATCCCTAGATCGGCCATCGTGATCACCCGCCGCCGGGCATCCGGACGGCGAAGAGAATGGCGGCGCTGGGTCGTGTCTCTCGCCAGGGGGATGGGGCCATGTTTCGCCAGGACCATGGGGCCAGGTGACGGGCATCGAAGGACCGGGGACTGAGACGCCACAGATCGGCGCGCTGGTCGAGGGCGGAGGCCCCGCGAAATGGGATTCATCAACGGTCAGACTCGCACTCTGAATGGACCGGGCGTCGGAAAGCGGACCGCAGGCCATAGACCTATCGTCTCTCATTGGTCGGGTTGGATCTTGGGTGATCAGGCGCCGGCCAAAGCCGTCCACTGCGCCGCATAGGAAAACAAGGCTTGATGTAATGCAATCGGCAGCCCAGGAACAGAGGCGGGCCTCTCTTTCGGGAGGTCCGGCAGCATCAACCGCGCGGCCCCCGCTCCGGTTGCCGTTCTTCCCTGACTCGTCGACAAGGGGCGGCCGCTGAGGGTCGCGAGCGCATTGCAAAACAACGTATTGTCGGCGAACGGGCCTCCGACGATTGTGTCCCCTGAGGCTCCGATAAGATCGAGGCAACACTTTGACATCAGTGCGAGATAGAGGCTACCAACCGCCCCCCTTTCCCCTGGCGTCAACGTTTCGGGGCCGACGGTCCATCGGCCGACCGCCCGCGGAAACGGCCCGCAGCCGGGCGAAAAGCCGGGGAGCCCCATCGCTCGCGTATCGAGCACATGCGTAATCTCCGGCAGAGAGGGGGGCAGGTTTACACCGCCCGTCAGCGCATTGAATTCGCGTCCACCCATAAAGCGCGCCGTGGGCACCGGCTCACCGAACACATCGACATTGGCGCACGTATCACGTGCTTCGTCGAGTCGGGAGAGGGATCCTCCACGCGCGAATAGAATCGCCCACGTGCCGCTTGAAAGGATGCTGCGCGGCGTCGAGCCGCCAAGATGCGGCACCAATGACGCATTGGAATCCTGAAGACCGCAGAAGATCCGTGGCGCACACTTCAGGCCGAGGTGATGACTAAGCTCCGACCGCATAAGGCCGAGAACATCGCCCGCCCGGCGGCACGGAGCCATCAGTCCGCGCCAGTTAGCTTTGGAGACGAGGGTGGAGAACCCGCCCTGAAGCGGCGCCCAAAGGTCGGTATGGCAGCCGAGAGAGGTGACCTCGGTCGCCGCCACACCACAGAGTTTGAACGCCCACAGCTGCGGGTACGTAACGAATGTAGTTGCACTAGCGAACTGCTTGGAAAAACAGTGTTGCAGCCAAAACAATTGAGCGCCCAAGTTCAACCCCGCCGGGAGGCGAGGCGAAAATGTTTCGGCGAAAGGAGGACGCAGCGCAGAGTAGGTATCCGACGTATCGTCCGGACCCTTATGCTCGTAGTCAAGCACAGGCAGCGCCAGCTGTTCGCCGGCCAACAAGGCGCCGGAAGCTCCGTGGGTCGTGACGATTATCCCATCGAGAATGCCGTCCGCGGCGCGGCCCAAGTCCGCTAGTCCGTCCAGCAGGAAGGCTTCAAGCGCTTCAATATCGGCGCTAGGATATAGCTCGCCTTGGCGTGGCTCGTTGGACTCTATACGGCTCCATATCTCCGTCCCACTCGCAGTGTCAAACCCAACTAACTTGGCATTCGTTTTGCCGAGGTCGAAAACGACGACGACCCCGCCCATGCCGCGATTCGAGCCCAAATTCGTGGCGCTCGGAATCAATCTCCTCGGCGCTCGCCGAAGTGGGCGACGAAAGTCACGACTCGCTTCCCGCATCGTCAATCTTTCGAACTCGCGTCCGGTGGCGTCCACCTTCAAAGGGCGTATCCAACCAGACCCGAACAATCTCGAGCGCCAACGCCGAGTCTACAAGCCGCGCGCCGAGAGCGAGGCCATTTGCATCGTTGTGCGATCGCCCTAACCGGGCGGTCTCCAGGTTCCAGCACAGTGCTGTGCGGACACCTGACACACGATTGGCAACCATCGCCTCACCATTGCCCGAGCCTCCGAAGACAATGCAGCGCTGGCATCCGCCGGCTCGGACCGCCTCCGCCGCTGGGCGACAGTAGTCGGGATAATCGCAGCGCTCAGAGGTAAAGCACCCAAAGTCGACGGCATCGTGACCGAGCTCTTTGAGCAGGTCCTTGACCCGTTCCTTGAGTTGGAAGCCAGCATGATCCGATCCTAGGGCGATGCGCATCGCCTGAAAGTCTGACATGATCACACACACTATCATTGTCAGCGGCCGAACGACAAGACTCGCAGCAGGCGTGTCTTCACCGACCTATCGTTCCTATGGCAAGGAGTTCCGGCCACACTCGGATGCCAATCGATAGAGGACATGATCTCGGGGACACCAATAGTCGCGTAAGTCACGGTCTCGGCGCTAAAGAAAAACGGTCAATATTCATATCCTTAATCAACGGACTGACACGGTCGTAAACAACAAGATCAGCAATGGCTGCCGCCGTAGCCGGAGCCAACAGTACACCATTGCGATAGTGTCCTGTCGCGATGAGTAATCCATCAACATTACACCGACCGAGTATGGGCACGTTGTCGCGCGAGCCCGGCCTTGAACCAGCCCAGATGTCCTGTACCGGCAATTCCTCGATGGACGGCAACAGACGCCACGCGCCTTCCAGTAGTGCAAGGAGACCGCCTGCCGTAACTGAAGTGTCAAAACCGCGCTCTTCGGTGGTCGCCCCTATTAACAACCTGCCATCATTCCTGGGCACAACATAGCTCTTAGGGGACCACATGACGTGTCGTGCAGTCGGATGCGCCACATTCATAGTAAGACACACCATCTGCCCCTTAACTGGTCGCACCGGAATCTGTCCGCTACTTTGCGTTCCAGGAATGAGCGGAGACCAAGCGCCGGCCGCAGCAACAACAAATGTCGACGGCCAGAGCTTCCCCTCTGCACGAACGCCAACCGCGCGACCGCTGCTAATTTCAATCGACTCAACTGCCGTCCTCTCGTGAATCCGCACCCCCACTTTTCCGCACGCGATAGCTAAAGCCGCCACTACACGGCGAGGATCTACTTGTCCATCGAACGGGCTGAAATAGGCAGACGCTAGACGAGGCGAAAGGAGAGGCTCAAGACCTCGCGGTCTGATGCCACAGATCGCGGGTCAGAGTCGAGCCCGGAGGCCCCGGTAGGGGCCGACGATCACGAGGTCATCGACGGCGGGCAGGGGCTCGGCTTCGGGCGTCGGGCGCGACCGTTGGATGGCCAACGCATCCTGGACGAAGAGGCGACGCATCCGACTACTACCCTGCGGGCACGAAGTGCCTTCTCTCAAGAGCTGTGCTCGCGCGGGACCGGTCCGGGGTACGCATGGCCTTGCTTCGGTCCGTGAAAGCGCGCCGGATCCCCGACCGTCGCGACGAATGCAACCGCGGTTACCGGCCCGTGCCGCCGTCCTGGAGGGCGCGGGCCACGATCGCCTCGACCACTTCCGTCTTCGCGCGAGCGTATTCATTCATGTCGGACCAGTCGCGCCCCGAGAGATTCCGTTTGACCGATTCGTAGCGACGCAACTCGTCGACGTCGCTCCTCAACCGATCGCGGAAGGCCAGGAGCCTCCTGATCTCCCTGCAGCCGGCGGAGTAGAAGTGGATATGGACGTCCAGTTCGGGGGTGCGGAACATGCGGTGCTCGTACCAATCCTTCTCCCTCACGCGGAGGACATAACCCGCCTCCACCATGGCGGGAAGGTAGGAGCCCTCGTCGCCAGAATTCCGAACGACGACCAGGATGTCGATGATCGGCTTCGCGGCCAGTCCCGGGACCGAGGTGGAGCCCACATGCTCGATGGAAAGCGCATTGTCCCCGAGGGCGCGGGCTATGATCCCGGCGTGCTTCAGAAATTTCCCGGGCCAAGCATGATCGTATTGCACGATCACGATATCCCGCTTCTCCTTGCCGCCAATCAACACTTCATCTTCCATGACGGTATCCGGTGCATGGTTCCAATCCATCGTCACCAGGAATTCCTGGTCCCGGCTTTCCCAATGGACTTGCCCGACTCCTGGTCCATTTGGAGATCGAAGGCGAGGCACCATGGGAGCCCCGGCCGTCGTCGTGGCCTTACCGCTTGTAGATGATCAGATCCTGGTAACGCGCTTCGGCGGTACCGGGGTTCTCGTAGACGTGCTTGGTGTCCGCGTTGAACACGATCGAATCGCCGGTCGACAGGTCCTCCGCGACCTCGCCGACAATCATGCGGAGAGAGCCTGCCAGGACCACCACCAATTCGCGGGTACCCGGACCGTGTGGTTCAGAGGTGTGCCGCGAACGGGCCGCCAGCGTGAGTTCGTACATCTCGAGCTGGGGGATGCCGGCAGGCGGAACCAATGGCCGGCTCTCGAACTTGCGGTCCAGCGACCTCAGGACCTGCGTCTCCTCGCGTCGCAGGACCGACACCGCGAGCCGAGACTCACCAATCAGGTCCGCGAAGGGGATCCCCAGCCCCGCGGCGATCTTCCACAGCACCCCGATGGTGGGGTTGGTCTTGCGGGTCTCGATCTGTGACAGTGCCGCGCGGCTGACGCCGGTCGAGCGGGCCAACTGATCCAGAGACAGCTCCCGCCCCTTGCGCAGCTCGCGCAAGTTGTCTGCCACGCGCCTGGCCAAGTCGGCCGCCCCCAGCTCGTCGCCGGGCGGCAGTGGCCGTCCCCGCAGCGGGGCACGCGCGCTGGTTTCCCGTGCCATGCGCGCCACCGTAACACAGCGGCAGGCGGGTTGGCACGCACGCCATCCGGCACGCTCCGTCGAGATCGCTCGACTTGACGCTGTCGACATCCGCAATAGCGGATCCCACGTCCGTGTTTGTGGATCAAAAAGAGTCTGCGCCGCTGCCGGCGTCGGCATCTGCTTGCCGGCCGTGAGCGGACGGCGCTACCGTTCCGGTCGGAGAAAAACCGACATGGCTGAATTTCCCGCACACGATCGCACTCTCGGCGCCGGGCCCGCCCGGAACCTCGCGAACACGACCAAGACGCCGCCGCAGTGGCGAGGGACGACTCCCCGATGGCTGGTCAGCTTGCTGCCGTGGACGCCGGTCGAGGCCGGGACGTATCGCATCAACCAGGTCAAGCAGGACAAGGAGGCGCAGATCGCCATCGCCTGCAGCCCGGGCGACAACGAAGATCTGCCGGCGGCGTTCATCGATTACGAGGACCCGCCCCTCGAACACACGCTGAGCACGGTGACCACGACCATCGAGGTGCAGACGCGCATCTCGGATCTGTTTCGAAGCCCGATGGATCAGGTTCGCGAGCAGCTGAGCGTGCTCATCGACATGATGAAAGAGCGGCAGGAAAACGAGCTCGTCAACAACCCCAGCTACGGCCTTCTGCACAACGCCGCTGCTTCGATGCGCGTCGCGACGCGCAAGGGACCGCCCACGCCGGACGACTTCGACGAGCTGATCGCGCGCGTCTGGAAAGAGCCGGCTTTCTTCCTGGCGCATCCGCGGGCCGTCGCGGCGTTCGGCCGCGAATGCACCCGCCGGGGCGTTCCGCCCGCGACCGTCACGCTGTTCGGCTCGCCGTTCATCACCTGGCGCGGCATCCCCGTCATCCCCTCCAACAAACTGAAGATCGCCGACGGGCGCACGAACATCTTGTTGATGCGAACCGGCGAAAAGAAGCGTGGCGTGGTCGGTTTGTTCCAGCCGGGCATTCCCGGTGAGGCGAGCCCAAGCCTTTCGGTGCGGTTCATGGGAATCAACGCCAAGGGCGCCGCCGCTTACCTGGTGTCGCTCTACTGTGCGGCCGCCATCTTGACCGAGGATGCGCTGGGCGTGCTCGAGGGCGTCGACGTCGACCGGTACCACGAGTATGGCTGATACCTGGTCACCGCCTGGCGAGATCTCCAGAGCGCCGGCCCCGGATCCGGAGACGCTGGGAGCACAGATCGCGCGGCTCGCCAACGCGTTCTTTCAGGCATCGCCCGGCACCGCCGGGGCGGTGTCACCAGCGGGCGCCGCGCTGTCGCAGCTGCCGGCGCCGCCCAACGCGGCCATGCCCGGTGTCCCGGGCCTGCCACACCCGCCGCCGCCGGTGGCGCCGCTTCCGAAAGAGAGCGACTTCCGATCCGTGCCCGTCACGGCGGCGGGCGGCGGGCTCCCCTTTGCCTTCTCTTTGCCGTTGGCCTTGCACGAGGGCGCCCCGTCCCCGTCGGACACGCCCTACTTTCTGCAGCTCGCCGGTCCACCGCCTGCCGCGGCGGCGCCAGTTCCGATGGCCGCTCCGGCCGCCGTCCCGGAAATGCTGCCCGGGACGCCGGAGCTGCGTGGACCCGACTCGTCGCGCCCGAATCTGGCTCGCCCCTTCGAGACGCGCCTCTTCGATCCGCACGCGATCCGCCGCGATTTCCCGATCCTGCGCGAGCAGATACACGGGCGCCCCTTGATCTGGTTCGACAACGCGGCGACCACGCAGAAGCCGCAGGTGGTCATCGATCGCCTCTCGTCCTTTTACGAGCACGAGAACTCGAACATCCACCGTGCCGCCCACACGCTGGCGGCGCGAGCGACGGATGCCTACGAGGGGGCGCGCGACACCGTCGGGAAGTTCCTGAACGCGCCGTCTTCCAAAAACGTCGTGTTCGTTCGGGGCACCACCGAGGCCATCAACCTGGTCGCGCAGAGCTGGGGGCGCCGGCATGTCGGCCCAGGGGACGAAATCGTCATCAGCTGGCTCGAACACCACGCGAACATCGTGCCCTGGCAGATGTTGGCTACGGAGAAAGGCGCGCGGCTGCGCGTCGCGCCCGTCGACGCCGACGGACAGCTCCTGCTCGATGAGTACGAAAAGTTGCTGGGGCCTCGCACGCGCTTGGTGGCGATGTCGCAGGTGTCCAATGCGCTGGGCACCATTACCCCGGCTCGGGAGGTGATCGCCGCGGCCCACCGATACGGCGCACGCGTCCTGATCGACGGGGCCCAGGCGGTGTCGCACATGCCGGTCGACGTTCGGGCGCTGGATTGCGACTTTTATTGCTTTTCGGGCCACAAGATCTTCGGGCCCACAGGCATCGGTGCGCTGTACGGCAAGACCGAGGCCCTGGACGAGATGCCGCCCTGGCAGGGGGGCGGCAACATGATCGCCGACGTGACGTTCGAGCGTACCCAGTACCAGCCGCCGCCGGGGCGCTTCGAGGCGGGCACCGGCAACATCGCCGACGCCGTCGGTCTGGCCACGGCGCTGGACTATGTCAGTGCCATCGGTCTGGACAACATTGGGCGCTACGAGCACGAGCTCCTCGAATACGCCACGGGTTGCCTGACCGCCATCCCAGGTCTCCGGCTGCTGGGCACGGCCCCGAACAAGGCGGGTGTTCTCTCGTTCGTGTTGGGGGACATTCCCCCCACCGAGGTCGGTAATGCGCTCGATCAAGAGGGGATCGCGGTCCGGGCCGGCCACCATTGCGCGCAGCCGATCCTCCGGCGGTTTGGTTACGAATCGACGGTCCGCGCCTCCCTGGCACCGTACAACACCCGCGACGACGTGGATGCCTTGACCGCCGCGCTGCGGCACCTGCAGGTCGGACGTCCACCGCCCCCTCGTACCTGAGTGCAGCGGCCGGAACGCTGACCTCGTCGGAGGCCTAGGGGCCGCCCTCTTGAATTCCGTCGAAGCGTCCAATATAATGGACGCCATGGTCAATGCCCTCACCGCTCAGGAGGCCGAAGCGCTGATCGCGCGTGGTGATCTGGATGTCGTGGACGTTCGCGAGCCACGCGAGTGGTCGAACGGCCACGTTGCCGGCTCGCGCCTGGTTCCGCTTGATCGGCTGCGTTCCAGCCTCAAGGGCGAGTTGCAGCGCGACGGGATCATCTTCGTTTGCGCGGCTGGAATTCGCAGCCAGGCCGCAGCCAAGCTGGCGGAGGCTGGTGGGTTCACGCGACTCTACAACCTCGTGGGTGGGACGCGCGGTTGGGTGGAAGCCGGTCTCCCGCTCGTCCGCGACTGAATCGTCGGGTGCGGCTTGCGGCACATTACCGAGTCCCGGCGTCTCGGGGACAGGAACGGCCAACGGCCGGGGGGACGGGCGTGCGAGCTCGTGGCGGGGAGCCCGGCGAACCGCTGCAGTCGGTCGCCGCCAACCTCCGGCGCCTGCGGACCAAGCGCGGCCTTTCGCTGGAACGGCTGGCGCAGCGGTCGGGGGCGAGTCGGGCGATGTTGAGCCAGATCGAGCTCGAGCGCAGCGCGCCCACCGTCACCTCGCTCTGGAAGGTGGCCCGGGCGCTGGACGTAACCTTCTCGGGGCTCATCGCGGAGGAGGAGACCGGCGCGCCGGCCGTTTTCCTGGCGCGCAACTGTCGGTTGTCCGGCAGGGGTTCTGTCTAGTAAAAAAGACGGATGTTTGTGGTCCCATCCATGGTCGTTCGTCCTGGTGTCCTGGTCGCGGGCGTGGCGACAGCGCTTGTGTTGTCAGGGACGGCAGTGGCGCTGCCACCGGGGGACCTGGCCTTTCCAGCCAGGAGCCCACGCGCCAGCGTCTCCCAGTGGGTGGGCGTCACCAACATCACCGTCGCGTACGACAGCCAGGCAGTTGGCGGACGCAAGCTCTGGGGCGGGCTCATTCGGCCGGATGCCCTATGGTTGATCGGCGCCGTCGAAGCTCCGGCGATCTCGTTCTCGAAAGACGTGCTGCTCGCCGCAGTGACCGTGCCGGCCGGCACCTATTCCTTGCTCGCCATCCCGTCTACAGGGGATTGGACGATCATCCTCAACCGAGGTGTTCATATCTCGCGGCCGGCCGACCGAGACCCAGCGCTGGACGCGGCGCTGGTCAAGGTCCGTGCCGAGCCCGCTCCCCGCCGCGAGCGGGTGACATTCCTGTTCTCCGACTTCACGGACACGCGCGCGACGCTCGATCTGGAATGGGAGACGCTGCGCGTTCGAATCCCGATCGAGGCGCAGACCGAGACACAGATATCCAATGAGCTTCGATGGTTGGACGGCGCCTGGCGCCACTACGCCGAGGCCGCGCGGTTCTTCCTGGAGAAGCGGACCGATTTCGCTTCCGGCCTACGGTACGCGGACCAATCCATAGCGCTGCGCGAGAACTCGTACAACCGGTGGCTCAAGGCCTCACTGCTGGCGGCACAAGGAGACTACCTGCACGCGCGCGAAGAAGGCGAGCGCGCTCTCGTGCTGGGGCGCGCGGCTGGAGACGAGTTCAAGGTCGACCGTCAAATCGAGCAGGCGCTGCCCGTCTGGAGACAACGCGTCGACGCGAGCGGTGGTCAACCCAAGTCGCCGCGGCTCAAAGAGGCGTCACCCGAGGTCCACGTGGCCGCGACGCAGCCCGAATTGACGAAGTCGGCAGGGGCCGGTGCGCCCCAACAGGAGTCGGACGTCGAATCGACGATCGAACGGCCGGCTCCGGTCAATTCCGCCAAGGCGACCAAGACGGCCCGGGCGCCCAGCCAGAAGGAGTTCGGCGTCGTGGTCGCCCGAGGTCTGCCCGAGCTCCGGCGATGCTATCAACGGGCGCTTCGACAAGATCCCGGTCTGTCGACCGGGCGACTCACGTTGTCGATCGCCGTGGATGCGTCTGGGCGCGTGACCAGCGTGAATGTCGCTCCGGCGCTTCGGTCGGAGGCCCTCGACCAGTGCCTGAAGACGGCTGTCGGACGCTGGGGGTTTCCCGCGGCGCCGGCCGATTACGAGACGCAGGTGCCGCTGGTGCTGAGCGGCCGAACTTGACGGTCGCGGACGGACGGGATCCCGGCGCCCTTCGTCCGCTGGCGCTGCTCAGATTCCCGAACCCTGCTCGAAGGTGTCGTTCCGAGCTTGCGCCTGGGTGACGCGTGCGCCAGGCGCGACATCCCGGGTCAGCCACACATTCCCGCCCACTGTCGACCCCTTGCCGATCCGGATGCGGCCCAAGATGGTGGCGCCCGCGTAGATCACGACGTCGTCTTCGACGATCGGGTGGCGCGGTAACCCTTTGATCGGGACGTCGTGTTCATCCGTCGGGAATCCGCGGGCGCCAAGGGTGACGCCCTGATAGATCTTCACGCGTTTTCCGATGGTGCAGGTCTCCCCGATGACCACGCCGGTGCCATGGTCGATGAAGAAGCTGCCTCCAATCGCGGCGCCGGGGTGGATGTCGATTCCAGTGGCGGCACGGGAGAGGTCGGCGATGATGCGGGCAATGAGCGGCACGCCCAAACGGTACAGTTCGTGCGCAATGCGGTGGTGCATGATCGCCGCGATACCGGGGTAGCACAGCAACGTCTCGTGGACGAAGTGGGCGGCAGGATCGCCTTCGTAGGCGGCCTGGACGTCGCTTTCGAGCAGCGCGCGGATGGCCGGCAATCTCTTCAGTAGGCTTCGCGCGGAGGCGCGAGCGGCGTCGGCGCAGGCACTGCACTTGGCGCGGTTTCCAGGGTGCTGACAGGTGAAGGCCATTCCCCGCCAAGCCTGCTCCGCGATTGCACGGTCGACGCGATCCAGCCGCGCGCCGAGCACGTATCGTGCGTTTTCCGGAGAGAACGCGGGCGTTTCGAAGTGGGTTGGGAAGAGGACGGCCCGGAGGTCGTCCATGATGGCGGCCACCGCTTCGCGCGAAGGCATCGGCCGCCGGGCCGCCACGCCGACCCCACGCGGAAACCTCCCGGCGGCAGCCGCCAGCGCCTCGATCACCGGGCCGAGCGATTCCTTCGAGTCTTCGGGGACCACCTCGCCGGCGCGAGAATCTCTGCGCGACCTGCGGTCAGCCGACGCAGGGCTACTCCTCAAGGGAACGCGAGACATTCATCTATCTTAGCAGACAACCGCGCCACGCCGGTGCCATCGCCGTTGGTTCGGGGGGTCGGAGGGCTAGAAGAAGTAGTGGACCTGGACGAACAGTGTTTCAGCCACTGCGCCCCCACTGGGGTATTGAAGCCGACCCATGATTTGGCCTTCGACGTGCGCGTAAGGGAACCAGTTCAGCAAGAACGTCGCTGCGGTCCACGAATTCGGAAATGCCACGTCGATCTGGTTGCGTTCACCGAGAACCGTCGCCACGACGCCCGCCACTGGCAGAACAGCGAAGCCGGCCGCTCCGACGACCTGGGTGCGTACCGGGTCGCCGACGTCCGTGAAGATCTTGTTGACCAAGTCGACCTCGCCGAGCAGCAGCGTTCGCAGCCCTTCCAGGTACACTTTGCCCGTCAGGCCGGTCGTCACGCGGGTGACCCCCGGGGCGGCTGCGAACCGGACCTGTGCGCCGAGGGCCACGCGGTCGGCCCAGAATCTGGTCTCTGTGTAAGCGGCCGCGCCTTTTTCGTCGCTGCCGATGTGGCGAACGAAGTCCGGCGCGAAGATGGTCAAGTGCAGCTCCGCGCGGTCGCTGATCACACCGGCCGAGAGGTTGTAGGTTTCCTGGAGCTCGTCGAACCCGAGGTCGCGATTGATGTAGAGGATGTGCTCCGCCATTCGGAGCCCGAAAGGCGCGAAGAAACGCCCGACGCGCACGTAGGGCCCCAGCGCTTCCGGCTGCCACATGACGTAGTGCTCGCGCGAGATCAACTGCGACGTCGATAGCGGCTGATAGTTCTGCGTCGGGACCAGCTCACCAGGGTCGCGAACCCTCCCGCGGAGCCCGCCGACGGCGCTCAGCGAAAAGCTGGCAGGCAAGGCCACCCTCACCGCGAGGTCGGCCTGCATCGGAAACACGGCCACGGTCGGACCACCTGGGTCCTGAACGTCGTTGTCGACCAGCGCCCCCCGGAGGTCGGCGCCGACGGCCAGCCAGGCGGGCGGCGTCACCGCCCCGTGGAGGAGCGCGCCGTTGCCACCGAACGAGGAGAGTTGATCACCGACGGCGTCGCGTCCGTAGCTGTTGATCAAGCCGCCGCCGGCAGGCGCGAAATGGCATTGGTTGCAGCGGGTGGCGCCGGTCGACAACTGCCATTGCGGATAGGCCTCGGCGGCAGCCGGCGCCAACCACGCGAGCGTCGCGACGATCGTCCAAGTAAACCATCGAGCCCCGCTGGTTGCAGACGCCATGCGTGGGCCCTTCAGAGGGCAATCGCCAGCCGGAACAGGAACTCTTGCTCGTGGCTGCTGGGGAGCTTGGTGATGGCCGGGGCGTCGCCACCGAAGCGGTTGAAAACGTAGTTGAAGGTCGCTCGAAATCGCTTGGAGTGCCAGCCGTTGATGCCGAGCTCGATCACATCCACCCGAGTCGTGCCAACGGACTTGTTTCCCAGGTTCAGCGCCGTGGCAGTGGCATCCTCCGTCAAGTGCTCGTCCAGGTGCTCGTAGCGCGCGGCCAGCATCACGCCGTTCTCGATGGGGCGGACCCCGAACTGCTTGTAGCGAGGCAGTCCCCCGATGGCCTGCTGATCGCCGATGATGCGGTCGTCGCCGACGAGCCAGACCCAGGCGTCGGCGTAAAGGGCGTACCCGCGCAGCTCGGCTCCGCCGAGACGGGTTCCCGTGCCGCTCGAAGCGATGGTCTCGTCGGCCAGCTGAACGTTCTTCCAGACCAGCTCGGCACGAACACCGCAACGATGGGCGATGGGGGCGTTCAGCTCGAAGGCGAAAGCGTCGAGCCGTCCCGACTGCCGAAGCTGTACGGATTGCGCCGTCGTGGCCCCGGTGGGGGTCGCTGTGAACGCGCCCGTGTTGAAGAAAGCGAATCCCCCCTGCGTGGTCTGGGTGTTGGGCGCGAGCGTGTTGTCCCGAACGCCCGTCCACAGTGAAGCGCCGATCTCGACGTCGTGAAGTGGTCCGGGACCCGCAAACGACAGCGGGGCGACCCAGGCGCGCCCCATCCAATCAAAGTGGCCGTCCGCGTTCTTGAAGTTTTGGCCGTCGCCGTTGAAGGTGCCAACCGAGTAGTAGAAGTTCCGGTCAGCGTTAAACCCATGAATCATCGCGCCCAGCGCTTTGTTGTCGGGGATGCCAAAAGCGCGAACGGTGACGGAACGTTCCATGAACGGGATGAATTTGCTCGAGACGCGATTTTCCAGCGTGAAGGGCGCATCGAACTGCCCGACCTGCAAAACGGCCAGGTTCCCCCAGGGGGCGATCGCGACGTAGTCGTCGTTGGTGAGCAAGTTGGCGGGGGCTACGGGCGCGGCGGCCGGCGGCGGCGCTTGAGCGAACTCGCCAGTCAGGAAGAAGTACACCCAGGTGCCGACCCACCCGCCCAGCTCCAACCGCGCGCTGCGCAGCAAGAACGTGTTGTTCGGGGTCTTGTCCGCGCTGCGGAAGACGTAGGCGTCGGTCTGCAGGCGCGCGCCCGGGAAAAGGACGAAGCTGCTGTCGGGGGAGCGCAGAAATGGGGTGCCGTCGCTGAACCCGGCCAGCGGCTCGCTGGGGGAGACCGGCGCGGGTGGTGCTGTGGCCGCCTGCGGCTTCTCCGTCATCGGTGGTGGCGCCGTCGTCGGGGGCGCAGCGGGAACGGGCGGGGCCGTTTCACGTGGCGGCGCCGCGGCAGGTGGCAACGGCGGAACCGGCTGGTCGAACGGACCGAGGCCGGCCGGTGGCGCCAACGGAGGTGGAAGACTTGGCTCCTCGGGAAACGGGGGCGCGCCGGTTGGCTCGTCTGCGGACCGCAGCGCCGTGGCCCGGCCCAAGCTCGCCAGCAGCACCACCGCCAAGATGACCAGGCCTCGCCTCGCGCGTTTCACGCGGCGGGACTGTAAAGGACGATTGTCTTCCATACAAGACGAACGACCGTCGCGATCGTGGATGCGCATTAGGCCCGCCGGTGCTCGACGGGGTAGCGCGCGGAGAATCGGTACCCAACGCCGTACACGGTCTCGATCAGCCCCCCGGCTTCGCCCAGCTTGGCTCGCAGGCGAGCGACGTGAATGATGGGCGCCCGCGTGTTTGTCGTGGCGCTGTATCCCCAGACGTGAGTCAGCAGCTCAGCACGGGTTCTCGCGCGGCCGCCATGCGTCACCAGGTCCGTCAAGAGACGCATCTCGATCCGACTGACGGCAATGGGCACGCCGTCGACCGTCACGCGGTGGGCATCCAGGTCGAGCTCGAGGGGACCGGCCAAGTAACGGCCCCGGGTGGAAGTGACGGGCGGCGTCATTGTCGTTGATCTTGGATGTGGGTCTGTCTTGCATACTAGACAACTTGCTAGAATGCTGTCAACGGTCTGGGTCAGGAGTGCGACCGCCCGACAGCGGTGATCTCGACGGCGGCGATGAAGATGGTGGTTTGTGCGCGAGGCAGGACTTGATGCGCTGCTTCAGTTGGCTCAGGTCGACGTTCAAGGCCCGCAGCTCCGGCCGCAGACCCGCGACGAGCTGGCGCAGGCCGGGCCAACCTTCGTCGGTGAAAGCCGCGGCCAGGCGCGACACGCGTCCTTCGATTCCATCGATCGCCACTCCGCCGCCGCGGCCATCGTTCCAGTCGCGGGAGTCGCGGCTGACCGGACGATCGTCCCCCAGCACGAACACCTGGCCCGGGGGAACGGTGAAGGGCGGCAAGCGCCTGTCGTCCAGGGGCGCGCGCAGCGTCAGATAGGCTCGATCGTCCAGGACCTCCACAGCCAGCCGGCCGCGCACCACCCGGGCACCCTCGGCGATCAGAAACGGCCCCACGTCGCAGGAGGGAACGGGCCAGCCGTTGATGATCGGCGAACCCTGCGCGTAGGTGACCTCGTCGCCCGGCAGGCCGACCACGCGCTTGACGATCGATGCCGGCTGGGAGGGGCCCTGGGCGCGATCCGGGTTGGGAAATACAATCAGGTCGCCACGCCGAGGCGGCTTGACCGCCAGCGTTCGCCGAAAGAATGGAAGGCGGAGTCCATAGGCGAGCTTGTTGACGACCAGATGATCTCCGGACCTGAGGGTCGGCTCCATGGATGCCCCCGACACCCGGGAGATCTCGACCAGCCTCGAACGAACCCCGAACAGCGCGATGCCCAAGATGATCAGCGATACGGCGGCACGTACCGGCGACACAGGGCCGGACGCGCCTCGCTCGTTCTTGTCGAAGTGCCGCCGCCAGTAGGCGCCGACAGTCGCAAAGACGCCGAACAGCGCCAGGGAAGACACCAGCGGCTGCGCGTCCGCGGCGCGCCCCAGCCAGCTCCAGAGACCCGAGCTGCCGGAGTGCGCGCCTGACGGAACCAAGCGGATCGTCAGAGCGGTCGCCGCAAGAACGGCCACCAGCCAGAGGGTTGCCGAGAGCATCCGGGGCGCCCGCGCGCCGAGCCACCTCGCACGAGGCATCACGGGTGGACCGCGCCCGGCGATGACGTGAGCAGCTCACACTGATTGTAAAGCGGCTGGGCGATCCCCGTGCGCGAGAGCTGGTCGATGTACAGAAAGACGGCCAGCCCCGCGTTGATCGCTCCCCGGAGCGCCCAGGTGTTCGCGTCCGGAAACGTCAGCTGCCTTTGCGCGTTGAGCGGCGCGAGCTGCCACCTCTGGATTCCGTTCCCGTTGGCGTCCGTCCCTCGAGCGAAAAGCGCGTCCGGGCAGTAGGGGATGATCGTCCCCGCCGTCTGCGCAGTCGCAATCGTTTGTAAGAACGCGTCGGCGGCGGCGTGGGCGGCGCTACCTGCCGGCGGCTCCCGCACGCACATGGGAAACAGGTTCTCCCAGGTGGCGGGGTCGGCGGTCGAGACCTGTCCGCGCTGATCCATGTAGCGAGAACCGGGTGGAGAGACCGCGTTTCCGGTCGCGTCCGTCGCAAAGTACAGCGATCTCCCGCTGACCCACAGAGACGTCGCGCCGCCCCAATATGTATTCCAGTCATCGGGTTGCGGATTGAGGGGCAGGGGCGCGGCGGGGCTACCGAGCGCGCCCGGCACCAAGACCCGGACGATGGGACGATTGTTGAGGCTGCAGACCTTCAGCCACATCTCGGCATCGCCGTTCTTGCCGATGAGCCCCGTGAAGGTCGACCAGTCCACCGGAAACCGGACCTGCGATGCCTGGAGAGACCCGAGCTGGACGGCGTTGAGCCCCGCCGTCGAGACCAGCGATTCCGTGCAAATCTCCCGCGCCAGCTGCAGCATGTTGGCGGAAGCCGTGATCTGGATGTTGCTCCGAGGCTCACCGGCGACGTGGGTCGCCGCGACGATGTTGAGAAGCTGCGGAGGCAGTTGCACCTTCGTACCGCCCAGGGCCATCCAGGCCATGTACCGCGCGGCGAAGTCGTCCGGCGTTGCCGACAACGTTGCCGGAACCTGTGGTGGAGAGAAGAGGTCGACGCGATTCGAGCCCGGCGCCATCTGGGGGCCGAACAACCCGTCGCGAAAGTTGGCCACCCGGGCGTTTCCGCCGGTCAGCAAGGAAATCTCGTCCGCCAGCAAACCCTTGGCATCCGCCTGCGGACCATGGCAATTGATGCAGATGTTGGTGAAGATTGCGGCCCCGGGAGTCTGGGCGTAAACCGGCGCGTTCGGATCCAGCGGCTTGTAGTCCATCCACAACGGCCGCGCCGCACCCTGATAGCTTCCGACGGTGCGGACCTGGCTGAAGTCGCAGCCGGGCTTGGCTTGCCAGAGTGCGAACGGCGCGGGAGTGGTCAACGCGGTCCGGGTGTTGTCGTCCAGATAAACGTTCTGAAGGTCGTTCACGACGGTCTGAAGGTCCGCCTGAAGAACGCCGGAGCCGCTGGCGTCCGCGATCTGCTTGAGGAGCGCGTCTTGCCAGTTCGCGCCGCGGGGGTACCAGGGGCCCGGTGGCTCCGTCTCGTCGGTCAACACCCAGTGCGGACGGTTGGGCACGCCGTCGAGGGTCATGACCAGTCTGGGGGGCGTCGTCGTGTCGTCGGTCACCGGTAGATCCGCTGGCGTCTGGCGTGCCCCGCTCATGACGTCCGGGTCGACGATGTCGGTCGTGTCGGGGCAGAAGTTATAGCGATGGCCGGCGTGGTACTGGTTCAGACGCTTGGTGGCCGCCGTCTGGGCGGCTGGATAGTTGGGATCCGTCGGCAGCACCTCCGTGTACGGCTGCGGCGACACATCGCTGTTGTTGGTGAGGTTTTCGGTGCTGACGTTGGGATTGACGGCCGGGATGCTGACCATCCAATCGCCCAGGATCTGCGGTGCGCGGCAATCGAACCCCGGCGAGTTCATCGGCATGTGGGGGAAGATCGCCAGGTCGTCGACGTAGTCGAAGGGCGTATCGACGTTCCGATAGATCAGGCTTCGCCAGGGAGCGTCGATGAAGTCGTCGTAGTCGGTGGAGCTCACCTTCACGCACCAGCCATCGGTTTCGGTCTCGCCCTGTCCTGACGTGACCGGCGGGCAATCCTTGTACTTGGGCACGTACGCCGACGAGCCATTCGAAGCGCTCAGCATCGTCACCGGGATGTCCCGCAGCGACGGTGTGATGTACGGGATGGGCGTGTCTTCGTTCTGGCCGCGCGCGCGCAGAGGGCTCATCCGGTCCAGCGGGAACTGAAAGATTCCGCCTTCCGGACGGGGAAGGAAGTCCAGCACGTCCTTCAAGACAGGCGCTTTCACCGATGGAAATCCGCGCGGGTTGTGGCAGTGGGCGCAGTTGCCGAGCATGTAGGACTGGGCCCGCAGCTCGTAGTCGTTGCGAGGCGTGCGCGGCAGCTGACTCTTCTCGAGGGGCGTGATGTCGTCCGCCGACGAGATCCCGGAGATGACCTGGTAATCGATCAGGCGTTGAAGCTGAGTGAGCTCGTCGCCCTGCGCCCCCTCGATGACGCCGCTGGCTCCCGCGGGATGAGTCGCGATCTGAAGGGGCAGGAAGCCGAGCACGAACGACGCCGACGGGCTGCCCATATGGCACTGGATGCAGCGCTCGCTGCCCGGAACGGCATAATGGCGCCGCACGGGCGGGTGCGCCGAGTCCAGCGCATAGTCCAGATCCAAGCCCGCCGGCGTGTTGGCCGTGATAGCAGCAGCCCTCGGCTCATCGATGTTGTAGGTGATCAGCCGATCGGCGAACGGGAGGCCGTCTCGAAGAGGGTCCTGCAGCAGCGTGGCGCCTGTCTCGGCTTCGTTCCAAATGTAAGTCCCGAACAGGGCGTTCTGTTGGACGGTCCCGTCGGGTCTCGTTGTGTCCGGCCGCGCGACGATGACGCGGGTCTCGATCTTGCGATAAGCAGTGTGGCCGTCGATGTCGGTGACCTTTCGCAAGAACGTCTTGTAAAAGCGCGTGTTGGCGGGAATCTGGAACTGCTGGCCGGCCTTGTCGAAAATGATCGGTTGGTTGCGGGGCGTGCGGACGTAGCGCATCTTGCCGGCCGAGTCCGTCCAGAGCGGATAGGCGGGCACGTAAGAGACGACCCCGTTTCGCGCCAAAGTGTCGCTGTCCAGCGTGGTCAGGTCCGTCTCGGCGAGGGTAGCGGGCAGCTTCGTCGCCCCGCCGAAGAAGGCGTCGAGTTTGTCCATCGCGGTGACGTTGGTGGCGACCGCGTACTTGTTCGGTAGGCAGCTGCCGATGTTGGTGAGCGCCGCGCCGCTCTCGGGAGTCATGGAGTAAGCGCCCTGAGGCGCCCCGGCGTCGGGAGTGCCGCCGTCGGGCCCGTGGCTGACCGCGCCGGGGACCGTTCCGCCGTCGGGTGACGGCAGATAGAACTGACCCGAGGGGCTTCCCTGAGCGATCCACAGCTGAAGGAGACGCGCGAGCTGGGAAACGGGATCGTCCGGCCCACGCTGCGAAAAAGGCTTCGCGTTCGGGCCCGTCGGCGGCATGTACAAAGACGGGTCGTCGCTGATGATGTACTTGTTGACCTGCGCGGCGGTGATTTGGTTCGAGAACGTCGACTGAGTGACGGAGAAGCCGCCCTGACTTCCCGAGACGTGGCAGCTGCCGCAGATCGCGTTGAATTGCGCCCACAGAACGCTCGTGAAGATGATGTTGTCGCCGCTCGATTCGAGGCCGGGGTGGGTCACCACCGATCGAGCCGGGTAAACCTCGGCCGAAAGCATTGGCAGGCACTTGGCGCCTTGCACCAGGACGTTGCTGCCGTTGCCGAACTCGTTCGTGGTGCCGGGGCCGCCAGGGCGGCCGCAAGCTGGTAGCCCGATCGCTGCCCATACGATGAGGAGTCTCAGAGCGGTCTGGGTCGCGTGGGTCATCGAATCACCGTGTCGAGCAGGGGGTCGCTCGAACGAGCACGTTGTCGAAGAGCGCTTCGCCGCTGCCCTGAGCCAGCGGCTTGACGACGACCAGGCGCACGGCCATCGACGCGATCCCGATGGGGACCTGGGTGGTCGCTCCAGAGATCGTCTGCCAGCCTCCGGAGCCCGACGCCTGAGACGAGATGTAGCTGGTGGCCACCGGCTGGCTGCAATCGCTCGTGACGTGCTCTTCGAGCACGAACCCGGCAGAGACGCTGTTTTGTGCGGCAGAAATCGACGCTTGAACATCGACCTGGTAGCACGCACCGACGGTCACCGGGATGCACTGAAACGCGCCGGCCGCGACATTTCCGTAGGGCGCGTCCGCGGGATTGGTATCGCTGTTGACGATCGAGATCGCGCCGGAGGCCGAATTTCCGCTTCCGTCCAGCGACGTCCAGGCGCGAGTCGTGGCGGGCTCGGCAGTCCAGCCGATCACCGCGCTGTCGAAGCCCGCGTTCTGTACCAGCGTCTCCCTGCAGTCGGGCACCCCGTTCTTGTCGAGGTCGGGGCACACGCCGCCGGCCGCGCCGGCGTTTCCCGGGGTTCCGCCGGTCGAGCTCGTGCCGCCGCCGGCGCCACCTTTACCGCCGCTGCCGAGAGCGCCGCCCGCGCCGCCTGTTCCGCCGCTGCCGAGGGCGCCGCCCGTTCCGCCGCTGCTGAGGGCGCCGCCCGCTCCACCGGGGCCGTTTGAGCCCGCGGCCCCGCCTGCCGCTCCGCTCCCGCATCCGGCGGCGGTCAAGCGCAAGCAGGCGGTGCAGCCTGCGTTGAGCGCCCACATCAAGACGTTGTCGGCCATGCCGATGGCGCTGGCGGGGTTGCTGGACTGCGCGGCGATGTAGCTGCCGAGCGCCGAGCTCGACACGTCGGAGGCGACCCCGCCGGGCGCGCCGTATCCGGGCCCGTCGTACCCGGGCCCGACGCTGGGATCAGGCCCCGCGGGACCGGCGGTGGCATCGGCGATCGCTGCCGCTCGATATTCGGGGAGCGCCGAGTATTGCGTCATCGTGCCAAAGGCACCGCTCAGCACGTCCGAGGGGTTCTGCCCGACGTCCAGCAGGCAGCCCAGCGCGGGATAAACGCAGGGATGCGTGGCCAGCGTCTCGCAGCCGGGCATGTCGCCCGGTCGATAACGAACCGTCGAGTCCGAGTAGCATTTCAGCTCCAGAGCCCGGTGGATGATCGCGAAGGCCGCGTCCCGCTGTGCTGATGTCGCGAGGGAGTCCGGCCCGAAGCCTTCAGGGGTCGAATCGCCATTCTCGTCGACGCTGATCTTGGCGCTGAGGAGCGTGGGTGGCACCAGGCTATCCGGCGTCGAGGCACCGAGCTCGCAGCTCGCGCAAGCGACCGGATCGGTGAAGCTGTACGGACCGACGCAGCCGCCCGGGGATCCGCCGCCGGCCGACCCGCCAGCGCCCGATCCGCCGCGTCCGCCTCCGGCGCCAGCCGTGCCCGGGTGACCCCCCGCGCCCCCGTTGCCGCCGGTGTCGGGGTGCGAAACGCCTCCGTCGGGGGCGGCGCCTGCGTCGGTGGTGGTGGCGGCGCAAGTTGTCGTTCCTCCGTCCGCTCCGCCCAAACACTCGGTCTGGCAAGGGGCCGTGGGCCAGGAGGGCAGGTTGGGGTAGTCGCAGTGAGCCACCAACCCCAGCGCCGCTCCCGCCGCGTAGCTGGGATCCAAAGCGCGGTTGGCGATGGTCAGAGCGGTGGTGGATTCCGCGCCCCAGGAGATCACGTCCTTGCACGGACCCTTGGGCTGGAAATCGGCGCTGGCGCACTGGTCGCCGGTCACGCCGGCGCCGCAGTAGCAAGGCAGGTTCGCCGTGTCGGACGCGTTGCAGCCGCTCTCGTGAACGCACTTGAGGATTTGGACGCAGACGTCCGACTTCTTCATCCCCTTGGCGGGTCCGTCGGCGATCGTCCCCGTCGCGTTGTAGCAGAGGTGGTACCAGTCGAAACCCTCGCCTTGCGGATCGGGGTCCGTCCCGGGATCGTAGGTCGTCGCGTCCAGCCCCTCGCCGTAGATGAACGTGTTCGTCGTGCACTTGCTGGCCTCGCACGCGTTGCAGGCTGCGCCAGCGCTCAACGGCAGGCAGGCGGCGCCGCCGGCGCCTCCAGCCGCTCCCCCGTTCGCCGGAACGCCCGATGATCCAGCTTCGCCGCGCGCGCCTCCGATCGCGGCGGGACCGATTGCCACGTTGGGGCCCGGCCCGCCCGAGACGTCGCCTTGATTGGGCCGTAGCTTGCCGCAGGCCGCGCAGACCAACAACAAGAGTGCCGCAAACATGCGGCGGGCGGGCAAGTGAGAGGTTCGCATCGCGGCTGTGCGGCGGACGTTTGTCCAACATAATAGACCGCGTGGCAAGTCACATGATCGCGGCGGTTTCGACTCACCTCGTCGAGAGTGTCTCAGCATTGTCTCTTTTGGGCCTGTGGTGTCTTTTAAACTAGACGGTCCCTGAGGCCGCATGTAAACCCCCGGTCAAGACCAAGCGGTGGGAGTCGCCGGCACGGGCGGCTCGGAACAACCAAGGCCGGGAGCGACGATGAAAGCGAAGATCTCGAAGAGAGTTTTGTTGGTGGGTGCAGGGAGCCTGCTGGTGGCTGCGGGGGCCGGGGCGGTCGGGGCGTCGACGACGCCCGATCTCGACGGCAACAACCGCGTTCTCTCCGGTTCGGATGTCCTGAAGGCGTTGTCCAACGACATCCTCGCGCAGTTTTCCTTCGGTCACGACAACCTGATCACGACGGTCGATCCCACGCGGACGCCTCGGAATCCGGGCGCGGGCCCGGACGCCAACGGAAATAGCGCGGACGGCACCTACTACACGGGCGGTGGCCAGTCGGTGGGTGATTCTGCTATCGCCGCCAACACCCAGCAGATCAGCGTCGGGACGGCGTCGTTGAAGAGCTCGACCTATGCCTACTCGGCCGCCACCGGAACGGCGCTGGGCAGCGTGGGCTGGATCGACGCCGACGGCAACAGCGCCACCAGCGGGGCCAACACCGGCGCCGGCGCCGGTGGCCGCGAGTTGCCGATCCAGGGCACGACCGAGACCCTGATCATCGGCCTCGACGGCCTGACGATCCTGGGCAACACCGCCCAGACGGTGGCGCCCAGCCCCAACGGCCTCGCCGTTCAGGGAAAGGCCCTGACCGTCCACCATTACGTTCCCAGCGACGCCCGATTCTTTCCTGCGGCCGGCTCGGGCGGCAGCGTGGTGGCCTCGACGAAGACCTGGACCCTGCCGGGCGTGACCTTCGCATCGACTGACGTGGGCGCCAAGATTGCGGTCAACGGAGCGTCAAACGCGGGGAACAACAATATCTTCACGATCTCCTCGGTCACACCGCCCTCGACCATCGTCACGGTGCAGGCGCCGGTGAACGAGACATTCGCGTCGGCCGTGAGCTTCACCGTCTTCGCGAGCCGGATCTACGTGGTGAACGACGCCGACACCACCTACCCCAGCACGGCCTACGGCGCCGTCGGTGGCGTGTACACGTTCAACAACTCGCTCGACGTGATCCGGCTGATCTACGGTGGGTTGCACCACGACGGGCCGAAGAACGGCAGCACGGATCCGGAGCAGGGGACGTTCGACGCGGGCAGCGACGTGCGCCGTTCGCTTGCGGACAACTGGGGCGCTCTGTTCTCGGGAACGGTCGCGACACCCGGTGGAAAGCTCAATCACGCCTGGCGCCGGCCGGACTCGGCGGGCGTCACGAACGCCTTCATCGCGCTGGTCAACTTCGGATCGCGCGGCATCGGGGCGCTCACCGGGAGCAGCACCAAGACGAACCCGTTCGCCAACTCGGGCGATGCCAACGGCCTCAACGCCACGACCGGCCAGCCGGTTCAATTTCCGGTCAATAGCACCGTCAAGAGCAACGGCGGCCCGGGCGACTTCGCTGACAACGATCCGATTCGCCGGCCTGCGCTGGTCGGACCGAACCCCGCCACCACGTCGACCGCAAACGTCGACCTCGAGCAAGTCGCCGAGAATGACGGCACGCTGGGGCTCGTCCTGCCGGTCTTCCCGCCGGATGGACTCGACGGGGCCATCCCGACCGCGGATCCGGCCTTCGCGTCGAAGTTCTGCACGACCGGCAAGTTCGACCTGCTGTCACCGGGGTTCGTGCCGACCGGCCCCACGGGCGCGTCGCCGGCGCCGGAGGGCGGGCCGTTCTCGGGCCTGGTCTTCGTGCCTTACTTCCTCGACACGTCGGTGACCCCGAACGTGAAGCACTACAATTGCATCGCCCGGTCCTCGAACTCACACCCGTTCGGTGCGCCCACGCCGGCCGACAACCGGGTGTGGAACCTGGCGGTCCGCAGCGACGTCGACGGTCACTTCTACAAGGACCTCAGCGGGCGTTTCCTGGGGCGGCTCGGCTTTTACCGCATCCACACCAGCCTTTCGAACACGCTGGTCACGCCCGGCGTTCCCAGCTCGGGACTGGTGCTCGCGAAGAGCCTCACCTCGGACGCGCAGGAGGGCGCTCTCGTGGCGGCCGATCCGTTCAGCGTCGCCTTCACCGGACGCGGCGTGGACGTCGCCAACCCGCTGGTCGCGGGGCTGAGCCTATCGGGGCAGGCGTCTCTGGGCGCGTCAGGCCAGTTCAACCCGGCGCAGGCGTCGTACGCGACCGACCAGAACGTGAAGAACCTCGTGATCAACGGGGCCTCGCCGGTCTATCCGCTGGCGCGCCGCCTCTACGTGGCCACCCTGGTGGGCTTCACCGAGAACCCGCCCTGGTCCGAGGCCGGCATTCTGGCCGCCACGGGCGTGGATCCGGGTCCGGGGAGCTACACCTTCAACATCGCGGCGCACGCGTTCGCTCCGGCGAAGTTCACTTGGAACGGCAGTGCGGTGGTGCCGGATCCGGCCAGCGTCGACCTGGGCCCGAACACGGCCGTCCGCGGTCTGCAGGGGCAAGAGGCGCAGGTCGCTCGCGCCTTCGAGAATAGCGACCACGTCGGCGCGCTGATCGCGTACTGGGGCTTCGTGCCGCTCCCCTCGGCCGCCGAAGGGTACGCCACCGACTTCCAGGGTCACCCGGCCGGCGGTGTGACGGCGGTCGACTATCCGGAGGATCTGCCGACCAGCGCGCTGCCACTCAACGGGGCCGCCGACACTTCGAACCGGTATGCGTCGCTGCACGCCATCAGCCCGGCGGCGTTCCCGAACGCCAACAACGAGGACGCCACCGTGGTCAGCCCGGCTGACGCGATCACGCCGTACAGCCTGAACGGCAGCGCGCCGCCATTCCCGTACGACGGAACTCGAGAGCCGGCTCACCTGCCCTGGCCGGGCTCGCCGTAACGCATACACGGGCGCTTTCGTGACGGGAGACCGATGACGAAGATGGCGACAGCTTGGGCCTTCGCGACGGGGTGGCTGATCGCCGCCCTGCTCGGGACGACCGCTCAGGCGCGACCCAGCTCGGTCGGCGGAACCGAGCTGGAGGCGCGCGAGCTGGCCGCCGCTTCGCCTGAAGCCGCGTCTTTGATCACGAAAGCCGAGGCGCTGGCGCGCGCGGGGGCATCGAAGCAGGCCTGGGACCTCTACGCCCAGGCCTGGTCGCTGGCCCCCCGCAGCCCGCTTCCGGCACGCGGAATGTGCCGGATGGTCCTCGACCTGGGGATCCAGACGGCGGAGCAGCGGCGGTCGGCCCGCGAGACGTGCCACCGCGCTCTGCTCCTGGGCGCCACGCCCGAAGCCATGCGTGACGAGGTCGCCGCGTTGATCGCGGGGGATCCCCCGCCGTCGATGGACGATCTGGTCGCTGCCTCGCTGGCCGCCGAGGGCGCAGTGAGGACCGGGGGCCTGGAGCAGCCATGGGGCCACGCCGCCCGCGGCGATCTCGCGCTTCGGCTCGGCGACCGCGAGCTTCTGGATCTGGCCCTCACGCAGCTGAAACAGGTCGCGCCCGGGCATCCCGAGACGTTGCGTCTCGCCGCGCTGGCGTCTCCCGCCCCGAGCCGCGTCACGCGGCTCGGACGGTTGCTGGTGATCGTTTTGCTCTTTTTCACGCTCGCCCACGCGGTGCGAGACCGTCTGCGGCGTTCCCGCAAGACCGGCGTGGCGGCTTTGACGGTCCTGACGGCCTTCACGGTTCTCTTCTTCGCTGGGCCCGCCGAGGCGGCTGCCGGACCGGCGGCGGCGCGCGCCGTCGCGCCAGATACCCCGCCGCCGCTTCCACCCATCGACGACGCCCATCCGGAACGCAGCGTTCCGACCCCCGCCCAGCAGATGGCCAACCCCCTGAGGTTCGGGGACCTTCTGATGGAGCTGGGCGTGCGGGCCGACGCGGCGGCGAAGCGCCAGGACCACGCGGCCGCTGCACGGTACTACGCTGCTCTCGCCAAGGCTGTCCCAGATCGGAGCTACGCCTACAGCAAGCTCTGCGATGAACTCGAGGCCGGCGGCCACCGGGCCGAGGCCATCGACGCCTGCGGCACGGCGCTGACCCGCCACGGGGCCACCGCGGGAGACTTCACCCGCTTCGTGAGGCTGCTGTTGGCCAAGAATGGTCCGCTGACCGGCTCGGAGCGCCGTCAAGCCGACACCGCCGTCGCTGCGCTGGAACGCGAGCCGCGCGCGGCGCTGATCGCCACGCGCCTCCGCTGCAACATCGCCGTTCACGAGCGCGAGGTCGCGGCGCTCGAGCGGTGCGTGAATCAGCTGCAGGCGGCCGAGCCGGACGCCGCGAGCACGCTGGGGTTCGCCTGGGCTCTGGCCGTCGAGCATGGAGACCGGCGTGCCGCCGAGACGCTGCGGCAGCGGGCCCTGGCCGCCGGGCTCGACGCGTCGGTGGTCGCGACGGCGAGGCCGATTCCGCCCGGGCCGCGCGCACGTCGCTGGGCGCGGGCATTGCGGTGGGGGCTGGAAGCGGTGGTTTTGTTCGCGGTGGCGGTAATGGGGGCGCTGGCCGTACGTCGACTCTCGCGAGCGGGACGTCGAGGGTTGGCTTTCAGGAGAGGGGAATCGTGAGGGCGGGCATGTGGTGGCGCGAATCGGGGGCGGCTCTGGAATCCGAGCCGCCCGCCTGTGGACTGCCCACCTCGGGCGGCAACGACAACGAAACACGGAGTCTGATCGGGAGGGTACGCAGATGAGAAGAGCGATGGTCCAATGGAAAGCATTCGTCGCGCTGAGCGCGCTTGGCGCCGCACTGACGGGTGCGGGTTGCTCGAAGGGCGGGTCGCCTGACGAGGGGGGGAAGCTGAAGGTCGCCCTGGTCGTGCCTGGCGGCTACACCATCAACACGGTGAGCTACGAGGTGGATTCGGCCACCCACGCTGTCATCAAGAGCGGGTCAATCGACGTCAGCGGCGCTGGTGCGAGCATCTCGTTTGCGCTCGACCTCGCGCCCGCCGTCGGTGACACCATCACGCTGACTGCCACCTCGACGACGGGCATCGTTTTCACGGGCACCAGCCCACCGTTCAACGTCGTGTCGGGCCAGACCACATTGGTCAGTGTGATCCTGACCAACACCTTGGCGGACGCAGGCGCACCCGTGGGGCAGGTCGATGTTACCGGGACGATCGTTCCGGCCAACAACGCCCCTGTGTTGACGTTCCTGATTGTGTCCCCGTTGCAGGCGGCGATCGGGACGCCCATCTCGGTCTCCGTGACCGCGTCCGATTCGGATGCCGGCGACACGCTGACGTACAAGTGGACGGCCGCGCCGGACGGATCGTTCGCGTCAGCCGCGGCCGCGTCGACCAGCTACACGGGGACGACGGCCGGCTCCAAGACGCTGACCGTCACCGTCACCGACAGCCACGGGGCAACTGCTTCGTCGGCGGTGCCGGTTACCATCATCTCGCTCGGCACCGGCGGCGCGCCGGGCACGGGCGGTTCGCCGGCGACCGGCGGTTCGACAGGTGCAGCTGGCGCACCGGCGACAGGTGGGACCACGGGCGCAGCAGGCTCGCCGGCGACCGGTGGGACGACGGGCGCGGCAGGCTCGCCGGCGACTGGCGGTTCGACGGGCGCGGCAGGCTCGTCGGCGACCGGCGGGACGACCGGCGCGGCAGGCTCGCCGGCGACTGGCGGATCGACGGGCGCGGCAGGCGCACCGGCGACCGGCGGCACGGCCGGGACGACCTCGACGGGCGGCTCGAACGGTTCGGCGGCGCTTCAGACGGCCGAGCTGGCGACCGGGTTCGACCCCAACGCGCTGACCTACACGCACAGCACCGATCCCGACACGGGTGATCAGGTGCCGATCGGGTGGGGTCCGACCACGCTGCCGTCGGCAGCGCAGCAAAATGCGGCGGCCGCTCTGATCCGGGCGATCGCTGCCGGGCTGCCGGGCTCCGTGCGCAACTCGACCAACACCGCGAATGCGGTTCCGGGCACGCCGACCAGCCCGTCGGCGAACGTCCCGAACCCGCTCAACGGCTTGCTGGTGCTGGGCCAGGACCCGTCCAGCTTGATCTCGGGCGCGAACATCGGGACGGACGCCGCGACGCAGGCGCTGTTGACAGCCTACCGAAACGCGGCGATCGCCGACTCGGCGGTGCCCAAGGCCGGAACCGACCCCGGTGGTCTGACCGCAATCCAGGCGGCCAGCCTCGGCACGCTCGGGTCCTACCTGGCGGTCGAAGGGTCGGACCCCTCCAGCGCCGTCGGTCTGGCGGTCAACATCGTGACGGACGCCATTCAGTACGGCTTGGTGGCGCAGCTGCAGGCGTACTAGGCCGGCAGTCGTGGCAGCGGCCGGTCGGGTGAGTTGACCGGCCGTTGTCCGCGAAGGGCGCGCTCCCGATCTGGAGCGCGCCCTTTTCGCGTTGTTTCCCTTGCGTGAGAGCGGTGCGTAGCAGGAGACCAATGACTCGAATGATTCCGAGGCAGTCTGTCAAAACATCGTTGCTCTTCATCTTTGCGCTGTGCGCGTGTTCGCTGATCGCGGCGGCCGCCGTGCTGACGTTGCGTCCGCGCGCTCCGGTCATCGCTCCGCATGAGGAGGCCGACGAACCTCGCACCGCCCCGCTGTCCACGGCGCCCATAGCGCCCGTGAAGCTCGGACCTCCGGGTCAGTTGCAGGTGTCCGCAGCCGTGCCACCCGGCTACAGCGCGGTCGCGTACGCGGTCGTGTCTTCCAGCGGCGTCGTTCTGGCGCGCGGGACGTTGGCGGTGGCGAACGGAGAGTCTGCGCCCCAGCTGATCACGGTTCCGAGTGGCGGGGGGACGGTCACGTTCGTGGGTACCAAGAAGAAAGATGGTGCCAGCCGGACCGTTTACCTCGGCGCGCTGCCGGTCGAGGTCGCCCCCGGCCAGCAGAGCGCCGTCCAGTTGAGCGTTGCATCGGAGGCCGAGGCGGCGGCCTCGAGAACGCCGGCCGCGGGCTCGGCAGCAGGAACGACGGTTTCGGGATCCACGGACAGCGCTGTGGCTTGCCGGAGCTGCGAGATGTCGAGCACGCAAGGAATCTGCGACTCGCCCAACATCACGGCGACATCCAGCACCGATCCGCAGACCGGCGAGCAGACCGGCATCGGGTGGGGGTGCGGAACGCTCCCGGATGCAAAAGCCCAAGCAGCCTGTCTGGCTTTGCTGAGATGTCTCAACGCCAAGAGCTGCGGGCGGCCAGGCGAGAACCCCGTCTTGGGCTGCTACTGCGGTGACGCGCCCGCCGAGGCCTGCATGGGTGGACAGGGGATCAGCGGAGCTTGCATCGCCGAGTATCAGGCCGCGGCTGCTTCGTCTCCCGGCGGACCGGCCGCAGGTGCGGCGGTCGGCCAGCTCTCGCAATTCGTCGCCACGGCCGCCGGTGATCCGACCACTCCGGTTGGATTGGCCAACAACATCAAGCACTGCGCGATGGAGACCCATTGCGATGCCTGCGAGGCGCTGTGAAGAGCGCGGCCATCGCGGCAGCGTTCGTCGTGTTCGGGCTCGTCGGGTGCTCGGGCTCGGACAATCGGCCCGCTCAATGGGGTTTCATCTCGCCGGAGATCTTCCAGCCGAACTGCGCGACCGCCAGTTGCCACAGCCCGGCCGCGGCGGCGACAGGACTCGATTTTTCGACTCCCGACCGCGGGTACACGAGCCTGACGGGGCTTTGGGTGTGGCTGGTCGTACCCGACGGAGGAATTCAGCCAGCCGGTGTCCCGTGCCAGACCCAGGGCACCGCGCTCCTGTGCGAGCAGATGCTGCGGCCGCTGGTGACGCCCTACGATCCGTCTGGTTCCAGGCTGATCAACACGTTGCGCGCCCAGAACGCTCCACGAATGCCACCGGACCGCCCGCTCTCGGAGGCAGACATCGAGCTCGTCGAGCGGTGGATCTTGAACGGCGCCTGCCGCCAAGGCACCAGCTGCGCGGGCGATGCAGCGGCCACCGTCGGTCCACGCGACGCCTCCGCCGATCACGGAGGCCGCGGCTGAGCCATGCGGCGAGCGATCTTGGGGGTGCTCGGTTTGTGCTCGTCGTTGGCCGTCACGGCCGCGGGCTGTGGAGGGACCGAGGACGTGCCCAATCACCCGACCTGGGCGGCTGTGGCGCCCATCGTGCGTGGCCAGTGCGTGAGCTGCCACGGCTGGACCGCCACCGACCGGCCGCCGAACGCTGACGGCGTCCACGCGCCGAATACGGGAGGCAGCGTCCGGCTGGATTTCTTCGACGTGCCGCCGGCGGTCTGCGGCGACGCCGCGCTGGCGCTCGATGCCGGTGTGGTGCTGGCTGGATCCGCGGGAATCGCCAAAGAGATCGCGACCGACATCGTCCCGCGCGCCGGCGCGCGATTCCCGACCATGCCGCCTTTGCCAACGCCGGCTCTCCAGGACTGGCAGCTGCAAACGATCCAGCGCTGGACGGCCGACCCAGTGAAGGGACCGCCGCCCGCGGGCAATCGCCCGCCGACCATCGCGGTCGGTCAGCTTCCGGCCGTGGTGGGCGCTCGCCTGGCGTTCACCGCGGTCATTGACGATCCCGACGGCGATTCCGTGCTCGGTGTCGTCGAGATGGCGGGAAGCGCCTTCCTGATGAACCGGCCGGGGGCCTTCAACGTGTCCTTCGACACGTCCGCGCTCGCCCCCGGCGTGGTCGAGCCCGTCGCGACTCTGTGTGACGGTTGGACCAAGACCGTGATCGATTTGGGCCCCGTGACGATCCAGCCGTGAGGGTCATCTGTCGTCGCGTGCGGCGACGAACTCGACGGGTGCCAGCCGAACGGCCGCGCCCGCGACCCGCATGGCTCCTTGAAGATCCAAGGCCATCGGCTTGTTACAGGACAGCCGATCGTCCCGCTCGAGGAATCGCACGCTGAACGTGCGCGACGCCCAGGGGGCGACCGTCGCCGCGGCATCCGACCGATGGACCTGGTGGCTCTCGCCGCGGACCAAGAGCCGAGCTCCGCGCGGATCGAACTCCACCGAAGTATGACCGCTGTTCCTGACCTGGAGGTCGAGGCGCAGGTCCAGGATGTCAGCGAACGTCCAATTGGGATCGTTCTCCCGATCGCAGGCTTGCCCGACCATCGCGATCGAGACATTGCCCACCTGGCCGGGCCCCCTGGTCCAGGCCAGCCCATCGGTGGCGCACCCTCCAGCGGCAGCGCTGGCCAAGAACACGGCAAAGCCAAATGTCTCAATGACGCGCTTCCAGACCATGCCGGCAAGGATTGCAATCGTCAGGCCCGGCTGGTAGGCGGCATTTCCGCAAGCTCCCGACCAGTCGGTGGGAAAGGTTCCCTAGGGACAGGGAACCGCTCCTGGTCGGTTAGGTCGATCGCGTTGTTCAGCCCGTGCGTACCGATGGCGCCGCTCAACGGGCGGCGGCGGCAAACGTTCCCGAGGCGATGAGCGCCAGCGCCCAGAGCCAGTCCAGGTTGAACCAGGCGTGTCGCAACAGCCGCAGGCCGAGCCGGTAATACACGACCAGCGAAATGGCGGCTGTCACTAGCAACATCGCTGCCGTGTGAAGAGCGGTGGCTCCCAGCAACGCCAGCGGGCTGGTCGCGACCAGACCCGCGCGCGCATGGCACGACGGGACCGCCGGTCGGGCCACGAACAGGGGAAGCAGCATCAACCCGGCGCCGTGGGCGCTGGCCATCAGGAACGACCAGCAGAGCAACCCGCCGAAGCCGACCCGCATCCCCACCCAGCGCGGATGCCGGTGGCGCAAGAGACGCAGCCCGCCGAACGCGATCAGAACCAAGGCCGTCCCCCAGCGGAGGGTCGCGGGCGGCAGCACGACGTGACCGAGGGCCACCAAGGCCAGCGCGGTCGCGATCGCCAACGCGTGACCCAGCGCGATGGGCGGCAGGGCGCCGGCCACCGCCGACCCGCGCTGCTCTTGGAGGCCGCGCGAGACCGCAAACAGCCATCCCATGCCCGGGTTAGCGCCGTGCCACGCCCCCAGAATCGCCAGGGTCAACCAGGGCCAGATCACGGGTAGCAGTACGAGTCGGACGAAGCATCGCCCCCCTGCAACCGGACCTGGTGTGGCCGCCTCGACCCGAAGTCGACGAGAAATTCTGGGTCCACAGAGATTCCGCCGCTCGGCTTGACATCGATCTTGGTCAACCAGCCGGAGACGCCGTCGGGGTAGAACTGCTCGTCCCACGAGGCGTAGAGCGAGCTGGTCAAATACACACGTCGTCCGTCGCGGCTGACCTCGACCATCTGCGGCCCGCCGGTGAGCGGGCCGGTCTTGGGATGGGCGGTTCGGTCGACGATGCCCCCGATCTTCACAGAGCCGGTCTCGCGCGGCTCGAGCGGGTTGCTGACGTCGAACTGTTTCAGCTCGCCGGTCCCCCAGCACGACACGTAGAGATAGCGGTCGTCGAGCGAGAGGTTGATGTCGGTGACGAGAGGCGGGACAGCCTTGAATCCCTTCAGCAGGGGCGGCAGCAGTTCCGGATCGGCCGGCACCGGCGGGATCGTGATGGTCTTGCGCACCTCCCACCGCTCGCCGTTGCGGTACCACGTCCAGATCGACGCCGAGAGATCGGCGACGCTGACCACGACGCCCAGGAATCCGTAAGGCTTCGTCGGATCGTGTGCGGGGCGCAGCTCCAGCGCCATCTGATGCTCGTCACCCAGATCCAGCACCTGCTGGTGCCGGCGCTTGCGCAGATCCCACACGTGCAAGCGGTGGCCGTACTTTTTGCCCAG
>CAZPUH010000133.1:0-3426 GCA_964589215.1 uncultured Myxococcales bacterium | reverse complement strand
GGGAAGAGCGCTCAGGACCGCTTTGATCCGGCATGCGACGTCGGTTCCGCCGCGTGGTCCGTTGAGATCTTCGAACCGAACGCTGAGGCGTTCGATACGCGGCGCAAACTTTCCCAGCCGCAGGCCGAGGCGGCGATGGATGCGCTCGCGCAGGGGCAGTTCGACGGCAACCCCCGACGTGCGGATGGCCAGGGGAGTCCTTGGCGCCCAGGCCCGGCCTTCGGTGCCCTTGTCGGCCCGAGGCACCGTGGCCGCAAATCGCGAACGCGTGATCGATCGCCCGTTCATCGCCATTGGATCCCGGGGCGCGTAGCCGTCGTGCGGCTCGAGATCTGTTCGATTGCCTTCATCGCCCGATCGACGCTGAACGCCGAGGGTTGCGCCGTCACCGCCCGGAGGGCGGCGAAGCAGACTGCGATCGCGCTCAACAACACCCAGCCTCTCCGGCGAACCTTCGTCTTCTCGGGCGTCATGGTGGATCCCCAGTTGGCCACCACGACGCCTGGCCGCCAGGTCACCGTCGGCGTTTCATCCGACGGATGAGTTCCCGCCACGCCGAAGTGAAGAACGCGCGCAGGTGTCGCGCGCGCTGTTACGCCGGAGACTTACGCGACGGCACCGAACGGATGAAGGCCTGCACCTGGGGATAGACGGTCTGCCTCCAGCGGCGCCCGCTGAAGATCCCGTAGTGGCCCGCCCCTTCAATCAGCGCGTGCCGCTTTTGGGAATCGGGTATGCCGGTGCAGAGGTCGTGCGCCGCCTTGGTGTGGCCGATGCCCGAGATGTCGTCCAGCTCGCCCTCGATTGTGAGCAGAGCGGGAACGGTGATCTTCTCGGGTGCAACCCGCTGCCCTTCGACATACCAGAGTCCCCGCGGCAGCAGGTGTTCCTTGAACACGACGCGTATGCAATCGAGGTAGTACTCGGCGGGCATGTCGAGGACGGCGTTGTACTCGTCATAGAAGCGGCGGTGCTCCTCGGCGCTGGCCAAGTCGCCTTCGACGAGATGCTGGAAGAAGCTCCAGTGGGACCGCATGTGGCGAACAGGGTTCATCGCCATGAAGCCGGCGTGCTGAAGAAAGCCGGGATAAACGCGGCGGCCCCGCCCCGGGTAAACGGGGGGAACGACGTCGATGAGGTGACGGTCGAACCAGGAGACTGGCTTGCTGTTGGCGAAGTCGTCGACCGCGGTCGGGTTTCGGCGCGTGTCGACCGGGCCCCCCATGAGAGTCAGGCTTTGCGGCTGCGCCTCGCCAGCAGCGGCCATCAGCGAGATCGCCCCCAGAACCGGCACGACCGGCTGGCACACGGCGATGACGTGCAGATTCTCGGCGCCTATGTGCCGGATGAAGTCGCGGATGTAGGCGACGTAGTCGTCCAGCCCGAAAGGTCCCTGCGTCGCGGGGACGTCACGCGCATCGGTCCAGTCGGTCACGTACACCTTGTGCGCCGACAGCAGACTGCGAACGGTGTCCCGGAGGAGGGTGGCGTGATGTCCCGACAAGGGCGCCACGACGAGGACGGTCGGGTCCTGCTTGAGCTGGCTGACGACGTCGGCGCGGTCGCTGAATCGCTTGAACCTCTGCAACCTGCAGAACGGCTTTTCCAGCACCGTTCGCTGGACGACAGGAACGGCCACGCCGTGGGCCTCCACGGCGGCGATTCCGAACTCGGGCTTCGGATAGCTCTTGCCTACACGGTAGAGCACCTCGTAGCTGGCCGCTGCTTGACTGGCGCCAGGCAGCCACGACAGCCAGCTCATCGGTGAGGAAAACAGTCTCGCCCCGGCCTGGGCGAAGTCGGCGGTCGTGGCCAGGAGGGCGCGGTTGTACTCGTGGAGCTGGTAAAACACGATCCTCTCGACGCGCGCCGGGGCGCGATGCTGCGGAAATGCAGCACTTCGAGGATACGCGATCAGGCGCCGGCTGTCTGCGGTCACTTCACCATTCGACTAGGGCGGCCCCCCAGGAGAGGCCGCCGCCGAACCCGCAAAGCACGACCGGTGAGCCTTCCGTGAGCCGGCCCGCCTGCCAGGCCTTCTCCAGGGTGAGGGGGATGCTGGCGGCTGCGGTGTTTCCGAGCGTCTCGACCGTCGTGACCGTCCGGTCTTGCGGCAGCTCGAGCGAGGTCATCAGGGACTCGATCATCCGGAGGTTGCTCTGGTGCATCACGAAGAGATCGACGTCGGCCGGCGTCAATCGATGGTCCGCCAGCAAAGCTCGGATCACGCCGGGGACGACCTTCATGACGAACGACCAGACGCCGGGGCCATCCATCTTGAAGGTGTTGAGCCTGTTCTTCAGCACCTCGGCGTCCACGGGGCGGCGAGTGCCGCCTGCCGGGACCTCGATGCAGTGGCTTCCGCGGCCGTCACTTCCCAGCCGAAAATCGATACGGCGGTCGTCCGCCGACTGCGACAGCAAGACGGCACCTGCGCCGTCGCCAAAGAAGATGCAGGTGCGCCGGTCTTTCCAGTCGAGGATCTTCGAGAACGCGTCCGTGCCGATGACCAACGTGTTGCGATAACGGTCCGGCGCCGCGAGCATCATGCTCTGCGCGACATCGAGAGCGAAGACGAAGCCGGCGCAGACCGAATTGACGTCGAACGACGGGCAGAGCCCGGGCGCGATCCCCAGCTTCTCCTGAATGAGGCAAGCGACTGCTGGTTGGGACTGGTCGGGTGTGGCGCACGCGACCACGATGAGGTCGACGGACGACGGTTCCACGCCGGCGTTGTCCAGGCACCGGAGCGCGGCGCGGTAGCCGAGGTCGCTGGGCGCCTCGGCCGGCGACGAAACGTGGCGCTCCCGGATGCCGGTTTTTGCGACGATCCAGGCGTTCGACGTGGCGACCGTGCGTGTCAGCTCGTCATTGGTGATGACGGTTTCTGGAACATATCCCCCAACCCCGGTGATTCGAATGCCCATGGAACGATCTCCTTTCAGACGGCAGATTGTTGCGGCTGGGCGGTGTCAGGGGGCCGTTTCGCCAGCCGTTCGCGCAGAAACCATCGGCACTTGGTCTTGCCGTACTCACGAAGGTCGTCCAGCAACTCGGGGCGTCGATCGAGCTTCGAGCGGTAGTTGAGCTCGCGGTCGAGGGCAATCCGCAGGACCTCGATCGGACGGATCGAAGGATCGCTCAGACGTCCCTGCCGGATCGATCGATTGAGCGTCTCGATGAAGCGAAGCTCCTGCTCCATGGACAAGTTGCCCGACAGGGCATTCCGGCGATCGAGGATCTCGTGCGTCTCCGAGGGGACGCGCGGGCAGGTGCTGGAATTGATCTGGATCAGCCAGAGCTCGTCGATCTGCAGCTCCAGAAGGTCGTGAATCGGCGGATTCTGAGAGAAGAGACCGTCCCAGTAGACGCCCCTGCCAGGGACCGTCACGGCCCGGAACATCTCCGGGATCGCGGCAGACGCCA
>CAZPUH010000132.1:0-1103 GCA_964589215.1 uncultured Myxococcales bacterium | reverse complement strand
GTCTCGCCCATCAGCATCAGCCCCAGCTCGTCGGCGACGTCCAGCATGTAGGGCGCCGCGAGCTCCTGGTGGACGCGCACGAAGTTGTAGTTCAGCCGCTGGTAGTTGCGCACCGCCTGCGGCCAGCCGGGGTTCTGCGCCGTCGGCGGCATGAACCCGGGCAGCGTGTCGTAGGCGTCACCCTTGCCGCCGTTGTCGATGCTGTCGTAGTCCGCGCCCTGGATGTTGTCGCCGCGCAGGTTCACGCGGATGCCGTTCAGGTAGTAGTAGACGTGCGCGCTGTCGGCGCGCCGCCGCTCGCTCTGCCGGAAGCCGAAGCGGACCACCTTCGCGTGAATGGCCTGACCGCCGCGGCTCACCTGCAGCGTGAGGTTGTGCAGCCGCGCCTTGTAGTCGGCCTGGTACGGCACGTTGGGCCACCAGTAGGACGTGCTGCCCAGCCCCCACTTCACGGGGCCCACGGTGGTCGTGGTGGTCCCGCCCGCCGGCACCGTCACCGTCGTGTCCGGGATCGAGGGATAGCTGAAGTTGTCGCAGTTCCACGAGGCCAGCGCGCCCGAGAGGGTCACCTGCTGGCTGGACGCGCCCGTGTTCGCGACCGTCACGTCGTAGGTCAGCGTGTCGTCGGTGACGCTGGTGCGCACGAACGCGTCGCTGATGTACACGTCGGGCAGCACGCGCAACGTCGCGGACCGGAAGATGCCCTGCGCGACGTTCTGCGACCAGCCGGCCGCGTTCGGCACCACCGACTTGTTGCCGCTCTTCAGCGCGCCACCCCCGTTGACCTGCACGGTGATCGCGTGCTGCTTGCCGGGCGTCACGAACTTCGTGACGTCGAAGACCGACGGCGTGAACGACGTCGTGTTGGTGGCCACCTGCTTGCCGTCGACCGACAGCGTCGCCTGGTAGTTCACGGCGCCGAACTCGATCAGCGTCGTCTGCGGGCCGCCCGAGTCGGGGACGGTGATCTGGGTGGCGTAGGTGCCGCTGGGCGCGTTGATCCCCTGCTTCAGCCAGCCGCCGCCCGGCACCTGGATCGACCTCTTGGCGCCGTTGCTGGGTGTGAAGTCCCAGGCGCCGGCCAGCGACTTCGAAAGCGGCTC
>CAZPUH010000131.1:0-11692 GCA_964589215.1 uncultured Myxococcales bacterium | reverse complement strand
GGCGCCTTCGGGGCGGCGGCGTCGGCGTGGAAGTAGCCGCGGGTCATCCATTCGGCGTACCAGCGGGGCTCGATCTCGGTCGGTTCGTAGGTCTTGGGCAGGTCGGCCATGGTGCAGGGTTGAACGTTTTAGCGCGAATCGGCCGCGCTTGTCGCGGGGCTCTGCCGCGCGCCGGATTTCATCTTTCGCGTGCCACCGAGGCGGGCTGTAATGGCGAGATGGTCCGCTTTCCTAGCTTTCCCGCCCGGCGGGTGCGCGGCGTCTGCCTTGCGATCCTGGCTGCGCTGGCGCTGATCTGGCTGGTCGTCCGCTTCGTGCGGCTGAACGACAGCCCGCCCGCGTTCTGGACGGACGAAGCCTGGGACGCCGCCCAGGCCATGTGTCTGGCCGAGACGGGCCAGGACATGAACGGGCGCGGCTTTCAGCTGTTCTCCAAGGCCATGGGCGGGGGCAGCCTCCCGATCACCTGGACGCTGTTCAACGTGCTCTGGCTCCGCGTCTTCGGCAGCTCGCAGGGGGCGTTCCGCGCAGCCGCCGCGTTCTGGAACGTCGTCACGTTCCTGGGCCTGTTCGGCCTGGCGCGCGCCATCCTGCCCGTGCGCGCGCCGGGCGGCGACGAGAGCGCCGGCTCGGTCGCCGCGCGGCTGTTCCCCTGGCTGGTCGTCTCCGCCGCCCTGCTGTCGCCCTGGTCCTTCCAGTTCTCGCGCATCGGCTGGGAGGGGCCGCTGGCGCCCGCGTGGATGGTGCTCTCACTTTTTGCGCTGGCCCGCCTGTGGCGTTCTCGCGGACGGACCTGGTGGCTGTGGGGCCTCGGCAGCGGCGCGGCCGCCGCGCTGTCGATGATCTCCTACCCGCCGTTCCGGGTGGCCACGCCGCTGGTCGTGGCGCTGGCCGCCGCCGCCATGGCCGCCGCCACCCCGCGCGGGCCAGAGCGGCGCCGTTTCGTCGTCGAGCTGGCGTCGGTCGCGGTGGCGCTGGTCGCCGGCGTCGCGGCCGTGGTGGTCAAGACCCTGAGCGGCGAGACCGTCTCCCGGGTGATGACGGTGGCCATCTTCTCGCCCGAGTGGATGGAGCAGCACCGCCGCGGGATTCCGCGGCTGGCCTTTCTGTTCATCACCGCCGCCGACAACCTGGTCGCGCACCTGCGCCCCTCGTTCCTGTTCTTCACGGGCGACGTGAACACCCGTCACTCGGCACAGATCGTGGGCCAGCTGTCGCCCGTCGACGACCTGGCCCTGGGGCTGGCCGCCGCGGCCGTCGTCGGCCTGGCCGTGCGCGCCGCACGGCAGATCGCGGGGACGGTGCCGCCCGTCTGGCCGCGCCTGAACCCGGCGTGGAAATCCTTGGCCGCGGTCGCGCTGCTCTGCGTGGCGGGCGCCTTCCTGACCACCCTGCCCGCGGCGCTGACCTGGGAAGGGGTCCCGCACGCGCTACGCTCGATCGGCACCTGGCCGATCGTGGTCCTGTTCTCGGGCGCCGTGCTGGCCGCCGCCTGGGAGGCGCGCCGCTGGGTCCCGGTGGTGACCGTGGTGGTGGCGGTGATCTACAGCGCCTTCTACCTGCCCGGCTACTTCCGGTTCTACGAGAAGATCAGTCCGGACGTCTTCCATCGCGACATCACGGAGGCGATCGCTGCCGGCGCCGCCGCGCAGCCACCGCGCACGGCCGCTGAGTCGATTCGCCCGCTGCTTCCGCGGTACGGCGACGAGGTGCTGCGTTACTTCCTCATGCACCACGATCACCTGTCGTGTCAGGCGAGCAGCGACGTCCTGCAGCGCCTGCGCAGCCGCCCTTGAGCAATCAGCGCCGGCGACCGGGGAACCTCTGCAGGTCCCCCGGCGCCGCGCTCACGCGTCACTCGGATGGCTCGTCCGAATGGGGGGTTTGCTCCATGGTCCCCTTCGCCTTGTCGGCTCCCGATTTGGCCGCACCCGCCGCGGAGTCGCCCGCGCTCTGCGCGCCCTCCTCTGTCTTCGTTGCGGCCTTGGAGGCCGAGTCGCTCGCGCTGTCCGCAGCGCTGCCCGCCGACTTGGCGGCCCAGGCAGCCGCCTCGCCCGCAGACTGCCCCGCCGCGGCGCCGGCGTTCTTGGCCGTGTCGCTCGCGCTGGTCCCCTCTTCCCCGGCAGCCGTGGTGGCCAGAAGTCCCAGCCCAAGCGTCAGCGCCCCAGCCAGGCTCCACTGAATGAGTCGTTTCCTCATGATGTTCCTCCCGGGCGACCTTCGCCGCCCAACCAGGATGTTGGAGGCAGTCGCGCCGAAGCAAAGCTGAGACGTGGCGAACAGCCGCGCTTTGCGGCGCCGGCTCGCGGTCCGCGCCTTCCATTTGCGCCGGCGGCGCACTGAGCATCCTCGGCCGGCGACGAACATTGATCGTCATCGACATGGACGCGCCCGAGAAGCCGCAGACGATCACGATCCCGGAAACGCCGCCCGTGGCTGCCGCGTCGCCGTCGATGCCGCGCCTGGCGGTGCGGTTCGCGATCGGGCTCGCGGAGCTGGCGGCGACGCAGGTCGCGTCGACCTTGCGCCAGTCGCAGGCAGCGGCCGGCGGCACCGGCCAGCGGGTGAACGGCGCGCGCCGCGGGCACCCTCGGCTGGATGCCCTTCGCCGCGTGCCCACTTTGAGCGGCGCCGTGCGGCGCGCCGACCGATGGCGTGGCCGCGCGGCTCAGTCCGTTGCCCGACTGCAGATCATCGCTGCCGAGGAACGGCGCGAGGGCCGCGCGCTGGCGCTGGGCGCCTGGCACAGGCTCGTGCGGACGGCGGCCGGCGAGCTCGCCAACAGCCCCGAGCTGAAACGGGTCATCCGCGAGCAGAGCCAGGGGATGGCCGCCGGCGCCATCTCGGACATGCGCCAGCGCTCCGCGCGGGCCGACGACGCGGCGGAAGACTTCGCGCGCCGGGCGCTGCACCTGCCGCGGGAGCGTCGCTGAGGTGTCGGACCGACTCGACCGCCCGCTGATGCCGCCGGCCGTGGCGCCGGCCATCCGGGACGCCGAGGTCGTCGTCGCCGCGCCGGCCGCGGCGCAACGGGCCGGGTTCGTCTCGCGGTTCATTGCCTTCTTCGCGGACGCGCTGGTCCTGGCGGCGCTGCTGCGCGGGACGGTCTGGTTCCTGACAGCGGCGGGCCGCGCGATGCGCAGCGTGGTTCACCGCACCGATCTCGGCGCGATCTTGCCGACGGTCATTCCGGCGCTGGCCGGTGTGTACCTGATCGCGTTCTGGCGCGCCTCCGGCCAGACGCCGGGCAAGTGGCTGATGGGCTTGAAGGTCGTCTCCGTCGACGGGCACGCGCTGTCGCTCGGGCGGGCCGCCCTGCGGTTCGTCGGGTACCTGATCTCGGCGCTGCCGTTCTACGCGGGGTTCCTGTGGATCCTGGGTCCGGCGCGGCGCGGGTGGCACGACCGCCTCGCGCGCACGCAGGTCGTTTATGTGCGGCGGGCAGGCGCGGCGGGCGCGACCGAACGGCTGAATGCGCGTCGCGACGGTGTTCGGCGGGAGGCCGTCTAGGCTATCGTCCGGCGGCCGCCGCCCGCGCGAGGACGTAGCCGCCGTCGCTGGCCACCGGCGGCAGCCCAGCCAGGCGCGCGTCGCCTTCCGGCAGGAACAGCCAGACCGCGCGGCTGGCGTTGGCGCGGACGTAGTCGTCGAACAGCCCGGTCGTGATGCGCGTGACCTCGTTGGTCTCGATCGGCGCGATGACCAGGAAGCCGGCCATGATGACGTCATTGGCGCGATCGACGGTCGTGAGGATCGGCTCGCGCGGGCCCACGGCCGCCAGCGTCCGGCTCAGATCGCCGCCGAGCGCGTGCGCGCTGAACTCGCCGCTCAGGCGATTGCGCGCCTGCCAGGACGGATAGATCGTGGTCGGCGCGCAGACGACCAGCCCGAAGCCGGCCAGCAGGGTGGCGGGCGCCGTCCGACCGCTCCGCAGCGCGCCCAAGATTCGATCCGGGAGCCCGGCGGCCAGCATGAAGACGGGCGGCGTTCCGTAGAAGAAGAACCTGTCGAGGTCGCTCTTCTTCCAGGCGCCGGTGCTGGCGAACACGGCGACGGCCGCGCCCGCCAGGAACGCGGCGCCCACGGCGCGGCGGCCGGCGTCGCGCCCGGCGAGCGCGAAGGCCAGCGCCGCCAGGAATACGGGCCCCAGCTCCAGCCAGTAGAACCCGCTGGCCGCGCGCGAGAGCAGCGAGACGCCGTTCTGTTCGTACGCCCAGGTCGGCAGGCGCGGCGGCCAGGAAAAGTGCAGTGTCGGCGTCGCCATCGCCCGATGCCCCAGCACGCCCAGCACGACGCCGGACTGCAGCGCGCCCACCAGCGTGGCGGCGACGAGGATGGCGACCGTGCGGGCGCGGAGGCGGCGGGCCAGCACCAGAGGAGCCAGATAGACGAAGAGAAAGAAGGTCGCCTCCTCGGACATCTGCGGCAGGACCAGCAGCGCCGGCACCAGCCACTTCAGGCGCGAGATCTCGACGTCCCGGCGCTCCCCCGGCGTGGGCCGATAGCACGGCAGGATGACCGCCAGCGCGAAGGTGAAGAACGCCATCCCCAGGCCGGCCGGACGGCGCAGGATCAGCTCGACGTAGGACTGGGCCGTGTGTCCGTGCATCTCATCCAGGTTCCACCCACTGGCGGCGCAGCGGATGAACACCGGCCCGAAGCCGAACATGAACAGCGCGCGCGCGAGCTGCGCCGTGCCCCGCCGGCGGAAAAAGACCCGGCTGAGCGCCTGCAGGTTGGACAGCGTCAGCGCGACGCAGGCCGTGGAGACCAGCCCCATGGCCGGCTGCAGATCGATCGGCAGCACCGTGAGCACGGTCGCGACCAGCGCGTCGTAGACGGCGTGGTACGCCAGCGGAAACCGCGGGTCGTTGAGCGCGCGCGGGGGAAGGTTGCCGTGCAGCAGCTGGGCGGTCAGCGCGCGGTGGACCTCGAGATCCCAAAGGTCGACGGACAGGAACACCACCGCGACGAACAGGAACATCACCCAGTCGAGGTGCGTCCATCGCGGGGCGTGGACCCGCAGCGGCGCGAACCGGCGCCGGACGATCGCCCACACGGCCAGGACGGCAGCGGCGGCGGTCCACGACATGCCCGTGACCGACCGCGTGAATTCACCGAGCAGCAACCCGACCAGCCAGACCGAGGCCAGCGCGGCGGGCGCCAGCGCCCGGCCATGACGGCCCAGCAGCAGGACGGCGCGGCGGCGCAAGGTCGCCCGTGCCGCCAAGAACGCCAGCACCAGGGCTCCGGCCGTGACCAGAGCGCGCATGACTGAGCTCCCCACGCTAACGAGCGCCCAGCATACGCCTCGCGGGGTGGCGAGTCATCGAGACGCGGGGCAGCGGGATGTAGCCGCGGTGAACGAAACGCCACTCGACGGGGGAGTTGTCGCGCAGCCCCAGCGCCTTGAAGGTCGCGTCGGACAGATCGATGCCGGCGGCGTTCGAAGGCTTGCGGTAGGCGCCGTGCCCCAGCTCGGCGGCGGGACGCCGGCCGGCCGTCCAGTAGTCGTCGTCCACGTTCCAGGGGCCCACGTCCAGCACGGGGACGACCAGGGTCCGCGTGCCGTAGCGGAGCTCGACGTTCTTCCGCAGCGCCGACCGGTGCGGCAAGGCCACGAAGAGGGCGCCGGGGCGGATGATGTCGCCGCAGGCGAGCCGGCGGCCGGTCAGCCCCTCGCGCGTGGCAATCACCCGCTGCCAGGGCGAGGGCTGCGCCGCCTCGTAAGCCGCCCACCCGGCCACGGCCAGGAACGCGCAGATGAGGCCTGCGATCTCCAGGCGCCGGCGGGCGCGCTTGTCGAGCCGCGGGCTCATGGCCGATGGATACAGGCGCGTGCGCCGCGCCGCAACTTCCACGCAACCGCCGTCGAAGCCCGGCCGATGCTAAGGTCGTGGGCGTGCCGGCGCGGCTGCATAGCTATTCCTTCCGCGACTACCTCGTGGTCGAGGAGATGAGCGGGGTCAAAAATGAATACCTCGACGGCGAGATCTACGCGATGGCTGGGGGCTCGGCGCGCCACGCCGCCCTGAGCATGCGGGTGGGAACAGCTCTGTCCAGTCAGCTTCGCAGCGGAGGTGAGACCTTCAGCTCGGACCTCCGGATCAGGGTGCTCTCCACCGGACTTGCGACCTACCCGGACGTGACCGTCGTCTGCGGACCGCTCGAACGCGATCCCGAGAGCAAGGACACGGTGGTCAACCCGACGCTCGTTGTCGAGGTTCTGTCCGCGTCGACCATCGCCTACGACCTGGGACAGAAGTTCGAGCACTATCGCTCGATCCCCTCCCTGCAAGCCGTCGTCTACGTCTGGCAAGATCAGCCGCGCCTCGAAGTGCGCGAGCGGGCTGGCGACGCCTGGCGTACCACGGTGACCGAAGGGCAAGGAACGGCCGTCATCTCCGCCCTCGACTGCCGCCTGGAGCTCGCGACCCTTTACGACCGCGCGCCCGGCACCTGAGGCTGGCCCCAGCAGGCGACGAGGGCGGCGCTCGACCGGCCGTGGCATCCTCTCCGCCGCAGAGAATGGAAGCCGCCAAGAACCAGAACTTCGAGGCGCGGCTGGAGCCTCACCGGCGCGCGATCATCTTGCACTGCTACCGTATGCTGGGGTCGCTGCAGGACGCCGAGGAAGCGGCGCAAGAGAGCCTGCTCCGCGCGTGGCAGCGGCTGCACGAGCTGGAAGATGCTGGCGCGGCCAAGGCCTGGCTGTACCGAATCGCGACGAACGTCTGCCTCGACCTGTTGAAGAAGGCGAAACGGCGCCGCCGGGCCCTTCCCTTCCTGACCGGCCCCGCCGCGGATCCGGCGGCACCATGGGCCGCCCCGGCGCCCGAGAGCGCCTGGATCGAGCCGGCGCCGGACCTGCTGCTCGACGTCGCCGACGACGCGGACCGGCGACCAGACGCGCGCGTCTCGTTGCGCGAGAGCGTCGGGCTCGCGTTCGTGACCGCGCTGCAGTTCCTGCCCGCCAAGCAACGCGCGGCGCTGCTGCTGGTGGACGTCCTCGGGTGGAAGCCGCAAGAGGCGGCTCACCTGCTGGGAGTGTCGATGGCGGCCACGAGCTCGCTCTTGCAGCGCGCGCGACGGACGGTCGCCCAGCGCAACCCGGCCGAAGCCGCGCCCCACGTCGACGACGACCGCCTCCTGCAGCGCTACATCACGACCTGGGAGAGCCGCGACCTCGAGGCGTTCGCGGCGCTGCTCGCCGAGGACGCCGTTCTCTCCATGCCGCCTCAGGCCGAGTGGTACGCGGGTCGCGAGGCGATCCTGCGGTTCCTCGGGCGCGTCCTGACGGACCCCGGGCGCCGCTACCGCTCGCTGATCACGCGCGCGAACGGCGGCCCGGCCGCCGCCGTGTACGTCTCGACGGCCGGGGGTCCGTTCCTCGCGACGGCGATCAACGTGCTGTCGTTCCGGAACGGCCAGGTCGCGCGCATGACGCGCTTCACGTCGGCGCGCCTCTTCCGCCCGTTCGGCCTCCCCGCGCAGCTGACCGACGCGGGCGCGTGAGCTGACTCAGGCGCCCGCGCCCGCCCCTTCAGAAGCCCGCGAAGACGCGCTCGAGCTCCTTGTGGCTCTTGTTCCACAGGACGCTCATCTGCTGCGCCATGGGGTCGGGGAAAATCTCCTCTTCGCCACGCGCGATGCCCGCCAGCACGCCCGCGGCCGTGACGCCCGGGCTCGTCTTGGGCATCGGCATCATCTTGACCATGTCGGTGTCGATCGGCCCCGGAAGCGCCGCCAGGAGCTCGATCCCTTTCGCCTTCAGCTCGGGCCGCAGCGCCTGCGTGATCGAGTAAGCCGCCGACTTCGACGCCGAGTAGCCGCCCATGCCCGGAACGCTGGCCAGCGCCGCCATCGACAGCACGTTCACGATGGTGGCGCCCCCCGGCGCGCGCGCGAGCACGGGGACGAAAGCCTTGATGACCGCCAGCGTGCCGTGAACGTTGGTCTGGAAGTCGGCGTCTAGCGCCTGCGGGCTGGTGGTCATCACGTTGAACGAGCTCAGCGTGCCGGCGTTGTTGATGAGCAGGGTCACGTCGCTGGCCTTCAGGGCGGCTGCCGCGACCTGGTCGGGCTTCGTCGTGTCGAGGGTGACGGGCACGACCCGCCCCCCCGGCGCACCCAGCGCCTTTTCATCACGCGCGGCGGCGTACACCTTGGCCGCGCCGGCCTCGACCAACGCGGCGACCAGCGCCCGGCCGAGCCCCCGGTTCGCGCCGGTCACCAGAGCAATGGATCCTTCAATCTTCATGGCGAGTCTCCTTCCACCTCTGAGACGACGCCACGTCGCCAAAATCATCGCGCGATCGGACAGGCCCGGCGCTGCAGGGTCGCCGGGCCGTCGCCGGACGGTCCGCCGCGTCAGCTGGCCAGCGACTTCTCGGTGTGCTCGCGGCCGTCGAACCGGAACATCTTCTGCTTGCCGTCGACCGCCGTGAGCAGGTTGACCGGACGCCGCCAGATGCGACCCAGCGCGCCCAGCGTCGAGCGGGCGTGGTCGATCTGCAGGTCGGTCCCTTCGTGGCGGTGGCGCAGCAGCAGCTCGCCCCGGTTCTCGTGATTCGAGTCCTCGACGAAGATGAAGGGGTCGCCGAAGTTGGTCAGCGAGAACAGCATCTTGTGTTTGATCTTCTCGAACTCGCGCGAGTCGATCTCGTAGTTCCCGGTCCGGTCGTTGACGGAGAACGAGAAGAACTTGTTGCGTTCGCAGAAGTCGGCCGTGAAGTACTCGTCGATGAACGTGACGTCGTTGTAGAGCTTCCGGACCTCGAAGATCTTCTTGCGCCCCAGGCCCAGGCGCTTGTCCCAGGTCCGCCGCGCGTCCAGGCTCTGGCACTCGTTCCACTCGCGCCCGAACCGCCCCTTGTCCCAGCGCTCTTCCACGTCGCGCAGCAGCTCGATGCCGATCTTGTACGGATTGAACTGCCCGGGCGCGGTCGCCAGCACGCTGGCGTTGTGGTCGGCGTAGTCGATGATCTCGCTGACCTTCAGCGCCTTCTCCGTCATGATCTTGCTGTGCCAGTAAGCGGCCCAGCCCTCGTTGAGGATCTTGGTCTGGCGCTGCGGCGCGAAGTAGTACGCCTCGTCCCGGATGATCTCCAAAATGTCCCGCTCCCACGGGTCGAGCGGCGCGTTGTGCAGCAGGAACAGCAGCACGTCGCGCTCGGGCTCAGGCGGGTTCTTCTTGGGCTTGTCGCGCTCCCGCTCCATCTTCCGCCGCTGCTCTTCCATGTAGTCCGGCGGGTTGATGAACTTGTCCATGTAGGACTTGGCGCGGATGCGCGGCAGCTCTTGGGTCTGTTCCTCTTTGGCCTTGTCGCGATCCGGCGCCGCCTTGCGCGCGATGAACGGCGACATGGGGTCGATCAGGTTCTCGAGGCACAGGCAGGCGTCGATGAACGTCTCGATCTTCTCGATCCCCAGTCGCTCGACGTGGCGCCGCACGCGCGTCGCGTGGTTGGCCATCCCGTCGATCATCCGGCGGTTGGTCTTCGAGAAGAAGTAGTTGTTCTTGAAGAAGTCGACGTGCCCCAGCACGTGGGCGATGACCATCTTCTGGTCGACCAGCGAGTTCCCCTCGAGCAGGTACGCGTACGCGGGGTTGTTGTTGATGACCATCTCGTAGATCTTCGAAAAGCCGTAGACGTGGCTCTTCGTCAGATGCTCGAACTCCATCCCGAACCGCCAGTGCGGGTACCGCACCGGGAAGCCGCCGAACGCCGCGACCTCTTGCATCTTCTTGTAGTCGAGGATCTCGAACTCGACGTCCCAGAAATCGAGCCCGTACGCGCGCCCGTAGCCTTCGATCTCGCGCTGGATGTCCATCAGATACGGGGGCAACGACGCCATGGCGGCCTTACTTCCCCTTTCCCAGGAAGTCGCGAATCGAATCCATGATCGCCTCTTTGCCTTTGATCTCCGAGACGACCAGGCTGTCTTCCTCGTCGAAGTGCTCGTTCAGGTCCTTGATGAACTGCCCTGACCCGTACGGCGACTCGACCTGCCCGTAGCAGAACAGATTCACCTTGGGCAAGATCTGCGTCTTCAGGATCTCGACGCACTGAACGGTGTCGTCCACCGACCAGTTGTCGCCGTCGCTGAAGTGAAACGGGTAGATGTTCCACTCGCTGGGCGGAAAGTCGTCCTCGATCATCTTCGCGCACAGCTTGTAGGCGCTGGAGATCATCGTGCCGCCCGACTCGCGCGTGCGGAAGAAGGTGTCGCGATCGACCTCCTTTGCCACGGCGTCGTGAATGATGTAGCGCGACTCCAGCCCCTTGTACTGGCTGCGCAGCCAGGCGTCGATCCAGAAGGACTCGATCCGGACGATCTCTTTCTGCTCGTCGCCCATCGACCCGGACACGTCCATGATGAAGATCATGACCGCGTTCGACTGCGGCATCGGGCTGGTCCGCCAGGACCGATAGCGCCGGTCCTCCCTGACCGGAACGATCAGGGGGTTCTTGGGGTCATAGGTGCCGGTCATGATCTGCCGGCGCAGCGCCTGATGGAACGTCCGTTTGAAGTGGCGCAGCGACTCCGGCCCGGCGCGCCGGATGCCGACGTATCGATCCTTCTGCGCGATGATCCGCTGCTTGCCCTTGGGCTCGATGCGCGGGAGCTGCAGCTCCTCGCCCATGATCTGCGCCAGCTCTTCCAGCGAGAGCTCGACCTCCAGCGCGTGCTCGCCGGCCTGGTCGCCGGCCTTGCCGCTGCCGTCGGCGTTGGGATCGGACTTGCCGAGGCTGTCGCCGACCTCCCCTTGCCCCTGCCCCACCCCCCCGCGATCGCGGCTGCCGAAGCGGAACCGCGGCACGGTGATTTGCGGCAGCGGGATCGAAACCAGGTCCTTCCCCTTCCGGCCGATCAGCTCGCCCTGCGAGATGTACTTCCGCAGGTCCTGCTTGATCTTGCCGCGAACAATGTCGCGGAAGCGCCGATGGTCGGGGTCGATGCGCAGAGCCATTTACACCACCAGGTCGACGAACCGTCCTGTCGCGGGGTCGTACACCCCGAACCGCTGCCCCTTGCCCTTGGCCGCCAGGGCCTGTTCCAGCAGCCCCAGCGAGCGCGTCAGCACCGCCATCGGCTGCTCGGTCTTGAGGTCGCCCATCAGCTTGACCAGCAGCGCCGCCGCCTGACCGTTCACCTCCACGTGAACGGTCGGCAGCGACTCCAGCGTGCGGCGCGTATCGGTGTCCATCCGGGCGACTAGTCCTTCACGTCGCCGCGCGCGAAGATCGAGGCGACGAAGTTGAGGACGTCGGTCGCGCAGATCTCGCAGTAGCCGTAGTTCCGGATCATCCGGTTCTTGACCACGTCGATCTTCTCCTGCGTGTCCCGATCGACCACCGCCGACACCAGCGACGTGAGCTTGATGCTGTCCTTCTGATCCTCGAACAGCTTCAGCTCCAGCGCCTTTTGCAGCCGCTCGTTGGTGCGGAAGTCGAACTGCCGCCCCTCGATCGCCAGGGCGCCGATGTAGTTCATGATCTCGCGCCGGAAGTCGTCCTTGCGCGAATCCGGAATGTCGATCTTCTCCTCGATCGACCGCATCAGCCGCTCGTCCGGCTCTTCGTCCTGGCCGGTGTACTTGTTCTTGACCCGCTCCTTCTGGGTGTAGGCCTTGATGTTGTCGATGTAGTTCGCGCAGAGCTTGGAGATGGCCTCCTCGTCGGCGCTG
>CAZPUH010000130.1:0-1002 GCA_964589215.1 uncultured Myxococcales bacterium | reverse complement strand
CCGTGCAGCAGGTCCCCGGCGAAGCTGATCATGCGCTGGTGGCTGACCACGGCGCGGATGGCGGCCTGCGCGGCGGCCCGGACCTGCGGGTTCGCCTCGCGCGGCGTCCCGTCGTCCTTGTTGCCGACCATCTGCTGCAGGGCCGAGAGAAATTCGTCGTTGCCGCTGTCGCTGATCGCTTGCAGCGCGGCGATGCGGGCTTGTGGATCGGTGCTCTGCAGGTCGACGCGCGCGCCGGCCAGCTTCAGCGCCTCCAGGACCTTGCGGTCCTTCTCGCGCAGCAGCGCCTTGTGCAGCAGGGCAGGGGCCTCGGCCGAGCCGCCCTTCGACAGCTCGGTGGCCGCCGCCAGGCGCACGTCGGCGTCGGGCGATCCCAGCTCCAGCTGCGCCAGCACCGGGAAGGCGACGCGGCGGATCTCGTTGCTGACCTCGACCTCTTTCAACGGAGAGGGCGCCGGCTTGACGATCTCGTTCGTCACCGGGCGGCGCACCTCGCGAATCTTCGAATCCCAGATGTAAGGGTGGCCGTCGGCGCCCACCCGCAGCCGGTCGTCACACAGAGCGTCCAGCACGCCGATGGCGTGCGGGTCGTCGAGGGCGGCGAGCTTGTTCACCGCCTCGACGACCTTGTCGTCGGAGGAGGCCGCCAGTCCGTCGACGGCATCCTCCAGCGCGCCCGCGTGAGCCGCTCCAGGAGCGGCCAGGACCACCAGCGCCAGGCCCACCAGGGCCCAGCGCCGGGCGTGATTCCTTTGAACAAACGGCTTCACGTGGTCCTTTCGTCCTGCTGGTGGCCGTTACTTCGCCGCGACCGTTCCCGCGCCGCCGAACTTGGGCGCCGTGCAGTTGCCGCAGGCCCACGGGTACAGCCAGTTGGCGATCTTGCCCTTGTCGTCCGGGATGTACGGGCTCCAGGCCTGCGCCTTGATCGGGCCGTCGGTCTTCCACACGATGTGGAACTGCCCGTCGGACTTGACCTCGCCGATGTAGACCGGCTTGTGC
>CAZPUH010000129.1:0-3184 GCA_964589215.1 uncultured Myxococcales bacterium | reverse complement strand
CGCCCGCGCGACCGCCGCCGCCCGCGCCGCCCGTGCCCACGACCGGCGCGCCGCCGCTGCCGCCGTCGCCGCCGGGCGGCGAGATCGTGTAGAGCAAGGCGCCGTCGTGCGGAACGGTGACCGAGATGCCGCTGGTCGCGCCCGCGAGCGGCATCCGATGCCACACGTCGCGCACCACGGGCGTCCCGGTCACGCCCAGCTGCGAGAAGGTCACCGAGATCGTGGTGTCGGACGTGTTTCGATTGAACAGAGCCACCGCCTTGCGCCCGCCGCTGAGGTCACGCACCCAGACCTCGGTGTTGTTCTGCTGCGAGAGCCGCTTGGCGCGCGTGCCGGACGGGTCCTGATTGATGGCCAGCATCTCCGGATTCGTCAGCAGCCCGATCGACCAGTCGTCGCCCATCAGGTAGGTCGGGTTGCCTCCGAAGATCAGCGGCGACGGGAGGATGCCCCACAGCGACATCACCGCGACCTGCTGGTTGTGCAGCAGCGCGCTCTGCCGCCCGCCCGGCTTCGACGCGCCGATGTAGCCGAGGGGCAGCATGTCGGCGTCCGGCCAGTGACCGACGGTGAGGCCGGCCGTCGCCTGCCACTGCCCGGCGGCCGAGAACTCGTCGTCGAGGCTGCTGAGGCCGTTCTGGTCCCAGAAGTCGTTCACCATGCGCCACATGTTGGCGTTGGTGTTCAGGTTCGCCGCGTCCTGGGTGTGCATCGGTCCCGGCGACAGGCTGAGCAGGATGGACCGCCCGGTCTTGCCGATGGCGGCATGGATCGCGTCGGCCTCGGTCCCGTGATAGTTCGAGCCGCTGACCATGTCGTCGACCTTCACGAAGTCCAGCCCCCAGGCCGCGTACTGCGCGAAGATCGAGTCGTACCAGGCCTGCCCGGCCGCCGTGTTCCCCATCACGCCGTACATGTTCTGGTCCCAGGGGCAGGTGTCCGACGAGTTGCCGGCCTGCTTGGCGGTGTAGGTCGAGTTCGCGATCGCCGTGTTGGCGTTGAACGTCGCGCGCGGGATGCCGCGCATGAGGTGCACGCCGAACTTCAGCCCCATCGCGTGAATCTTGTCGGCCAGCGGCTTGAACCCCAAGTCGCCCGTCGCCGACGGGAACCGGTTGAGCGCGGGCAGAAACCGCCCGTTCGAGTCGAAGCGCGCCGTCGACGGATTACCCTCGCTCGAGTTGTACCAGTGGTAGTCGATGACGACGGTGTCCCAGCCGTAGGGCGCCAGGATCGTCTTCATGGCCTGCGCCGCCGCCAGCGTCTGCTGCTCGTTGATGCCGCCCCCGAACGAGTCGTAGCTGTTCCACCCCATCGGCGGCGTGAGCGCCAGCGTGTCGCCGGCCTTGATCGTCAGAGCGCCCGTCGCGGTGCCGGCCCCGTTGGTGACCGTGATGGACACCGGGTACGAGCCCGCGTCGGGCGTGGTCCCCGAGATCGTTCCGGAGGCGGCGTCGATCGTGAGCCCCTGCGGCAACCCCGAGGCCGCGGACGTCAGCGGGGCCTGTCCGGTCGCGGGGATCGTGAAGAGAAACGCGCTGCCCGGCTTGGCGCCGACCAGGCCGGGAAGGTTGATCTGCGGGGCCGCGGGCGCCGCCGTCATCGAGATCGTGATGTCGGTCGTCGCGGCGCGCGCGTCGGCGGCGAAGGCCAGGAGAAGCGCCGCGGTCAGCGCAGCGGGGGTCCGGAGGGCGTGCGGGGTCATGACCCATACTGTCGGGCCCCCCACGTGTTTGGCATGCAATCTCGCATTCGTGGCTGTGTGCGCGCCGGCCTGGGGTGTCCGGACATGGCGCGGGGCGGCACCTGGCAGCGCCGCCGAGGGTCCGCTCGACGTGTTCAGCGCGCGCGTGGCGCCGGGGCGCGCCGGCGCAGCGTCGGCAGCTCCGGCGCCGTGACGACGCCGTGGACGGCCGGCTCGGGGGCGGGCGGCGAGTGGCCGGCGGCGTGACCCTGCAGCACCAGGAAAAGCATCAGGGGCAGCAGGCCGACCGCGACCAGCGCCTCCAGCCGGTGGCGCTCGAGGATCGTGCGCCACAGCTCGGCGGTCCGGGCGCGCCAGCTGTCCGGCGGCGGCCCGGCGTGGCTGGCCGCGGTCCCGCCTTCGTCGTCGTTCGCAGGCGCCGTCTCGTGCAGGCGTTCACCCTCGCGCAGCCAGCGGTCGATCAGCTCCGAGAAAACGACCTGCGGGGGCGCGGGCTCTGCGGCGGGTGGCGCGATCTCCGGTTCCATGGATTCCATCGGGAGGCGAAAGGGGCAGGGCGGGGGCGAACCGACGCCTTTGCCCGCCTCTTGCTAGTGCTGCGCGGCCCCGCGTTTCATCAAATCCGGTGAAGCCGCCGGTCAGCTCCTGGCGGCTGTGCTACGGTTGCCGCGTGCGGATCGTCCGGAAGGTCATCGCCCTTTGCGCCGTCGTGGCGCTGGCGGCGGCGTGCCTGGCCGCCGATCCGACGGGCACGCCCGGTGACGACGGCGACGACGAGGTGACCCTCGCGTTCGATCTGTCGGCGGCGCTGCCGGCGAGCCGCGGCGAGCCCGCGCAGGTGACGCTGGCGGCGGCCGGCGCCGTGTTCGTCGAAGACCAGGCCCCCCAGGGGCGCCTGCCCGAGCTCGACATCTTCCGACCGCCCCGGCGCGCGACGGTCTAGTCCGTCGTTGGTGGAATAGTCGGCCGCGTGCGCGGCCGGCGGGGCGCGGGCTGCGCCGGCCGTTGGACGGTCGCGCGTGCCCGGGCCTGGAATCCGTCGCCCAGGTGTGTCGATGCGCGTGTCCGTCCGTCTTCTGTCCGCTGCTTCTCTGTCGGTTGTCGCCTTCGCTTCCGCTTTTCCCGTCCGGCCTGCTCGCGCCGCTTCCCCGCGCGTGGTCACGCTCGCCGAGGCGCTGGCCCGCGCCGAGGCGGCGAGCCCCCTCGTGCGGCGCGCCCGCGCCGAGCGGGACGTCGTCGCCGCCCGTGACGTGGGCGCGTCGCTGCGGCTGCCCGCCAATCCGGTCATCGCCGCGGCCGGGGGTCCTTATCGCGAGCCGGGCGCCAGCTCCGTCGAGCTCCGGCTGCACGCCGAGCAAGCGATCGAGATCGGCGGCCAGCGCGCCGCGCGGCGGGCCGTCGTGGGGCGCGCGCTGGACGTGGCCGCCTGGCGCGAGCAGGTCGCGCGTGTCGAGACCCGCGCCCGCGTGCGGGCCGCCT
>CAZPUH010000128.1:0-1874 GCA_964589215.1 uncultured Myxococcales bacterium | reverse complement strand
AATGGGAGACGAGCTGCTGCGGTTCGAGATAGGATGAAGGTCCGGCTGACCGATGCCCACGCCCCCCGATATCGACATCGAGGTCTTCGGTAAAACGGACGTTGGGCTGATTCGCGAGCACAACGAGGACAACTTCCTCGTCGCCGACGTCACCGGCTCCGTGCGCGCGTCCGACGGCCGCCCCCCGTTCACGTTCAAGCTGGGGGAGAAAGGCGCGCTGTTCCTGGTGTGCGACGGGATGGGCGGCGCCGCGGCCGGCGAGGTCGCCGCGCAGATGGCGGCCGACGCCATCTACGAGTCGCTGACCCAGGCCGAGCCGCAGCCGCGGGACGCGTTCGCGCGCCTCCTGCGACGGGCCGTCCAGCGCGCCAACGAGCGCATCTTCATCCAGTCGCGCGACAACCAGAGCGAGCGCGGCATGGGGACCACCTGCACGGCCGCCGCGCTGGTCGACGACACGCTGGTGATCGCGCAGATCGGCGACTCGCGCTGTTACGTGCTGCGCGACGGGAAGCTCGCGCAGGTCACCAAGGACCAGTCGCTGGCCTGGCAGCTGATCGAGGCGGGCGCCATGACCGCCGAAGAGGCCAAGGCGTTCGAGCACGCGAACATCATCCTGCAGGCGCTGGGCGTGCAGGAGACGGTCGAGGTCGTGCTGTCGCAGGTCAGCCTGCGCAAGGGCGACGTGGCCCTGCTCTGTTCGGACGGCCTGCACGGGCCGGTGGCCGACGAGGAGATGCTGGCGGTGCTGATCGCCGAGCACGACCTGGGCAAGGCGGGCGAGGCCCTGATTCAGAAGGCCCTGGATCGCGACGGCCCCGACAACATCACGGTCGTTCTGGCGCGTTTCGACGGACCCGCCCTGCAGCCGGCCAGCGCGGACGAGGCGGTGGGGTTCGTGGCCTACGATCCGGGCAGCGACCCCGTCCCGGAGCCGATGAGCGGCGGCGACAGCGCGAGCCTCGGGAACGAGACGGTGGAAGAGCGGCTGCCGCGCGACATGCTGACCGCCGACGACGTGCCGACCAAGGCCGACCCGCCCAAGCCGGGGACGGAGAGCGGCGGCGTGGCGGCGGGGGCGCCGGCCCGGCGGTCGCCGGCGCCGCCCCCCCCGCGCGCCACGCGCTCGCTGCTGGCGCTGTTCTTCCTGGCGCTGGTCGCGGCGGCAGCGGGGGGGATCTTCGTGACGAAGTGCGAGAGCGACCCGTCGGCGCGCTCGGATGGCCGCGCGATGCGCCCCTGAGAGGAAGCTGGGGATGCCGTTCCGCTGTCCGCACTGTGCAGCCGAGGTCGAGGAGGGGGCGCGGTTCTGCGGTGCGTGCGGGCGCCCCATCTCGGCGACGGCGATCATGGAACGGGCCGGCGGCCCCAGCGTCCCCTCCTCGGCGGCGGCGACGATCCGGGTCTCGCCCGCGCCCAAGGAACCCGCGGCTCCTCCGCCGGCCGCGGCGCCGCCTCGCCCCGCGGTGCGCCCGGCGGCGCAACCGCTCGAGAATCTGATCGGCCGCACGCTGAACCACCGCTATCTCGTCGAGGACAAGATCGGCGAGGGGGGCTTCGGCGCCGTGTTCCGGGGCAAGCAGATCGCGACGGGGCGCGAGGTCGCGCTGAAGATCCTGCACCCGCACAACGTCGCCGACCAGACCATCGTGGCCCGGTTCCGGCGCGAGGCCGAGGCCTGCTCGAAGCTGCGCGACACGCACACCGTGACCACGTACGACTTCGACGAGACCCCCGACGGGATCCTGTATCTGGCGATGGAGCTGCTGCGCGGGCAGAGCCTGCACCAGGTGCAGAAGACGAACGGTCCCCTGGGCGTGCCGCGCGTGTTGAAGATCATCGACCAGGTCGCGGCGTCGCTGGCCGAGGCTCAC
>CAZPUH010000127.1:0-1650 GCA_964589215.1 uncultured Myxococcales bacterium | reverse complement strand
GATCGCGCACACGTACGGGCGGACCGAGGTGCTGCGGCGTCTGTCCGACCCGTTCTGGTTCCAGTCCTTCGGCGCCGTGATGGGGATGGACTGGCACTCGTCGGGGATCACGACCAGCGTCATCGGCGCGCTGAAGCGCGGGCTGGCGCCCGACGCGGACGAGCTGGGGGTGCACGTGTGCGGCGGGCGCGGCCGGCACTCGCGCCGCACACCCGACGAGCTGACGGCGCTGGGCGAGCGCCGCGGCCTGGACGCGCCCGCGCTGGTGAAGGCGAGCCGCCTGGTCGCGAAGGTGGACAGCGCCGCCCTGCAGGACGGGTTCGAGCTGTACCTGCACGGGTTCATCGTGGCCGACGACGGCGCCTGGGTGGTCGTGCAGCAGGGGATGAACGGCGCGCGGCGGCAGGCGCGCCGCTATCACTGGATCTGGGACCGCGCCGGCGCCAGCGCCTTCGTCGACGAGCCGCACGCCGCCATCGAGGGGCGCCCGGCCGGCCCGATCGTCAACCTGACGGACCGCCGCGCGGCGCCCGCCCGCGGAGAGATCGTCGCGCTGGCCGACGGCGGCCCCGACGCGACCGTCGCGGCGCTGCGCCGCCTGCACCTGCCCGCCCACCACGACGTGCGCGCGGAGGACATCGACCTCGGGCGCCTGGGCAAGACGCTGGCCGCCGTCGCGGCGCGCGGGCCGCGCGACTTCCCGGACCTGATGTTGACCCCCGGCGTCGGCGCGCGGACGCTGTTCGCGCTGGCGCTGGTCGCCGAGGTCGTGCACGGCGCGCCCAGCCGCTTCGCCGATCCGGCGCGCTTCTCGCTGGCCCACGGCGGCAAGGACGGACATCCGCTCCCCGTGCCGTTGCGGGTCTACGACGAGACCGTGCGCGTCCTCAAGGACGCGCTCACCCGCGCCAAGCTGGGACAGGACGAACGCCTGGCCGCCATCCGCCGGCTGGACGATCAGGCGCGCCTCATCGACGCGGCCGCCGTGACGCCCGCCGAGCTGCACGCCGGCTTCGCGCGCGAATGGAACGCGAAGGCCGAGCTGGGCGGGCGCACGGTGATGGACGACGACCGGCGGCCGCGCCCGCGCGCGGACGCGCCGAAGAAGCCGCGCCGCCGGCAGCTGTCGCTGCCCTTCTGATTCGTTTCCGAACGTGCCGCCCGAAGTTACGGTGTACGCGCCATCGCGACATCTGCCGGCAACTTTTCGCGACCTATTCTCGCGGACATGAAACGTTCTCTCGTTTTTTCCGGGTTGGCGCTGGCACTTCTGAGCTGCAACAAGGACGTGCCGCCGCCGCCCGCCGCGCCGGTCGCCGCTGCGCCTGCCACGCCGCCGCCGCCGGCCGCCAAGCCGCCGCTGCGGATCGCGTTCAGCGACTGGCCGGGCTGGACGGCGTTCGAGGTGGGGATCGAGAAGGGTTGGTTCAAGGACGCCGGGCTGGACGTGAAGTTCGATTGGTTCGAGTACGCGCCGTCGATGGAGGCCTTCGCGGCCGGCAAGGACGACGCCGTGATGGTGACGATGGGCGACGCGCTGGTGACGGGCGCGCCGGGCGCGCGCAGCGTCGCCATCCTGATCACCGACTACAGCAACGGCAACGACATGATCGTCGGCCGCAAGGGGCTGACCAGCATCAAGCAGCTGAA
>CAZPUH010000126.1:0-17665 GCA_964589215.1 uncultured Myxococcales bacterium | reverse complement strand
CGCGCACGACGGCGTACTTGTCCTTGCTGACCCAGTACGTCTTCTTCGAGTACCCGTCGGCGTCGGCGACGTCCTTGCTCTTCGGCGTCAGATCGATCACCCAGCAGGGCTCGCCCTTGACCACTTCTTCCTTGGCCAGCTTGTAGTCGAAGTCGTCCAGCGCCGGGATGTTCAGGTCGCCGTACGAGAACTCGCTGCCCATGAAGCTCTGCGCGCGCTGCGAGCTGACGATCCGGCGCGTCTTGCGCAGCGCCGGCAGATAGATCCAGACGTCGTCGGGCTTGGCCTCGTAGTCGAAGACCAGGATGCTGGTCCCCTGCACGTCCGCCGGGGCCACGAAGCGGTAGACGCGCTTCTCGGTCTTGCCGCCGTCGTACAGCTTGGTGGCCATCGTCAGTTCGCGCTCGCGCGACTGCCCCTTGTCGTCGACGGTCGTCATCTTCACCTGGGCCTCCGAGCCGTCGAGCTTCCGGGTGACGGTCACCTTGTCCATGATCTCGCGCGGCGACGGCGCGGCCAGCGCGGGCCAGGCGGCGCCGGCCAGCAGCGCTGCGGTCAGCGGCGCGAAGAACGACAGCGGGGGGCGGCGGCGGTGTCCGTTCATGTCTCGGGTCCTCCTCAGAAGGTGTAGCGAAGCTCGACGTACCCGGCGCTCAGCTCGGCGTCGATGAGGCCGAACAGCGTGTCGGCCGGCCCGTGGAAGATCTGCGCGCCCGCGTACGCCATCAGCGCGTCCGACAGGTGGTAGCCGATGCGCGGCGTGACCACCCACTCGCGCGTCGTGAAGTTGTACATGCACAGCGACGAGATCGACAGCGTGTCGTGCAGGCCCAGCCACTCGAAGCGCACGGTGCCCAGGTGCTGGAGCTGCGCGGTCTGGGAGAACAGGATCTGGTTGGTCTTGGCGAGCTGCGCGTTGATCACGCTGGTCACCGAGCCCTGGTTCCCCATCGGCTCCATCAGCAGGATCGACGGGTTGAGGGGCATCGCCGGGCCGTTCTGCTTCGTCCAGTCCAGCGCGTACCGCCCCATGTACTGGAGGATCAGGCTCAGCGAGCCGAAGTTGTGATCGACGCCGACGACGTACTGCACGTCCGGGTAGGCGATGTGGCCGTCGCTGACCGAGGCATAGCCGTACGGGCGCCTGTACGCCGCTTCGCCGCGCAGCGTGAGCACCTCGCCCAGGGCCGTCGAGAAGTCGAAGCCGAACACCTGCTGGTCGTAGGAGGTCCGCGAGACCAGCACGGACGGCGGCATCGCGCCCGGCATCCCGGTGTTCGGGTCCGCGGTCAGCGTCAGCCCCGTCAGCGTGAGGCCCGGCAAGAGCGCGTTGCCGTGGAGGTAAGAGACGGACATCTCGACCGCCGGCAGCTCCAGGTGAAGCCGGACGGCCTCGGTCCCGTTCCGCAGGTCCAGAGACGGGAACACGGGCGCGCCGTACGACACATACTCCGGCAGCGCGACGGCCGGCAGCTGCGTCGGCAGGTAGATGGGCATCCAGACGCCTTCCAGGCGCAGCGGGGCGGGGGACAGCCGCACGAAGGCGCGCGCGCCCGCGTTGCCGAGGCGCAGGTCGTCCTCCAGCGGGGACTTGGTCCGGAAGTCGACGGGCGTGAGGTTGCTGGTCGGGTTCAGCGCGTCGGCCCGCCCCCACACGACGATCTGCTGCCCCAGGCGCAGCGACAGCCGCCCCGCGTACGCGTTCACGTACGCCTCGCGCAGCTCGACGACCGTGCCGCGCGTCTGGTCGCCCTGCAGCCCGTAGCGGATGCGCGCCTCGGCGAAGCCGTCGCCGTAGGTCTCTTTCGGCGTGCGCGCGATCAGCGACAGCTCGCCCGTGCCGGACTTCAGCTCGGCGGCCCGCGCGCCCGACACCTTGCCCGCGAACATGTCGCCGCGGACGTAGCCGGAAAGGGCGAACGGGGCCGTCGCGGCGGGAACGGCGGCGGCCGGCGCCGCCGGGCCAGCGGTCTCCGCAGGGGCTTCCCGCTGCTCGAACAGGCCGGGGCTGCCGCCGGCGGGCTGGCTTCCGATCGCGTCCGGCGACGGCGTCTCCGGGCTGGGCGCGCCGGCGGGCGGCGTTCCGGGCGGGTTGTCGCCGCTCGGCAGCCCCGCGGCCGGCTGCGCGCGCGCCGGCGCCGCCAGCCAGGCGACCAGCGCCGCTGTGGTCAGGTGTCGGAGGCGGTTCGGAGACACGTATCGCGGCGGAAGCATCGTGGCGGCGGCGGTCAGCTCTGCGACCCGGTCCAGGTGCCGGTGACCATCACCATCGAATACCCGGCGGCAGCGCTCCCCAGCACCAGCTTGTCGCCGGCCCGCACGGCGCGGTCCATCAAGAGCTGGCGGTAGGTGACGGAGACGCTGGCGCTGGCCGTGTTGCCGTAGAGCGCGTGGGTGTAGACGCCCTTGGCGGGGTCGACGCCGATGTCCTCCAGGATCTTGCGCACCATGATCTCGCTTGGTTGGTGAAAGACGTAATGATCGATCTCGTCGGGGGTCAGGCCCAGCGCGCCCAGGCGCTCGGCGACGAACGGGGGGATGTACTTGCCCAGGCGCATGAGCTCGACCGACGACGAGATCAGCGTGCCGTCGATCGGCACCTGACAGAGGTGCCAGTGATCGGGGGCCGTGAAGGTGTGGATGGCCTGCATGCGGATGCCCCCGCGCGGGAACGGCGTCCGCCGCAGCAGCACGCAGCCGGCGGCGTTGCCGATGGTCAGTCCGGCCGTCTTCATCTGCAGGTCGCGGACGGTCTGGATGTCGTAGCTGAGGAAGTGGTCGGACAGCTCGGACGTGAAGACCAGCGCCGTCCGGTACTCGGGGTGCAGCGTCAGGTAGGCAGCCGCCGTTTGAATCGCCTCCAGGTGACCCACGCAGGCGGCGGTCACGTCGAACGCGTGCGTCCGCTTCAGGCCCAGCTTCGCCGCGACCTCCATCGCCGTCGCGGGCTCGAAGTACTGGCGCGCGATGCTGCCGCAGATCACCAGGTCGACCTCGTCCAGCGAGACGGCGTTGGTTTCCAGGCAGTCGTTGATCGCCGCGACGCCCAGGTCGGCGACGCTGCCCGGGCGCACGTTCGGTTCGATGTAGCGGACCTGCGTCTTGCACAGGCCGAACACGTGCTCGATCGCGGCGGCGAGCGTCGCGAACTCGTCCGACGTCCCTTTGAAACGCTCGCGGACGCGCCGGATGGTCTCGGCGTTGTCGACCCGGTGCGACGGGAACGCCACGCCCGGCCGGGAGAGGTGCAATTCGGGCAAGTTCAAGGAAACACCCTGAGCGGCGAAACTAAAACAACGTAGCACGCGCGCGATCGTGGCCGACGTTTCATAGGTGGCTGAATACAAAGAAAAATCGAACGCCTTACGTCGATTGTGTGAGCCGGTTTTGGAAGTTGTCGGATCCGACCGCCCGGCACGAAATAGCGCGTGATTCTGGGCGGGCTCCGACGGGATTCGGCTGTAAGGTCGAGCGCATGATGGTTTCCCGCTACGCCCTGGTTCTGGCCGCCACGATGGCGGCGTGCGGCAGCTCCGGTTCAACGACCGGCGGTACGAACGGCAACGTGGCCATGACGGACCAGAACAACTACACGTCAATGAGCACGCTCAATCTTCCGGTCGTTCAGACCAAAGCAGCGGCCGACCTTTCAATCTCCTGGACGGCCGTCATGAAGGACCTTCTCTGCCATCCAGCCGCGTCGATCGACAACGTCGCGTTCCTGAAGGTCCCCAACATGACCAAGGAGCAGATCCAGACCGCGCTGGCGGAGGGGACCCTGGTCGCGTCCCAGGTCAGCAAGTACTACGAGTGGCGCACGGGCGGCGCCACGTCGACGATGCTGTCGTCTTTGAAGTTCGGCGGCGCGATCGACCTGATGAACGACTACACGGAGTCGGCCAGCACGCAGTACCTGCTGCTGTTCACGCACGGCACGGTTCAGGGGGTGGGCGCGCAGTCGATGCTGCTGTTGCAGCCGACGGCGTCGTCTGCGAACACGACGGTGGCGGCGCCGGACGCCTGCAGCAGCAACGTGCTCGCGTCCTTCGTCCCGACGTTCGGCACGCCGCTGAACGTCCCCAAGGCGGGGCCTTACACGATCGACTGGAGCAAGCTCACGAAGGACAGCTTCGGGCACACGATCCAGTTCCAGAACATCGACCAGATCGAGGTCGCCTACTACCAGGGCAAGACCAGCGCCGACCTGATGGCCCACTTTCTGGACGTCGAGGTCGACGCGACGTCGCTGTACGCGGCGAAGATCGTGCCCGCCGGACAGAAGTCGTTCGATCTGACCGGTGCCACGACGACCACCGGCACGGCGTTCCCCGGGTTCACGCAGACCGACGGCGCCTGGGCGCTGGCCCTGCGCTGTAGCAGCTGTTCGGTGCCGGCCCCGGTGGCGTTCACGATCCTGCAGCCGCAATAGCGACCGCCCCGCGCCGGAGCACCCTCGCGTGAGGAAGTCCGCCTCTTTCGTCCTGGGCGTTGCCATGGCCGTGGGCAGCGCGCCCGCGCTGGCCGACGGGGGCTACTACGCCGGCGCGCTGGGCGCCCGGGCCGCGGGGCGCGGCGGCGCGTTCGTCGCCCGCGCCGACGACGTCACCGCGATCAGCGTCAACCCGGCCGGGCTGGCCAAGCTGCGCGGCACGCAGTTCCTGGTCGGCAATCAGCTCTCGTACAACAGCTACGCGTACACGCGCGCGCCAACGCTGGACTGGGGGAACGCCCAGAACGGCACGGCGCCGCTGGTCAGCTTCGCACGCGTGAAGAACGGAACGCCGGCGCAGGCCGCCGACCCGTTCATCGGCGTGTCGACGGATCTCGGGCTCCGCGACTGGACGTTCGGCGTGGCCGCCTTCGCGCCCCCGGGCATCGCGCAGGAGCAGTTCCCCGCCACCGGCGGGCAGAACTACCTGATGGTGCACCGCGAGGCGATCATCCTCGACTACGCCGCCACGGCCGCCTGGAAGTTCCACGACCTCTTCGGCGTCGGGGTCACGGCCGAGTGGATCTCGGTGCCGCGGCTGGACTACTCCCTGGTCATCAACGGCAACCCGTTCGCCGGCGGCGCCAACCCGGTGTCGAGCCCGCTGGATCTGCTGGCCGACACGCGCGGCGCGGATTGGTTCACGTTCAACGCGCGGCTGGGCGCCTGGCTGCGGCCGGCGCCCTGGCTGGAGCTGGGCGCTGCGGGTCAGGTCGTCCCCAACAGCCTGGTCACCCACAGCACGCTGAACGTGACCGGCCTCGATCCGTCGGTGGGGGCGGTGACGCTGACTCGCAACGGGTCGCTCGCGAACGACGTAACCATCACGCTGCCGCTGCCGATGATGGCGCGGGCGGGGGCGCGCTACATCGGCCTCGACGGGGCGGCCGAGCGATACGACCTGGAGCTGGACGTCGAGTACGAGACCTGGTCGCGCGCCAACCAGTTCGTGCTGGACACGCACGGCCTGGACGCGACCGCCATGGGGCAGGTGGTGCCGATCGGCCGCATCATCGTCCCCAAGCAGTGGAAGGACGTCGTCAGTTTGAAGCTGGGCGGCGACGTGGCGCTGGTCCCCGACCGCTGGACGTTGCGCGCCGGCGTCTACTACGAGACGGCCGTCGCTCCCGCGGCCTACGCCAATGTCGACTTCCCGGGGGGACCCCAGCTGGGCGGCGCGCTGGGCGGATCGTTCCTGTTCGACGGGTGGGAGGTGGCGGTGACCTATCAGTTCCGCTACCAGCCGTCCGTGACGGTGTCCGAGGCGGACGCGCGCGTCTACCAGCAGGTGCCGGCCAGCCCGTGCGCCGCCCCCTACACCGACCCGAACACCTGCAACACGCACTACCTGGGACAGCCGGCGCCGGCGGTCAACGCGGGGACGTACACCGCCAGCTCGCACATGCTGGCGCTGGCGCTGGTGTACCGCTTCGGCGCCGCGCGGGCGCCCCGAGAGGAGCAGCCATGAAACCGGTCGTTTGCTTGTTGACCATCACGCTGGCGGTCGCGTCCGCGCGCGCCGACGCGCCGGCTGCCCCCGATCTGGCGCAGGGGCCCTACGCGACCATGCACATGCGCCTGCAGAAGACGTTCTTGAAGATCAACGTCGCCGACGTCGACGTGCGGGTCGACCGCCCGACCCAGGCGCGATTCGCGCAGGCGGCGGCCGGGCAGCCCTATTCGCCGGCGCTGGAGGGCCAGCTGGCGGCGGCCGCGATCGGCGCGGCGCGCGCCGTCGTGCAGATGCAGTTCGTTCGCGACGTGCCGCTCAACCGCTGGATGGGCGTCGTCCGGGACAACCTGGAAGACGCGCGCGAGGCCGGTCTCATCAGCCGCGACGTCGAGCGGCGGGTCAGCGACGCGCTGCCGGTCTGGTTCGCGCCGCTGAAGGACCGCGGGTACCTGAAGGGGGATCGCGTGACCTACTCCGTCACCGCGGACGCGCTGCACACGACCGTCACGGCGGCCGGCGGGCAGGTGCTGGTGGACGTCAGCGAGCGCGGCGACGAGGCGCGCCGCGTGGTCCTGGCCACCTATTTCGCGCCCAAGAGCGACACACGCGAGCCGTTGCTGCGTTCGCTGCTGACTTCGAAATAGCTCTCTCAAAGCCGTCAAGCGAGGTCGTCCATGCTGCGTCGATATGTGACCGCGGTCGTCCGCCACCCCAAGCTGATCATCGCGCTGGTCGCGGCCGTCACCGTGGTGCTGGGGTTCTTCACGACGCGGCTCCACGTGCTGCTGGACGTCGACGCCCAGATCCCGCCGGGGCACCCGCTGGTCATCGTCGGCCAGCGCGTCGAGAAGCTGTTCGGCGGAAAGTACATGACCGTCATCGGCGTTTACCCGCAGGCGGGGACGATCTACACGCCGGAGGTGCTGGCCAAGGTTCAGCGCATGACCGAGGGGCTCGAGAAGTTGCCGGGCGTGAAGCCGGGCAGCGTGCTGTCGCTGATGTCGCCGCGGGTCAAGGACGTCCACAGCTCCGAGGACGCGCTGGAGATCACGCCGCTGGCGCGGGGCGTGCCCCGGACGGAGGCGGAGATGGCGGCCTTTCGCGAGCGCGTGAAGGCCAACAGCTTCCTCACCAGCTTGCTGGTCAGCGACGACGGCCGCGCGACGGCGCTGATGGTCGACTTCGAGGACTTCGAGAAGGCGGGCGGCTCGAAGCACCTCTACGACAAGCTGGAGGCGATCGTGGCGCCGGAGCGCGCGCCGAATCTCGAGATCCGGGCCGCGGGCGCGCCGACGATCTTGCACTGGCTGCTGATCTACACGCGGAGGGTCGCGCTGCTGTTCGTGCTGGCGCTGGCGATGATCGGCTACCTGCACTACCGCGCGTTCCGGACGCTGCAGGGGATGATCGTCCCGCTGGTCACGGCGATCATGGGCGTGCTGTGGGCGCTGGGGTTGATGGGCCTGGTCGGCGCGCCCATGGACCCCTGGAACATCATGACGCCGATCCTGCTGCTGGCGATCGGCGCCGGGCACTCCGTGCAGATCCTGAAGCGCTACTACGAGGAGTACGCGCGGGCGCGCGCCGAGTGGCCCGAGCTGCCCGGCGTCGAGCACAACCGGCTGGCGGTCATCGAGGCGACCACCAAGGTGGGCGTGGTGATGCTGGCGGCCGGCACGATCGCGGCGCTCAGCTTCGGCTCGCTGGCGACCTTCGGCCTGCCGACCATCAAGAACTTCGGGCTCTGCACGGCGTTCGGCATCGTGGCGGCTCTGACCGTCGAGATGACGTTCATCCCCGCCATCCGCGTGCTGATGTCGCCGCCGTCCGAGCGGCAGACGGAGCGCGAGAAGCGAGAGGAGTACTTCGATCCGATCCTCGAGAAGCTGGCGGACACCATCCGGGCCGGGCGCGAACGCCCCATCGTCTGGGCGTTCTGCGGGATCCTGGTGGTGGCGCTGATCGGGCTGACGCGGCTGGAGGCGGGCAACAGCCTCAACGCGCAGTTCTTCGAGGCCAACGCCCCCGTGCGCGGCTTCCGGCTAGCCGACGCGCACCTGGCCGGAACGCGCGTCATCCAGGTGCTGGTCGAGGGCAAATCGCCGGACGCCATCAAGGACCCACAGGTGCTGCGGCGGATGGACGCGCTGGGGACGTTCATCGCGCACCAGCCGCTGCCGATCGGCAAGGTCGTGTCGATCGTCGACCTGCTGAAGCAGCTGAGCGCCGTCATGGATCCCGCCGGTGGCGGAAAGCTGCCCGACAGCGAGCAGGGCGTCGCGCAGTATCTGCTGCTCTACGGCATGGGCGGCGACGAGGAAGACCTGGCCCGCCTGGTCGACCGGACATTTCAAAATGCGGTCATCACCGCCTACGTGAAGACCGACGACTTCCGGGCGATGAAGGCGATGACCGTGGCGACCCAGGCCGAGGCCGACCGGCTGTTCGCGGGCACGGCCGTCACCGCGCGCGTGGGCGGCGGGGTGACCAACGCGATCGCGCTGAACGAGACGATGGTCCACGGCAAGACCATCAACCTGATCCAGATCTCGATCCTGGTCGTGGTCATCACCTCGATCCTGCTGCGGTCGATCGCGGGCGGCCTGCTGGTGCTGCTGCCGCTGGCCACGGCGGCGCTGGTGAACCTGGGGCTGATGGGCTGGACCGGGATCCTGCTGTCGATGGGGACCGCGGCCATCTCGGCGATGGCCGTCGGCATCGGCGCCGACTACGCCGTCTACTTCATCTTCCGCGTCCGCGAGGAGTTCCAGCGTACCGGCAACCTGCGCGAGGCGACCGCCACCGCGCTGACCACGTCCGGCAAGGCCATCGCCTACGTCGCCAGCGCCGTCGCCGGCGGCTACCTGTGCCTGGCGCTGTCGCTCTTCAAGGTGCACGTCCTCCTGGGCGTGCTGGTGGCGCTGACCATGGTGACCAGCAGCGCCGCGACGGTGGCCTTCCTTCCGTCGGTCTTGCTGCTGGTCAACCCCCGCTTCCTACGCGAGCGCCGCGGCGGCGCCCGCACGGATCAGCGCGCGTCCCTGGCCCACCGCCGATAAGCCCGCCGCGCGTAGCGAAGTCGGTCGGCCGGGGCAGGGTACCGCCGCGCAAACCATGAGAGGAGCTCGCGCATCTGTTGCTCCTCCTCCGCGGTCACGGGCTGATTGACGTAGGCATCCCACTCTTCGGGCGTGAGCCGGCGTTCACTGAGCGTCCTCACACGCGCAATGTCCTCCGGCCGTATCCCCGTCCACCCCACGATCACCGCTCCCCGCGTTCTCGGCGCAGAGCCTGCAGGAGCCGGATGTCTTCGGCGTCCTTCGGCCGGGCGGCGAAGCGCTTGGTTGCCTCGAGGTCGTCGAGACAGGGAACGGCGACGGCAACGCCCGGTGCCAGGTCGATGCTCACACGGCGCGCCCAGACCTCGTCGAACGTCACTCGTGCGCCGTCGACCGTCGGGACGGAGCGACCGACGAGGACATCGACGTGCTCGCCATTTTCGAGGACGTACCGCCCACGTCCACGCGCCTCGGCCGGCGAGTGAGTCGCGCTCAGCCCCAGCGGTTCCAGCGCGGCGTTGAACGTCTCGATGTCGTCGACGTGGATCCAGAAGTCATAGTCGGCAGTCAGCAGCGGGATACCCAGCGCGATCAGAGCGCGGCGCCCGATGAGAACGGCGCGCGCGCCCGAACCGGCGACGCGGCGAAAAAACGAAGCTTCGTCGAAGTCGTCGTCCTCCACCGGAACAGTGTACGACAACGTCCGCGGCCCCGACAAAGCCCCGGGGCCGCCGCGCTACTTGCAGGGCTGGGGCACCGGCTGCAGGATCGTCAGGTACCAGGGCGCCGGGTTGCGGCAGTTGCCGCACGTCAGGGCCACCAGCCACGTCCCCGTCGAATCGACGCCGGGGAAGCCATTGCCCTTGCTGTCCTTGAGCGTCGTGAAGTCGAGGACGGTTCCCGACGGGATGTCCGCGGTGTAGAGGTCGGTGGCGATCGTCTGCAGGTCCAAGAACTGGCTCTCGAGCTGCGACGGGGTCTGCGAGTAGTGGCCGACGATCGCGCTGGTGATGTTGGTGGTGATGAAGTCGGCTCCCAGCGCGTTCTTCTTCATGTTGCCCCAGTCCAGGCTCAATCCCGGCGTGCCGGCGGGGACGCCGGTGGGCTGCAGGCTGTGCAGATTAGCGGAGTACTGCAGCTTCGTCGACGAGTTGGTCAGCGTCACCGTCGTGTTCGACGAGCTCGCGTCGAGCTGGAACGCCTGCAGCATGCGGATGCCGGTGCCCAGGTTCGTCCCCGTCTCGACGGCTGCCAGGAAGGTGTTGCCGGAGGCCGGGTACTTGGCCGCGTCGAAGTAGCTGTTGAAGTCGCTGGAGGTGACCGGGGTGCCGTTGATGGTGAAGTCGTAGAGCATGGCCGACGTCTTGCCCGCCGTGGGCTCGAGGCTGGGCGGCGGCGAGACGATGAGGTCCGAAGCCAGCAGGTTGTCGGCGTTCAGGTTCATCTGGAACTCCGCCAGCGGCTCCTTCCAGATCATGACCAGCGCCAGGTTGATGTCGGTCGCCTGGTTGAGCGAGTGACCGAGAAAGTCGTGGGTGACCCCGCTCCAGTCGATGGTCAGGTTGGCCATCGGCTTCACGGTCACGGGCGGCAGCGTGATGGTGCTCGAAAACGCGTAATCGTTGGCTTCAGCCGCCTTGATCATGCCGTTGGTGCAGGTGGCGGCGCCGCCGCCGGGCGAGCCCCCTCCGCTGCTGCTGCTGCTACTGCTGCAGGCAACGCCGGCGATCGGCAACAAGACGCACGCGAGGACACGGGACGTGGTGTTCATTCGTTCCTTTACCTGTCGGTTCAACGGGTCGGTTTGCCGTAGAGAGTCTGGCGGTTCTCGATGTAGCCGAACGACGTTCCGGCCGGCCACTTGATGTCCTGCAGAACGTTGCCGCTGGAGTCGATCTCTTGCAGCTCGCCCTTGGTCGAGTACCCGACGACCGTGTTGCCGTTGGGGAGCCGCTGCAGGTCGCCCATGATGTCGACCTGAATTCCGGCGCTGGACTTGTACGACCAGGCCTTCGTCGCCTTCTTGGTGGCGGGGTCCACCTTCATCTCGATGGCCACCGAGCCGTTGCCCGACCCGGCGCTGCCGCCGCCCGCGGGGTTCATGCCGCTGGAGCTGTTGTTGTTGAAGATCAGGAAGTCGTTCATGCCCAGTACGTCGATGCCGTGCTGGCCGCCCGCCCAGGTGTCGCCCGTGAAGGTGTTGGTGGTCCCGCCGATTCCGCCGTTGAGCACCCAGACCGTGCTTCCGGTCTTTGTGACCTTCGTGATGCAGACGTTGTCCAGGTCCGAGAAGACCAGCGTATCGTCGTCGGGCACGTATTGAATGTTGTTGATGTGACAGGCGCCGTTGCCGCCGTGGGCGGTGCGGGAATTGACCACCGTCATCGCGCTGCTGTTGGTGGTGCCGTTGGCCGGAAACAGCTTGATGTCGTCGCACCCGTTCGACCCGTACGCGTAGAACGCGACGCTGCCGTCGGGCAACGGCGTGATCTGGTGGTTGGCGCCCTTGAACGCCGTCGAGAAGTCGGCGTCGGTGGCGCCGTCCATCGTCACCTTGTGAACCTGGGCGGTTCCGGTGGGAACGTTGGCGTTGTTGAGCCACATGTAATTGCCGTCGTAGCTCATACGGGCGCCCGTCATCTGCGTGACCGTGTCCGTGTACCACCAGACGTAGTCGCCGTCGGCATCGATGATGTACGCGGGCGCGCTGGCGGTGAGCGCGCCTCCCTGGAACTGGCTGGTGATGAGGAAGCCGCCAAAAAGGGCGCTCTTGTTGCTGTTGGTGACCGTCAGCTTCGGCAGGAGGCCGTTCGGCAATGCGCCCGTCATGATCGTCGCGTCCGCCGCGCTCCAGGAGGTGCCGCCGTTCGTGGCCACGACGCGGAAGTGATAGGTCTTCGAGGCCTTCATGCCGAGCAACAACGTCCGGTAGCTGGGCTGGGTGAGATCCACGGGCGCGGTCATGCCGTAGGTCGTGTCCAGGCCGAAGTCGATGTGAGCCTCCGTCGGATTCGACATCGACGTCGTGAAGGTCACGATGCCCACGGTCGGGATCTTGCTGCTGGTCATCGCCGACATCACGGTCACGGTGCAGCTCCCCGAGCCCGAGCCTCCCGAGCCCGTCGAGCCACCGGAGGCGCCGCCGCCGCTGCCGGTCGAGCCGCCCGACGCGCGGCTGCCGCCGCTGCCGGTCGTCAGGACGCCGCCCGTGCCGGTGCTTCCGCCGCGCGCGCTCCCGCCGCCGCCGCCCGCCGAATTCGAGCCGCCGGTCGCCGAGCCGCCGCTCCCGGTGCTTCCACCCTTGCCGCTTCCGTTCGTGCCGCCCGTCGCCGTCGACCCACCAGCTCCCCCCGATCCGATGCTGGCGACGCACCCTGCGCCAAAAACGCACACAGCGGCGCCGCCACCAAGGACATAAATGAAAGAAGCGAGGGTCGATTGGCGCATGAAACCTCCGAAAGGTGGAAACGCCCCAACGAGCAGTGACAGCCGTTGGCTGAATCGGGTCAAAAGAACGGGCGTTGGCCGGAACGCCCGGTCGTGAGGCCGTCTATTCGCCGGTTTCCGGCAACGTGAACGAATCGACGGTCTGGCCGGTGGTCGAGATGAAGTCAACGTGGACCCGGTCGGCCGACACGTCCACGCGGGCGAAGCCGGAGTCCGTCCAATACTGTGTGTAGCCCGTCTGGGATTCGTCGAACTTCCAGGGGGCGCCCGCGCTTCCCGGAAGCGTGTAGTGCACGCCGTCGACGACCATGTCCGTGAACACGTGGTCGTGGGCGTAGAAAAAGATCTGCACGCCGTACTGCAACATCAGCGCGTGGACTCGCGCCTGCTCGCCGACGTAGGCCGCCTGGCCGCCGCCGCGGCCGTAGGCGGTGTCGGCGGCGTCGCCGGCGGCGCCGCCGACGGTGTGGTGGATGAACAGGAACCGCCACCTCGACGTCGCTGCCGCCAGCGTGCGCTGTAACCAGTCGAGCTGCGCGGCGCCCAGCGTCCAGTCGTCGGGCACCCCGGGTTCGTAATCCAGCAGGTGACAGGTCGGCGTGTACGTCATGACGTTCAAGACGACGAACAGCGCGTCGCCCCAGGTGAACGCGTAGTAGTCCTGGTTGGCGCTGCCGCCCTCGGGGTAGGTCTCCGGCGACGGCCCGGGCGTGTACAGCTTGCGCTGGGACGTCGAGCGCGCGATCTCCGCCGGGCTGTTGCAGCCGCTCTCGCCGTCCCAGTTTCCGATCACCGTGAAGTGCGCCGCCTCCGCCGTCGCGTCGCCCAGGAGGCGCCGGTAGTTGAGGTACCCGAGTCGCGCCCAGGCGCTGTCGGGCGGCGGCGCGTTGAACCCGAACAGGTGGTAATCGAGGAGGTCGCCCAGGTTCACCAGGAAGTCCGGCGCGGTGGCCCGCACCGCGGGCATCACCTGCAGCATCGTCTGCTCCATCGCGCCGAACTGGTCCGTGCCGACGTCGCTGCCGGGCGGGATGGGATCGCGCGGCTCGATGTGCGTGTCCGCGATCAGCGCGAACGTGAACGCTTGCCCGGGCGGCCGCGCCGTTTGCGCGCTGCCGGCGTAGACCGGGTCCGCCGAACCGGCACGGACCAACCGGTACGGAACGCGCTGGCCTGCCGGCAGATCGCCGACGATCCACTGCGCGACGTCGGGCGCCGGATGATCCGCCGGCCCGACGTCGATCCAGTCACCCGCCGTCTTCGTCTGGACCTGCAACGCGAGCGCGGTTGGATCCCCGGCACGCACGACCGCGCTCAACCCGAATCCCGCCGGCGTGGGGGCGAACACCAGCGGCGCGCCAAGCAGCTCCAGCGAGCCGCCGCCGTCCGCGTCGCGCGTCGCGCCGCCGTCCGGGCCGGCCGCCGCGTCCGGTGACGCCATCGCCGCATCGCCGTGGCCGGCACCCGGTTGCGCGGCGGGAAGGGAGCCACAGCCCGCCCCCAGAACCAGCGCGAGCAGGGGCGTCATCCATTGCCGCACGTGCCCAGGCTAACGCGCGGGCGCCCGGGGTTCTCATGTTATCCGTGGCGCCCGCAAAACTCGTTTGACATGCGGGAGGCGTGTCTAGTATAAGAGACGCCATGCTCAGCGCGATTTGGTTGGCGATTCTGGTCGGTCTCGCGTCGTTGGTGGTGGTGGCCGCGCTGCTGCTGATTCCGGCGGCGCTGCTGTCTCGGTTCCTGCGCGGCATTCCCGCCGCCGCGTCTCCGGTCGTCGTGCGCGCGGTGCCCCGCGAGGCGGAGCGCGGGCGGTCCGCGGCTCACGCCGGCGGCCAGGTGATCCTGGACCTCAACCGCTGAAGGGCGGTCCCGAGCGGCTCGGCGGCCGCGCTCGGGACGCTGGATCCGTCGGCGCCGGCTGTGCGATAAGTCCAGCCGCGTGCCCCCCACGCCACAAGGTCAGGGGTACGTCCACAAGGAGACCCTGACGATGCCACCGACCGCCCCCGACCTCGCCGCGCGCGTCGCGGACCTCGAGGCCTACATCGCCAACGGCGCCCCCAAGAACCTGGTGGGCCCCGGCCCCGGGCACAACGCCTGGATGATGATCTCGGCCGCGCTGGTTCTGTTCATGACACTGCCCGGCCTGGCCCTGTTCTACGGCGGGCTCGTTCGGCGCAAGAACGTCCTGTCCGTGATGGCCCAGTGCCTGGGCTGCGCGGGCATCGTCAGCATCCTCTGGTGGGCGATCGGGTACAGCCTGACCTTCGCGCCGGGGACGCCGCTGCTGGGCGGCCTGAAGTTCGCGCTGCTGAGCGGCGTCACGTCGGCCCCCAACACCGACTACGCGTACTGGGTTTCGCAGAACGTGTTCGCAATGTACCAGCTGATGTTCGCGATCATCACGCCGGCGCTGATCGTGGGCGCCATCGCCGAGCGCATGAAGTACTCGGCCGTGATGGCCTTCGTCGTCCTGTGGATGTTCATCGTCTACTTCCCGCTGGCCCACATGATCTGGGGCGCCGATGGGTTCATGAACGGCGTCTTCAACGCCAAGGCCGGCATCCACGCCATCGACTTCGCGGGCGGGACGGTCGTCCACATGTCGTCCGGGTGGTCGGCCTTGACGCTGTGCCTGATCCTGGGGAAGCGGAACGGCTTCGGTAAGCGCGCCTTCTTCCCGCACAGCCTGGTGCTGACGATGGTCGGCACCGGCATGCTGTGGGCCGGGTGGTACGGCTTCAACGCGGGCAGCGCGATCGGCTCCGACGGGATCGCCGCCAACGCCTTCACGACCACGACGCTGGCGGCTGCCGTCGCGGCCACGGTCTGGCCGGCGCTGGAGTGGTTGACGAAGGGCAAGCCCACCGTGCTGGGCTTCTGCTCAGGCGCCGTGGGCGGCCTGGTCGTCATCACGCCGGCGGCGGGCTTCGTCAGCCCCTCGGCCGCGGTGCTGATCGGCGTGCTGGCGGGCGTCGTCCCGTACCTGGCCTGCACGAAGCTGAAGGCGATCTTCAACTACGATGACGCGCTGGACACGTTCGGCGTGCACGGCGTCGGCGGCACGATGGGCGCGCTGGTGACCGGCATCTTCGCGAACGCCGAGGTGAACGGGAACCTGAAGACCAACCTCAGCTCGTTCGTGGGCAGCGGCCTGTGGATCGAGCAGCTCAAGGCGATGGGCCTCACCATCAGCCTGTCCATCGTGGCGACGACCGTGATCGCGTACGCGCTGAAGGCCGTGCTGGGTCTGCGCCCGACGCCCGACGCCGAGGAAGAGGGGCTGGATGAAGCCGATCACGGCGAGGCCGGCTACCACCCCGAGGAGTCGGGGTACCACAACGAGGACCAGGACGAGCCCCGCCTGGCCCCCGTGGCCCTCAAGCCCGTCCCGAAGGTCGCCAGCGGCGGGGTTTAGCCCCGGTTTGGTCCCGCCCGCTACCGGCCGAGGTATCGCCGCCAGCCGCCCGACGCGGTGATGTCGGTGGCGCCCTCGGCCGCGTAGGGCTCGCACAGAAACCCGCTCACGGCGGCGCCGTCCTCCAGCGCGATGCGCCCGATCGCGAGGGGAGCGGGGATCTTGGCGACGAAGGCGCCGAACGCGGCAGGCGAGAGCGCCCAGATCTCGAGCTCCACCGGGCCGCCGCCGTCCGCCGCCCGGATCAGGCCCGGCTTGGGCGGGGTCGTGTTGGGCAGCGCGTAGAGGCGATAGGCGGGCGCCGTGCGGGCCGCCCGCACGAACTGGCCGCCCAGGTCGGTGAGCTGATGGTTCAGCGGCTCGCCCGACAGGTGCGCGCCGACGACCGCGATGCCGATCCACCCGGCGGGGATCTCGGCGGGCGACGCCGCCTGGGCGGGCAGCGGCCGGTCCAGCGCGCCCAGCCGATCGGAGGTGGCGCGGTGGATGGCCGCGCCGAACGCCGCCAGCCGCGCGTCGCTGCCCCAGGGGCCGACCAGCGTGACGCCGGCGGGCAGACCGTCGGCGCGGAAGCCGGCCGGCACCGCCAGCGCGGCGAGGTCCAGCGGGTTCACGAACGTCGTGTAGGCCCCCATGGCGGCGTTGAGGCGCAGCGGATCCGCCTGCACGTCGGCGATGCGCGGGATCGTGGGCGTCGTCGGCACCAGCAGGAAATCCACGCCCGAAAGCAGCCGGCCCGCCGTGCGCCGCAGCTGAGCGACCTTGCGCTGGGTCTCGAACGCGGCGCGCGCGCCGACGTTCCGCGCGCCCGTGAGGATCGTGCGGATCGGCGCCAGCAGCGCTTCGGGGTCCCGATTCAGCAGGTCACCGCCCGCGATCAACCGCTCGGCGACGTAGGCCCCCTCGTAGACCAGGGCGCCGGCCTCGCGGAACGGCGTGAAGTCGAGCTCGACCGGCTCGCCGCCCAGCGCGCGGACGCGCGCCACGGTCCGCGCGAAGACGTCGGCCGCCGCGGCGTCACCGCGGTAGTCTAGGGCCGCGCCCGCGGGGACGCCGAACCGGAAGCGGGGCGGGCGCGGGCCCGCCGAGAACGCGAACGCGTCCGCCTCCGGCCGCGAGAACGGATCGGCGTCGTCGGTGCCGCGCGCGAGGTCCGCCACGCGCTGGGCGTCCTCGACGGTCAGGCTGAAGATCGAGACGCAGTCGAGCGACGGGCAGGCTGGCACGACGCCAGCGGCGCTGAAGAGGCCGCGGCTGGGTTTCAGCCCCACGATGTTGTTGAAGGCGGCCGGCACGCGCCCCGAGCCCGCGGTGTCGGTGCCCAGCGCGAAGTCGACGAGACCAACGGCCACCGCCACCGCAGAGCCCGAGCTGGAGCCGCCCACGACGTAGCGCTCGTCGAACGGGTTGCGCGGGATGCCGTAAGGCGATCGAACGCCGGTCAGCCCCGTCGCCAGCTGATCGAGGTTGGTCTTGCCGACGCACAGCGCGCCGGCGCGGATCAGGCGGGCGACCACGGTCGCGTGCCGCGCGGGCGTCGTGGCCAGCGCCGGGCAGGCGGCGGTCGTCGGCAGCCCGGCGACGTCGATGTTGTCCTTGACCGCGAACGACTGCCCGTAAAGCGGCAGCGGCTCGCCGCTGGCGTGGCGTCGCTCCAGCGCGCGCGCCTCGTTCATCAACGCGTCCGCGGGGGTCACCGAGATCCAGACGCCGTCCGCGCCGCGCCGGGCGATCGCGTCCAGCGCGCGCTCGGCGAGCTCGACGGGCCGCGCCGGCTTTTCTGCCGTCGTTGCGGTCAT
>CAZPUH010000125.1:0-1766 GCA_964589215.1 uncultured Myxococcales bacterium | reverse complement strand
GCGTCCGCGATCGTCTGAATGATCTGGGACTTCGTCAGAACCTTCGCCATGTCGTTCTCCTTTGCAGACTTGCTCGGCGCGGGGCGATCTCACGCCACACGCGAATTGGGCCAGAACTGTAAGGCGAAAGATCGACGGACGGAACAAAAAAGCGGCGAAAAACCCCTGAAAAATGCGTTTTTCGCGTCGTGTTTCTTGCGTGTCATCGATGGTTCGTTGTACGAAACAGACACGCATGTCGGACAGCGCGCCACGCCCCTTGCATAACGGGGCCGGCGCCGCAGGGGCGCGGCCCTTTTTGAAGTGGGCGGGGGGCAAGCGCCAGCTCCTGCCGCGGATCCTGGCTCTGGTTCCACCGCGGATCGGGACGTACGTCGAGCCATTCCTGGGCGGTGGCGCGCTCTTTTTCGCTCTCGCCGCCGAGCGCCGCTTCAAGCGCGCCGTGCTCGGCGACGTGAACGCCGAGCTGATCAATTGTTACTCCGCCGTGCGTGACGACGTCGCGGGCGTCATCGCGAAGCTCGCCCGCATGCGCAACACGCCCACCACGTACTACAAGATCCGCGCGCAGCGGCCCGACCAGCTGGACCCGATCGCGCGCGCCGCGCGGATCATCTACCTCAACCGCTGCGGCTACAACGGCCTCTACCGGGTGAACAGCGACGGGAACTTCAACGTTCCCTTCGGCCGCTACGTCCGCCCGCGCATCTGCGATCCCGATCGCCTGCGCGCCGCCGCCGCCGCGCTGGCCGGCGTCGAGCTGGTCTGCGGCGACTTCAACGCCGTCCTGTCGGGCGGGCGCCGGCGACTGGGCCCGGACGACTTCATCTATCTCGACCCGCCGTACGTGCCCATCTCGAAGACCGCCTCTTTCACCGGCTACGCGGGCGGCTTCTCGATGGCCGACCAGGAGCGGCTCGCGAAGCAGCTGCACCGCCTGTCCAAAAAGGGGATCGCCGCCGTCCTCTCCAACTCCGACTGCGCCGACACCCGGCGCCTCTACGAAGGGCTGCCCTCCGCCTCACTGCCCGCCCGCCGCGCCATCAACTCGGTCGCCTCGCGCCGCGGTCCCGTGGCCGAGCTGCTGGTCCACACGCCGGCGCTGCGGGCGGTCGCGGACGCCGCCTCATGCTATGGTGCCGCGCCATGAAGCGCCTCGCCCCCCTCTTCATCCTGCTCGCCCTCGGACCGGGGTGTCACCACAAGGCCGGCTCGGCCGGCTCCGGCGAATCGAAGAAGAGCGCGCAGCCGGGCGGTCTTCAGGTCGAAGAGGTCAAGCCCGGCGAGGGCGCGATCGCGACCCGCGGCAAGACCGTGTCCGTGCACTACACGGGGCGGCTGACCGACGGGACCAAGTTCGACAGCTCGCTCGACCGCGGCCAGCCCATCGACTTCCCGCTGGGCGCAGGGGTCGTCATCAAAGGATGGGACATGGGGATCGAGGGGATGAAGGTGGGCGGCAAGCGCAAGCTGACCATCCCGCCGGACCTCGCCTACGGCGCCCGGGGCACCCCCGGCGGCCCCATCCCGCCCAACGCCACGCTGGTCTTCGACGTCGAGCTGGTCGGCGTCAAGTAGCCCGATCCGTAACTCTGCGACCCCGCGCGGCATCGGAGGGGATGCGGTTTTCGCCTAGCGAAAGCCGCAAATTCATTTAAGCTCCCCGCGCCTTTTCATCAACGAAGGAAACCACCCGTCATGGCCTCGATCTCACTCGACAAAGTCCGCAACATCGGGATCTCCGCTCACATCGACTCGGGCAAGAC
>CAZPUH010000124.1:0-4351 GCA_964589215.1 uncultured Myxococcales bacterium | reverse complement strand
TCAACCAGCTGCGGATGAAGATCGGCGTCATGTTCGGAAGCCCCGAGACGACCACCGGCGGAAATGCGCTGAAGTTCTACGCGTCGGTGCGGCTGGACGTGCGTCGGATTGGCGCGCTCAAGGACGGGGAGCAGGTCGTGGGCAACCGGACCCGGGTCAAGGTGGTCAAGAACAAGATGGCGGCGCCGTTCCGCGAGGCGGAGTTCGACGTCGCATACGGACAGGGGATCTCCCGGGCCGGCGAGGTGATCGACCTGGGCGTCGAGGCGGGCGTGCTCGAGAAGAGCGGCGCCTGGATCGCCTACGGCGGCGAGCGGCTCGGCAACGGGCGGGAGGCGGCGCGCCTGTATCTGCTCGAGCATCAGGACACGTTGAAAGAGATTCGCGGCAAGCTCCTGGCCGGGGCCGGGATCGCCGCCCCCGACGAGGGCCGCCCCCCGCTGCGAAAGGTGGCCTGATCGTGGACGCGACAGACGGCGCGGAGGTCTCAGAGGTCACGCTGCCGGTGGGCGGCCAGGCCAACGACAACGGCTGGCGCGAGCGCCCCGTGGTGCGGGCGCCGCGCCGCCGGCAGGACGAAACCTACGCGCGCTGGGAAAACCTGATCCTCCCGATGCGCTTCGCAGTCCGCATGCAAGGCTGGCAAACCTGCACCGGCTAAGCCCAGAGCTAGAGGCGCGAAGCGGGTCTAGCCCTGGATCGCCGCCACGACGCGGTCGGTGAAGGCGCTGGTCGTGCCGCGGCCGCCCAGGTCGGGCGTCAAATCCTGGCCGGCGGCGATCACGCGGCGAATGGCGGTTTCGAGGCGGACCGCGCGGTCCCGCTCGCCCAGGCGCTCGAGCATCATGGCGCCGGCGAGCATGACGGCGGTGGGGTTCGCGACGCCCTGGCCGGCGATGTCGGGCGCGGTGCCGTGGACCGCCTCGAAGATGGCCGCGCCCTCGCCGATGTTGGCGCCGGCCACCAGGCCCAGGCCGCCGACCAGGCCCGCGGTCAGGTCGGACAGGATGTCGCCGAACAGGTTGGTCGTGACGATCACGTCGAAGCGCGACGGATCGCGGACCAGCTGCATGGCCGTGTTGTCGACGATGAGGTCGCCGAACGCGATGTCGGGGTAGCTCTTGGCGATGTCGCGCCCGGTCTCGAGAAAGAGACCCGACGTCATCTTCAGGATGTTCGCCTTGTGGACCAGCGTGACCTTTTGCCGGCGGTTCGCCCGCGCGTACTCGAACGCGAACCGGACGATCCGGTCGCAGCCGTGACGGGTGATGATCGAGATCGCCTCCGCGGCGTTGCGCGTGGGATCGATGTAGTGCTCGATGCCCGAGTACTCGCCCTGCGTGTTCTCGCGGACCACCACCAGATCGACCTTGTCGTAGCGGCCGGGCAGCCCGGCGAACAGGCGCGCCGGGCGAACGTTGGCGTACAGATCGAACTCCCGCCGCAGCGCCACGTTGACGCTCGCGTAGCCGCCGCCGATCGGCGTGGCCAGGGGCCCCTTCAGGCACAGGCGCGTGTTCCGGATCGCCTCCAGCGTCTCGCTGGGCAGCGGCGCGCCGTGGCTGACCACGGCCCCGGCGCCGGCCGGGCGCGGGTCCCAATCGATGGACGTCCCCGTCGCCTCGATCGCTCGGACCGCGGCCCGCACCACCTCGGGGCCAATTCCATCTCCTTCGATCAACGTCACGCGCGTCGGCATGCGCCCACTATATCAACCGCTGGAGAGCAGGCTCGTTTCGAGCAGGTCAAGCTCGCGAACCAGACGCCGATGGACGTCGTCGTCCAGCTCCCCGGCGCGCCGCAAGCGGTAAAGCTCGTCGCGTTCGGCCGTCAGCGCGCGAAGGCGCAGCTCGCGCGCGGCGTCGGCCTCGCGCATGGCGTCCTCACCTTCGCCGCCCGAGTCGATCCGGCGCTGGTACCGCTCGATCAGACGCCCGACGGCCGCCTCGTGGGCGGCGGCGGCCGTCGAGTCTCCGTTCGCCGGAGCGTTCAGCCCTCGCAGCCGGTCCAGCGCCGCGCGGGCCGCCGCGATGCGCGCGGCGCCCTCGGTCGTCTGGCCGGCGGGCGAGGACAGACTCTCCAGCCCCCGGGCGAGCCGCGGGAGAACCAGGCTGGCCGCCAGCAAGGACAGCAGGATGACGCCCATGGCGATGCTGATGGCCGCCTCGCGCGCGGGAAACGGCGCGCCCGAGGCGGTCACCAGCGGAAGTGTGAGAATCCCGGCCAGCGTCACCGCGCCGCGCACGCCGGCCGTCGCCGCCACCGCCACGAGCCGCAGCGTCGAGCCGCCCATTTGCCGGTCCGCCCGCGCGTGCCGCACGATCGTGAGCCGGATCCAGAACCAGACCCACGCGAAGCGCAGCACCGCGATCGCGACGGTCAGGGCCGCCGCCGTGCCCATGAGACGCAGCGTGTGGTCGAGCTCGGCCCCGGCGACGGCGTCCGGCAAACCGCGGACGATCGACGGCAGGTGCTCGCCCAGCAGGATGAAGATGATGCCCGTCAGCGCCGCCTGGACCGTGTTCCAGACCGCTGCGCGCTGTGTGCGCGTGGCCGCCGTTCCGCCGCGCGCCAGCTCGGTGTAGTGGGCGACCATGCCGGCCACGGCAGCGGCCAGAATTCCCGAGACGCGCAGCTCCTCGCCGGCCAGATACGCGGCGAAGGGGATCAGCAAGCTGATCAGGATCTGGGTCGCCGGGTCCTCCTCGCCGGTCGTCCGCAGCAGCAGGCGGTTCAGCACGCCGATCAGCGCCGCGACCGCTGCGCCGGCCAGGACGCCGCCGCCCGCGACCACCACGAATCGCAGCGCCGCGCCCGGCAGCGAGAACTGGCCCGTGACCGCCGCTTGCACGGCAAACGTGAAGCAGACCAGGCCGGTGGCGTCGTTCAGCAGGGCCTCGCCCTCGAGGATGTGCGTCAGGCGCGGCGGCAGCGGCGCGCGCGCGGTCATGGCGCCGACCGCGACGGGGTCGGTGGGCGACAGGATCGCGGCCAGCGCGAAGGCCACCGTCAGCGGCATGGCCGGGATCAGCGCGTGCGCGAAGAGACCGACGCCCAGCACCGTGAACACGACCAGCCCGATCGCCAGCGCCAGGATCGCCTTCCAGTCGCGGAAGAACGCCCCCTTCGGGATGCGCCAGCCGTCCAGGAACAGCAGCGGCGGGATGAACAGCAGCAGGAACAGGTGGGAGTCGAACTCGACCTGAAACCCTCCCCAATGAAGGCCCGCGCCCACGGCAATCTGCAGCAGCTGCAGCGGGATCCTGACCGGCAGCAGGCGAGCCGCGAACTGCGTGGCGACCACCGCTGCCAGCAGCCCCAGCACCATCGTGACGACGTCCACGATCGGTGTATAGCCGCCAGGCGCGGGGGCGCGCCACAAGGGCGCGGCGCCAAGGAAAAAAGCGCTGCTCGCCCGTCAGGTCGAGTCAGCCGGCGCCGCGGTCAGGGGCGATCTTCCGGCACGCGCCCGGCGCGGGGGCGGTCGCCGCGGTCCGCCGGAATCGTCCGGAGGCCCCACAACCGGCGCCGCCGGCGCTCCCCGCTGCCCGCGGGAGCGGTTCCCTTCGCCGGTGCCTGGGGGCGCGTGAGCGTGATCGTGCCCGCGCCGCTGTCGTCGTTGTAGTAGTGGCCGCTGGCCCGCCACTTCTTCTGAGCTCGCCCGAACATCAGCACGCAGGTGCCGCGGGTGGGCCGGAAGACGACCCGGGTCCCGTCCAGGGCGCGCGCCACCGAATCATAGTGGTAGGTGTACTGGAGCATGAGGCGGTCGGGGTCCAGCTCCGTGCGGATGATCGCCATGTCGCTCACGGAACGAACCCAGGGGCTCTGACCGTCCTCAACGAATTCGCCAATGACCAGCATCTTGTCCCAATCCTGACGGATCTCGATCGTTGCCTGGGTCGGCTTGCTGGGATTGGCCTCCTCAAACGTCGCGTGAACAGCGATCGACGCTTCGTACTTTCCGCTCAAACGAGGCGGGCGCGTCGCCCCGCTGAACCAGTAAAGCGGCGCGGCGAACCAGGTTCGCCAGAGGAAGCGCCGGAACAGAAGGACCAGCACGCCGAAGATCGTGATGGACCCGGCGGAGGTGATCAGCGAGGCCACCCAGGCGAGCTTCTCGTCGGGGGCGGATAGCGCCACCGCGACGATGTGGGAAATCGACCGGCCCGTCGGATGCAGCAGAGTGGCGACGCCGATCGCGAGGATCCCCAGGCGGCCGTAGACCTGGCCGCGCCCGCTCGGTGTATCGGCGAGAACGGCGTAGTCATGGCCTCGCGGCATCCAGGGGCACAACAGCACAGTCGGTCGCCGGTTCGCAAGGAAGCGTTTGTACAAACCTCAGCGAACG
>CAZPUH010000123.1:0-12750 GCA_964589215.1 uncultured Myxococcales bacterium | reverse complement strand
CGGCGTGAAGTCGCTGCTGAAGTCGAACGGGGCCGAGTTCCGGGCCGGCACGGCGCGCGTGACGTCGCCGCGCACCGTCGAGATCACCGACGCGTCCGGCAAGACCACCGTCGAGGCCGACCACATCGTCGTGGCGACCGGTTCGCGGCCCATCGAGATCCCGGGGTTCAAGTTCGACGGCAACCGGATCGTCGACTCGACGGGCGCCCTGGACTTCAACCCCGTGCCCGAGCGGTTCGTGGTCATCGGCGGCGGTTACATCGGCATCGAGATCGGCACGCTGTACGCGAAGCTCGGCTCGAAGGTGACCGTGCTGGAGGCGCTGCCGGCCATCCTGCCGGGCAACGACCCGGAGATCGTCACGCTGGTCGCGCGCAAGCTGAAGGCGCTGGGGGTCGAGGTGCTGACCGGCGCCAAGGCCAAGGGTTGGACCGAGAAGAACGGCCGGGCCGTGGTGACCGCCGACGTCGGCGGCAAGGACGTGACCGTCGAGGCCGACAAGGTGCTGGTCGCTGTCGGGCGCCGCCCGAACTCGGAGGGGCTGGGGCTCGAGGAGCTGCGCGTGAAGATCGAGCGCGGCTTCGTCCCCGTCGACCGCCAGCTGCGCACGAACGTGCCCGGCATCTACGCCATCGGCGACGTCGCGGGGCAGCCCATGCTGGCCCACAAGGCGTCGCACGAGGCGGAGGTGGTCGCCGAGGTCATCGCCGGCCACGCGGCGGAGATGGACGTTCGCTGCATCCCGGCCGTCATCTTCAGCGATCCCGAGGTGGCGACGGCCGGGCTGACCGCCGACGAGGCCAAGCAGCGGGGGCGCGACGTGAAGGTCGGCAAGTTCCCGTTCGTCGCGCTGGGGCGCGCCATCGCGAACGCCGACACCGACGGGTTCGTGAAGGTGGTCATGGACGCGGGCAGCCACGAGGTGCTGGGCATCCAGGTCGTCGGGAACGGCGCCTCGGACATCATCGCGGAGGCGGCGCTGGCCATCGAGATGGGCGCCCTGGCCGAGGACATCAGCCTCACCATCCACGCCCACCCCACGCTGCCCGAGGCCATCATGGAGGCGGCGAAGGCGGCGATGGGCGAAGCGATCCATATTCTGAACCGGTGAACGAAACCTACCCGGCGCGCGTCCTCGACCTCGGCACCCGCGAGTACGGCGAGGTCTGGGCGCTGCAGCGCGAGCTGGTCGGACAGCGGCAGCGCGACGAGATTCCGGACACGCTGGTGCTGGTCGAGCACCCGGACGTCATCACTGCCGGCCGCAGCGCCCACCGCGAGAACCTGCTGGCCACGGCCGACATCCCGCTGTTCGACATCGAGCGGGGCGGGGACGTCACCTACCACGGACCCGGCCAGCTGGTGGGCTACCCGATCTTCCAGCTGCGCCAGGACGAACGCGACCTGCACCGCTACCTGCGCAACCTGGAAGAGGCGCTCATCCAGGCCGTCGCGCGCTTCGGCCTGGCGGGCGACCGGAAGGCGGGGTGGACGGGCGTCTGGACGGCGGGCGGCGCGCGCAAGCTGGCGTCCATCGGCGTGGCCGTCAAGCGCTGGGTCACGATGCACGGGTTCGCGCTGAACGTCTCGACGGACCTGACCCGCTTCGGCGCCATCAACCCGTGCGGCCTGGACGCCTCCGTGATGGCGTCGGTCTCGGCCGAGCTGGGGCGCCCCGTCGCGATGGCCGACATGAAGGCCGCCGTGCGCGACACCTTCGCCCAGGTCTTCGCCCGCGACTTCGACGCCCCGACCTAGCACCCGCCGTCGGGCGATTGGGTGCCGGCGCTGACCGCGGTGAAGGTGCCGCTGGCGGGGGTCGCCAGCAGGCGACCGAAGGCGTCGGGGGCGCCGGCGTCGATCGTCAGGGTGACGGGGACGCCCGCGGGCCAGCCGCCCGCGCAGGCGGCCGTGACGTAGGCGATCGTCGGGTCGCTCGCGTTGGCGACGACGGTCAACGGCAGCGGGCCGGCGCGGGTGGCGGCGTGGATGAACGGCACGACCGCGTCCGTCGCGACCCGGTTCGAAAACACGATCGGCATCATGTAGCCGGCCGGGACCACGCCGCCGGCGTCCGCGTCCGAAGGGACGCGCACGGTCGCGGTCAGCGGTCCGGTCGTGACGCTGATCTGCGTCGGCCCGCTGAACGGCTGCCCGTTCTGGCCGGTCAGCAGCGCCGGGTCCAGCGTGAAGGTGATCGTGTCGCCGGACGGCAATCCCACGCTGGCGGGGCGCAGGAAGGCGTACGAGGACCCGCCGCCGTAGAAGGGCTCGCTGTTGTAGAGAACCATGGCCGGGAAAGCGTCGCCGGCGGTCTGCTCGGGCCACGACACGCTGACGGCAGGCGACGCCGCGTCCTCGACCTTCGTGCCGTTCAGCCGCTGATCGAACACGAAGTCGACCTGCTGGACGGCGGGCGGCGCGACAGCCGCCCCGGCGTCGGGCTGCGTGTTCGTCCAGACGGGGGTTCGCTGGCCGGCCGCGATCCAGAAGACCTCGACGAGCGCGGGCGGCGTCTGCGGCCCGCTTGAGCTGGAGCAACCGCCCACCGCCGCCCAGGCCGCCAGCAGCAGCCACGTCGTCGTGCAGCGCATGACGTTTACTACCACGCGCGCGCGACGCGCCCGGTGGACTATGTTCGGGGCGTGGCGCTGCCCCCGATCGCGATCGCCGACCCGGCCGACCCGCGCGTGGCGGGCTACCGCACGCTCAAGGAGCGCGCGGTCATCGAGGGGGGCCGCTTCGTCGCCGAGAGCGAGCGGGTCGTGCGGCGGCTGGCCGGCAGCGGGCTGGCGATCGAGTCCGTCCTGCTGACGCCGCCCCGGCTGGCGACGCTGGCCGAGGCGCTGGACGGGCCGTTCCCCGTCTACCTGGCGTCCCAGGCGGTGCTGGACGGCGTCGCCGGGTTCCACGTGCACCGCGGGTGCCTGGCGCTCGCGCGCCGTCCCGCGGCGGCGGCCATCCCGCCGGGCGCGCGGACCGTCGTCGCGCTGGAGGACCTCACGGACGTCGACAACCTGGGGGCCATCGCGCGCCACGCGGCGGCGTTCGGCGCCGACGCCCTGTTGCTGAGCCCGCGCTGCGCCGACCCGTTCTACCGGAAGGCGATCCGCGTCTCGCTGGGCGCGGTGTTCACGGTGCCCATCGTGCGGGCGGCGCGCTGGCCCGAAGACCTGGTGGCGCTGCGCGACGAGGGCCTGGCGGTGGTCGGCGCCGTGCTGGACCCGGACGCGGCGCCGCTGGACCGGTTTGCGCGCCCGCCGCGGGCCGTGCTGCTGTTCGGCGCCGAGGGGCCTGGGCTGTCACCGGCGGCGCGCGCCGCGTGCACCCACCGGGTCACGATCCCGATGGCGGCGGGCGCCGATTCGTTGAACGTCGCCACGGCGGCGGCGCTGTTTCTCTACGCTTTGCGCTGATTCAGGCCCGACCAGCTGACGAACAGCTTGCGCGTCTCGGGCTGGCAGGCCGGACAGAAGCAGGCGTCTCCGTCGCCGACGCGCACGGCGCGAATCGTGGTGCCGCAGACGAGGCAAGGTTTGCCGTCGCGCCCCCGGACCTTCAGGAAGTCGCGAACCTTCACCTCGGGCGGCTCGTTGCGACGCCGGATCTCGGCGATGGCCTCGGTCAGCACGCGGCCGATTGCGCCGTAAAGCGCGTCGACGGCGGCGGGCTCCAGCTTGCGACAGAAGGTCTTGGGGTGGATGCCGGCCGCGAAGAGGATCTCGTCGGCGTAGGCGTTGCCGATCGAGGCCAGCGCCTTCTTGTCCATCAGGAACGGGCGCACCTGGTCGCGCCGCTTGGCAAAGATCTTGTCGAAGGCTTGCCGCGTGAAGGCCGGCGACAGGAGGTCGACCCCCAGCTGCCCGTAAACGGGAATGGAGCTTTCGTCTTCGGGGCGTGTCACGTAGACCTTACCCATTCGCTTCTCGTCCAGGTACTGCAGCTCGGGAGCGCCGTCGAACGTCAGCGCAAGGCCGAGGGCGCTGGGATCCTTCTTGCGCTCCGCGGCCGGCAGCGGTGGGAGCAGCTTGTAGCGGCCGACCAGCATGGCGTTGATGACGATGGCCAGGTCCGCGCCCAGGTCGAAGCGCAGGAAATGCCCGCGCCGCGCCACCCCCTGCAGCTGCCGCCCGACCAGCACCGCGGGGAACGGGTCGCGCACCATGAGCCGCAGCACGGTCGGATCTCCGGTCCGGGCGTCGGTGATGGTCGTGCCGGCGAGGGCCCCGTTCAGGACCTCTTCCACGTGCACCAGATCGGGCAGCTCGGGCATCGAGAGCCCAAGTCTGGCATTCGAAACCGCCTGGATTCAAACTCGGGTCATGCCGCTCCCGGCGCTCATCATCGTCATCGTGGTGTCTATCGGGGCAGTCGTCTGGCTCGGCTTCCAGGTCCGGACGCTCCGGCGCCAGAAACGCAACCTGATCCACTGGGAAAAAGGCGAGCCCCTCGAGGGCGTGGGCGACTGGGACTGATCGCCCGACGCCCGCTATCGGGGCGCGGGCGGGCAGGTGGGGCGGCGGAATTGGGCGGCCTGGGCCGCGTCCGGGGGCACGAGCCGGCCGGCCGTGTAGACGTCGGCCAGGGCGCAGCAGGCGGCCGTGACGCTTTCGCTGCAGAGGTCACGCAGGGTCGCCAGGGGCGCTTCGGTGTCCGCGCTGCTGACCGCGCGGTGGAGGGCGATGACGGCCAGGCGGGCGCAGGCGGTCGGGGCCGCGGCCGAGTGGGCGTGGCAGGTTGCTTCGTAGGCGGTGGCCACCTCGGCGCCGGTCTGCGGCGACTGCGCGTCGGCCCAGTAGAAGCAGCCGATGGAGATCCCGTGGTCGCACGCTTCCCGCAGCCGAGACAGGGCGCGCGCCCGGTCACGCCCCACCTCCAGCGCGCACGCGTCGCCGATGACGCAGCCGTCGTTCACGCCGCTGGCGCAGGCCTGCTGGGCGAGCGGTGCCGCCGCGCCGCAGGCGGGCTGAAGGCCGATGACCGGTGCGAAGGCCGCGGCCGCCGGCAAGCAGCTGGGGGCGTATCCCCTGGTACAGGCGCGCGCCAGCAGGGCGGCCCCGTCGGCCGCCGTCGACGGACGGCGCAGGCGCATCATCCCGAGCCGGTAGCAGCTGGAGAGCCGGCCCAGCGTGCACGCCCGCTGCAACGAAGTTTCGGTCGTCGCCTCTGACCGGTTCTCGAACTTCCGTCCGAAGACGCCGGCCTTCTCGCAACCTTCCGCGTCGCCCAGCTCGCACGCCCTGTCGAACAGCAGGAGCGCGCCGGCCCAGTCACGCTGGTCGACCGCCACCTCGCCGAGGGCGCGACAGCCGTCCCCGACGTTGCCGTCGCAGGCGCGCGTCAGCAGCGCGGTCGCGCGCGCATGATGGCGGTCGTCGTCCTGAACGCGGTACCAGTCGCCCAGCGCCGCGCACGCCGTCAGGTCGTCGCGCCCACAGGCGCCCTCCAGCAGGACCAGCCCGCGCTCGACGTCCCGCATGTCGCGCGCGGCGCGCACCAGCGAGCGCCCGAGCGCGCCGCAGGCCCGGATGTCGCCCGATTCGCAGCCGGCCTGCGCCGCCAGCTCCGCGGTGGTCCAGGTCGCGCGCGTCGTGGGCGGGGCAGCCGCCCCACACCCGCTGGCCGCGATCAGCCACAACAGCCAGGCCCGGGCGCGCCCCATGACGGTTCACGATATCATCGGCGCGCATGTCCGACGACGGCCGCCCGCCGCGCCGCTGGCACTGGCACCTCGCGCTGCTCGCGCTGCTCGCGTTCGGGTGCGCGCGGTTTCAGCCCGTGACGCCGCTTCACGCGCGCAGCGCGGACGTGGACATCCAGCTCAGCTACCTGCGCCTGGGCAAGTACGGCCAGATGGTGTTCGCCGCGCAGGCCTCGGAGACGCACATCATCTCCCAGGCGTGGTTCACCGTGCCGACGCGCTCACCCTGCAGCGGCGGCACCGAGCTGGACGACGTTCGCGTCGACGGTGGCTCGTGGGTGCTCCCCGCCGGCAGCCACGAGATCGCGCTGCGATCGAGCTCGGTGATCCTCCAGTACGGCCTGGACACGGTCGTCGACATCCAGACCGACCGCGGCTGCATCCGCGCGCCGGCCGTCAGCCAGAGCGTGCCGCTCGACGCGTCGCCGCGCGTGGCGCTGATCTCGACGATCGACGCCCTCTTCGCGCCCATGCCGGGCGGGCTGTGGGCGTTCATCGGTCTTCAGGCCGGCGCCGGAAAGTGGCTGGGCCCCGTGCAGCTGATCGCGCAGGCGGGCTACGCCGCGGCGTCGTGCACGGCGATGGCCTGCGGGCGCGACGCGCAAGGCAACCTGCGCACCGGCCCTGCCGTCCCGGTGACGCTGGAGGCGCGATACGGTCTCGCGACCCTGATGGCCGGCGACCTCGCCAACGTGCTCTTTCTCGACGCGCGTTACACCGTGACGCCGTTCTGGCTGCCGCTGCCGGACGGCGAGCAGCGCTTCACCGCGCAGTCCCTGTTCGGCGAGCTCGGGTGGGGTTACCTGGTTCGCGTGCCCGGTCCCCTCCGGCATCTGGAACGCGCCGCCCCCATCGAGCTGGTCGTTCCGCTGGGCGTGACCATCCAGACCGGCGGCGGACAGAAGACCGAGGCCGTCTTCAGCGGCGGCGTCGCGCTGCGATACGTGCTGTCGTTGTGAGCGCCACGCGCGGCGCGCGCGCACGTCAGATCTTGTCGCGCAGAAATTCGATGTAGTAGGGCGCGTCCTTGCGCTCTTCCAGCTCGCCGCGATCGATGGCGTCTTCGCAGAGCTTGCGCAGGTCGCCGATCCGCTTCGACGGCGGCAGGCCAAAGGTCTCCATGATGGCGTTGCCCAGACCGGGGGGCAGCGGCGGGATGCGCGCGTCCAGCGACCGGATGGCGAGGATGCGGTCCCGCAGCGCCTCGATGTTCCGGATCGCCTCCTCGCGGCGGCCCGGGCGGCGCGACGTGACGTCGGCGCACGACAGCTCGAGCAAGTCCTCCAGGTGCTCGCCCATCTCCTTGTCGAACCGCCGCACGGCCGCGTCGGTCCAGCCGGGCTCGTAGGCGTTGGCGCGCAGGTGGTTCAGCACCAGGAATCGGATGTCGCGCCGCTCGCCCTTGTCGAAACCCAGACGCCGCGCGATGGGGTCCCACATGCGCGCGCCCACCTCGGCGTGCCGGTGAAACGTGACGCGCCCGTCAGGCAGCATCACACGCGTCGGCACCTTGCCGATGTCGTGCAACAGCGCCGCCCACCGCACGATCGGGTTCTCGATCGACTGCACGACGACCTGCTTGGTGTGCTCCCAGACGTCCTTGTGGCGCCGCCCCGCCTCCTGCGAAAAGTCGACGGTCGCCTCCAGCTCCGGGAGCACCACACCCAGCACGCCCGACTCGTGCATCCACTGCAGGCCGACGTCCAGGGCCCGCGACATGATGACCGTCTGCACGGCGGCGCGCAGCTTGTCCACGTCCAGATGCGCCAGCAGCGGCGCCGCGGCGCGCGCGGCGGTCGTGATCTCGGGCGGCGGCGGCGGCGCCCCCTGGGCCACCGCCACGGCCACGTCCAGCAGCGCCACCGGGGAATCGTGGGCGACGCCGGCTATCAAGCCGCGCGACAAGTCGAACCGTCCCAAAGAGATCCTGCCGGAGGCCTTACGACGTGATCTTCTTCTTGTCCTGATCGCGCTTGCGCGCGAGGTGGTCGATGATCGGCTGCGCCTGCTTCACGCGGCCGGCGATCGACTTGTCGCTGATCGGGTAGAGCGTCCCGAACTTCAGCCCCTCGTCGTAAAGGAACGTCCCGACCTCTTCGTCGTCGACGAACTGGGAGACCTTCTTCTTGGAGTAGACGCCCTTCAGGAACGAGCCCCACCGGCTGTCCAGCCAGTCGACGATGTCGGCGCCCAGCACGCCGCGAAACAGCGCCAGCTCCTCGTCGAAGCGCGCGAAGTCTTCCGCGAAGCGGTCGCGGAACGCCGGCGCGCCCTCGCCGCCCTCGGCGATGACCTTGGCCGCGGCGAGCCGCAGCTGGACGACGTCCTCGGCGAAACGCAGCGGCGCTTCGACGTTGCCGTCCTTGGGCGTGATCACGTGCACGACCGTGCCGGCCGCCACCTCGCGCACGGAGCGTTCGAGGTCGGGGTCGGCCACCGCCTCCAGCAGGATCTTGAGGTCGAAGGGCAGAGAGACGAGGGCCTTCGACATCGTCTCCAGGAAGTTACGCTCCTTGTTATCCATCGCGAAAGGGTCAGAGAAGTACGACCCCCACCCACCTGTCAAGAAGTATAGCCCGGAAGCCCGCCGCCGCGGGAGTCCGCGCGAGCCGACATTTCATGCCGGGGGGGCCGCCAGGGCGGCGTCCAGCGCCGCCGCGGCCGCCGCGCGAAACCCGTCCAGGGGACCCGGCGGAAGCTCGAGCGTGAGGACCGGCAGCCCCTGGTCCAGCCCCAGCCACGACCCGAACGAGCCGGGCGTCGGGTACCCGATGTCGCCGCGGGCGGGCCATCCGCAGGCCTGCGCGACCGCCTGCGCCCACTCGGCCGCCGGTCCGTCGTAGTTCACGCAGGCGAACGGCGCGTGGACGGCCAGCGCGCCCCGCGGCGGCTCGCGGGCGATCAGCTCCGCCACGGCCCGGGTCTCGGGTTCGGACAGCGGCGCCGGGCCGGGGAAGTAGCCGGGCGCGTGCGCCGTGCGGAAGGACCGCGCGGGAAAGTTGCGGTTCAGGTCCACGTCGCGCGCCGAGTTCTTCCGGCCGGCCCGCAGCCCGTCCGGGTTCGCGGCGGGCACCAGCCAGAACGGCACGGGGACGGTCGAAGCCGGGAGACGCACCAGCAGGTCCAGCAGCGCGTCCACGCTGGCCGGCTCGTCGCCATGGATGCCGCCCATCACCAGCAGCGGCGCGCCCGCGCGCCCGAACCGCCGCGCGACGATCGGGCGCCCCTGCGTCGAGCGGCCGATCTCGTCGAAGCCCAGGGCCGCTAGGGCCGCCTCACGTTCGCGGGGAGTTCGGGGCAACACTGGACCGCATTTCACGCCCCGGCTAACGTCCGCGCAATGGCGCTCACGCTTCGCGAGCTGAAGGCCGAGGCCAGCCGGCTGGCCCGGGCCGGGCAGGTGCCGGCCGCGCTGGCCGCGCACGACAAGATGCTGGCGTCCAATCCGCTGGACGGTGACAGCCGCCGCAAGATCGCCGACCTGCTGTGGCAGCTGGGCGACCGCGAGGGCGCCGTGCAGGTCTACCGCAGCTGCGCGCTGCACGACGCGCGCGCCGGGCACCTCTTGCCCGCGCTCATCGGCTGCAAGGTGCTGGAGGCGGTGGGGCAGCCCACCGACGACGTGGTCGCGCTGATGGCGCACAGCTACGCGCACGGGTCGCCCGCGCTGGGGAAGTTCGCGGCCCGGCAGGCGCCGGTCGACCTGGACGCGCCCGTCGAACCGCCGCCCCCGGCGGCGGCCGCCGACGTCGCCAAGCTGGTTCAGCGGGCCCGCGCCCGGGCGCTGGACCTGTCGGTGTTCATCCAGTACCCGGGGCACGTGCTGCCGGTGCCGTTCTTCTCCGAGCTGCCTCCCGAGCTGTTCGCGGCCGCGGTCGCCAAGGTGCGCCTGGTGCGCGCGACGGACGGCCAGGTGATCTTTCGCGAGGGCCAGGCCGGCGACGCCTTCTACTTCGTGGCCGCCGGCGAGCTGCGCGTCGTCGGCCACGACCCGCAGGGGCGACCCGTCGAGCGCGCGCACCTGCACGAGGGCGCGCTCTTCGGGGAGGTCGCGCTGCTGACCGCCGAGCCGCGGACGGCGACCGTTCAGGCGGTCGGCGAGGCGGACCTGATCGAAGTCGGGCGCGCGGCCGTCGCCGAGCTGGTTGCGGCCGTCCCCGCGCTGGGACAGCGGCTGGAACAGTTCGCGCGCGAGCGCCTGCTGAAGAACCTGCTCGCGACCTCGCCCCTCTTCAAGCCGTTCGATCACCAGCAGCAGATGGATCTGATCCGCCGGTTCGAAGGGGTGGACGTCGCCGCGGGCACCCCCGTCATCCGCGAGGGGGAGCCCGGTCAGGGGCTGTTCGTGATCCTGATGGGGAGCGTCGAGGTCGTGCGCGGCGGGCAGCCGTTGGCGCGGCTTGGCGCCGGCGATCTGTTCGGCGAGATGGCGCTGCTGCACGACGAGCCGACCAACGCGACCGTGCGCACGCTCGCGCCGACCAGCTTGCTCTTCCTGGGGCGGGACTATTTCCGGCGCCTCGTGGCCGCGCTGCCGGCGCTGCGGAAGTACTTCGAAGACCTCGCCAAGGCGCGCGGCGGCGGGCCGGCGTGAGGCGTTGCAGCGCCGGGGGGCGGGTCATAGACTCGATAGCGTCATGAAGACGCTGCGCCGCGCGCTGAGCTTCTTGCTGCTGCTGGTCGCCCTCACGGCCGCGCTGGGCGGCCCCGCGCTGGCCGGGCCCCGGTCGGGCAGCTCCTTCGGCGGCCGGCTGGGCTTCCGGTCGGGCGGTGGCATGTCGGCGCCGAGTTACTCGGGTGGCGGCTATCGTTCGCCGGGCTACGGCTCGGGGTACGGCTACGGCGGCGGGTCGCATTTCTTCTTCTTCCCCGGGTTCGGAGGCTACGGCCTGGGCGGCTTCGGCATCGGCCCGCTGCTGGGCGTGGTGGTCGTGGGGCTGGCGGTCGTCTCGATCGCGCGCGCCGTGCGCGCCAGCCGCGGCATGGGGCGCCCCGACGCGGGCTACGACGACGACGACGGACAGGTCGTCGCGATGCCCGGGCGCGCCTATCTCTACCGCCTGCAGCTGGCGCTGGGGCGGTCGGCGCGTGGCATCCAGGACCGGCTGGCCGACTTCGCCGCTCACGGCGACACCTCCACGGAGGCGGGGCTGGCCGCGCTGCTGCAGCAGACGGCGCTGGAGCTGCTGCGCGAGAAGGACGCCGTCCGCTACGTGGGCGGCGACGCGCGCGGCCCGATGAGCCTGACGAACGCCGAGACCGCCATGAACGCCATCGCGCTGGGCGAGCGGAGCCGGTTCCAGGTCGAGCGGGTGCGCGGCACCGACGGGCGCGTCGTGCGGTCCGACGCCCCGGCCGAGGAGGGCAAGGAGGCCCTGGAGCTGGTGGTGGTCACCCTGCTGGCGGCCACGCGGACCCCGCTGTCGAACTTCGACCGGCCCAGCTCGCCCGACCAGCTGGCCGCCGTCCTGTCGGAGCTGGGCGGCGTCTCGCCCGACGCCATCCTGGGCCTGGAGGTCATCTGGACCCCGGCCGACCCGAACGACTCGATGACCGAGACCGACGTCATGACGACGTACCCGGACCTCCGGAGTCTCTGAGCCGATGCCCGCCGCCCCGCTGGCCCGGCAGCTGCTGGACTTCACGCTGTTCGGGCTCTGCGGCATCGTGCTGCTGATCTTGGGCTACTACCTCTGGGAGCTGGTCACCCCCTACAACCTCCGGCGGGAGATTCACGAGAACAAGAACATGGCCGTGGCGGTGGTGGCTGGCTCCCTCGTCATTGGCATGGGGGTGGTCATCGCGGGCGCCCTGGTCCGCCTCCGGTGAGAGCCGCCCCGTGAATCGTCGCCCGTAGGGCACGCCGCGTCGGGTCAGGCATTGACTCCGGACGCGGGCGGCGGATACAGTCGAAAGGCCCGCTGATTTCGAGGGTCTCGCGTGTTGAAGCTGAGCATCGAAGACGATGAGGGGAAGACGACAGTCGTCCCGCTCACACGCGACGAGATGACGGTCGGACGTCAGGAGGGGAACACGATCCGCCTGACCGAGCGCAACGTGTCACGCCGGCACGCGCGCCTCCTGCGCCAGAACGGGACGCTCTGCATCGAGGACCTCTCCAGCTTCACGGGCGTCCGGGTGAACGGCACCAAGATCGTCTCGCCGACGCCGCTGCGCGAGGGCGACGAGGTGCAGATCGGCGACTACCGCATCACGCTGCGCGGCGAACGCCCGCCCGTCACCGACCGCCCGACGATGCCGACGATGCCCGTCGTGAACGGACCCATCGGCTCGGTGGGCGGGGCGGTCGCCATCCCCACGCGCGCGTCGGTGGCGGCCATGGCGGCGCAGCCCGCGTCCCAGGCGGCGGCGAACGCGGCCGTGCCGGCGCCGCGCTCGCGCACGAAGACGTCTCCGCCGCAGCCGATGACGGCAATGCCGCCGGAAGGGGCAGGCGCCGCGGCGGTCGCCCCCGCGCCCTCGCCCGAGGAGCCCGTGGTGCAAGCCGTCGAGGCGCAGCCGACGATTCCGCTGCGCGCCCTGACGGACCAGGGGCTGGATCCGACGCCCGCCGCCGGACCGCCGGCGCGGCTGGTCGTCATGACCACCGACCTGGCCGGCCGCGAGGTGGCGCTGGACAAGGCGTCGCTGGTCATCGGGCGCACCGACGAGAACGACGTCGTCCTGAACCACCGGTCGATCTCGCGGCATCACGCCAAGCTGGTTCGCGACGGGGATCGCTACACGATCGTCGACCTGCAGAGCGCGAACGGGGTGAGGGTCAACGGCGAGGACTACGAGCGCATCGAGCTGAACCCGGGCGACCTGCTGGAGCTGGGGCACGTGAAGCTCCGGTTCGTCGGGCCGCTGGAGCAGTTCGCGTTCGACGGCCGGATGGCGTCGCCGTCGCGCCGACCGCCCGCATCTCTGCTGGCCATGGGTGGGGGCGCGGTGGCCGCCATTGCCGTCGTCGCGCTGCTCTGGCATCGCGGGGGGCATCGGGGGGCGGAGGTCGCGCCCGCGCCGGCCGTCGCCGCGGCCCCGGCGGC
>CAZPUH010000122.1:0-11698 GCA_964589215.1 uncultured Myxococcales bacterium | reverse complement strand
GATCGGCGTGTCGATGACCCGCTTTTCGCCGAAGCGCTTGAGAAGCCCCTTCGAAACCTTGTAGGCGCCGTCGTAGTGCCCGACCTCCTCGCCCATCAAGAAGATGCGATCGTCCTTCTCCATCTCCTCGGCGAGGGCTTCGTTCAGGGCCTCGCGGAACGCGACCGTGCGCATGATTCTCCGTTACTCCTTGTAAGTGAACTCGGCCAGCTTCTCGTAGGCCAGCTCGGGGCTCTCGTCGGCGAACCTCACGGCCTCTTCGATCTCGGCCTGGACGTTGTCCTCGATGGCGACGATCTCCTTCTCGTCGACCTTGGCCTTGACCAGCAGCTCGCGCCCGTATGACACGGGGTCGCGCTTCTTCCACTCCTCGACCTCTTCCTTGGTGCGGTACAGGCCGGCGTCGGACATCGAGTGCCCGCGAAAGCGATAGGTTCGGATCTCGATCAGCGTGGGCAGCGACTCGTTGCGGGCGCGGCGCACCGCCTCGGCCACGCGGTCGCGCACGCGGATGACGTCTTCGCCGTCGAACCGGTCGCGCGCGATGCCGTAGGCCAGCGCCTTTTGCGACACGTCCGCCACCGAGAGCGACCGGTAGAGCGGCGTCCCCATCGAGTAGAGGTTGTTCTCGCAGATGAAGACGACCGGCAGCCGCCAGAGCGCGGCCAGGGCGACCCCCTCGTGGAAGGCCCCCTGCGGGACCGAGCCGTCGCCGAAGAAGCAAAGGGTGACCCGGCCGTCGCCGCGGTACTTCGACGCGAACGCCGTGCCGGCGGCCAGCGGGATGTGCCCGCCGACGATGCCGTACCCGCCCAGGAAGTTCTTCGAGGCGTCGAAGAGGTGCATCGACCCGCCCAGACCCTTCGAACAGCCGGTCGCCTTGCCGAACAGCTCGGCGATGATCGACTTCGACGACATACCCTTGGCGTAGGCGTGGGCGTGCTCGCGGTAGGTCGCGATGACGTAGTCCTCGGGCTTGAGCGCCGCGAGCGCGCCCACGGCCACGGCCTCCTGCCCGATGTAGAGGTGCAGGAACCCGCCGAATTTGCGCAGTGCGTAGGCCTTGGCGAGGGCCTCCTCCATGCGACGGATCGCCAGCATCTGGCGGTAGTACTCGGCCAGCTGGCTTTTGTCGGGACGGGGCGTTTCGCGGGGCTCGCTGGCCTCGCGCTCGGTGGCGCTCATCTCCAAGGGTTCTCCTCGCTTGCGTGGGTCCGACCAGACGCCGGTAAGGCCGCGAAGATATAGCAGGCGCCCGTAATCCCGGGAAGATTTCCCAACCGCTCAATGAGGGACGCGTCAACGCCGATGGGGAGCCCATTCAGATGAGCGCAACGGGTGTAGCCGCCCCCGCCGTTCCGCCGGACCAGGTGCTGAAGGTTCGCCGGGGTTTGGTCCTGCTGGTCGACGACGAACGGTCGATCGCGCGGGCCTACGCCCGCAGCCTGGGTGACGCGGGGTTCGAGGTCGTGTGCGCCTACGACGGGCAAGAGGCCGCGGACGCGGCCCGCCACCAGCGCTTCGACGTCATCGTCAGCGACATCACCATGCCCCAGATGAGCGGCCTCGAGCTGCTGCGCTCTGTCCGGGAGCACGATCTGGACGTCCCGTTCGTCCTCATGACCGGCGGGCCGGCGGTCGACAGCGCCGTCCGGGCCGTCGAGTACGGCGCGTTGCGGTACCTCATCAAACCGATCGACACGCGCGAGCTGGAAGAGGTCGTGGCGCGGGCGGTGCGGCTTCACCAGATCGCCCGCGTGAAGCGCGACGCGCTGGAGATGTTTCAGATGGAGGGGAAGAAGATCGGCGACCGGGCCGGACTCGAAGCGCGCTTCGCGGCGGCGCTGGAGTCGCTCTGGATCGCGTATCAGCCGATCATTTCCTGGTCGCGGCGGACGACGTTCGCCTGGGAGGCGCTGGTCCGGAACGAGGAGCCGACGCTGCGGTCGCCGCCCGACCTGTTCGAGGCGGCCGAGCGGCTGGGGCGCGTGCAGGACCTGGGTCGCACGGTGCGCGACCGCGTGGCGCAGACGCTGGATCGCCATCCGATCCCGGGGCTGCTGTTCATCAACCTGCACGCGATGGAGCTGGACGACGACTCGCTGCTGGACCCCGCGGCGCCGCTGTCGCGGCACGCGGCCAAGGTCGTGCTGGAGGTGACCGAGCGCGCGCCGCTGGAGCAGATCAGCGACGCGGCCACGCGCGTGGCCGCGCTGCGCGCGCTGGGATACCGGATCGCCGTCGACGACCTGGGCGCCGGCTACGCTGGGCTCACCAGCTTCGCCCACCTCGAGCCCGAGGTCGTCAAGGTCGACATGTCGCTGATTCGCGGCATCGATCAGTCGGCGTTGAAGCAGAAGCTGCTCGGGTCGATCGTCGCGCTCTGCCGCGACCTCGGCATCGAGATCATCGCGGAAGGGATCGAGACGGCCGCCGAGCGCGACGCCCTCATCCGGCTGGGCGGCGACCTGTGCCAGGGATACCTGTTCGCCCGCCCCGAGCGGCCGTGGGCCGCCATCGACTTCGGCCCCTGAGCCGCGCCGCGCGTCCCTGTATACTGGGCGCGTGAAAGTCGAGCTGACCAAGGAGTATCGGTTCGAGGCGGCGCACCACCTGCCGTGCGTTCCCCAGGGACACAAGTGCTCGCGCACCCACGGGCACAGCTACAAGGTCGAGGTGTCGGTGGCTGGCCCCGTCGACCCGAGCACCGGCTGGCTGATCGACTTCGGCGTCATCGACGACGCGTGGACCACGCTGTTCGCGCGGCTCGATCACCAGAATCTGAACGACGTCCCCGGGCTCGAGAACTCGACGTGCGAGAACATCGCCATCTACCTGTGGCGCGAGCTGCGGCCCCACATCCCGCCGCTTTCCGCCGTCACGGTCTGGGAGACGTACGACAGCAAGTGCGTTTATCGTGGCGGCTGAAGCCATGCCGGACGAGCTGACGGCGGGCAGCGCCCGGTTCGTCACGCTGAACCTGTGGGGCGAGAACGGTCCCTGGCAGGAACGGCTGGATCTGGCGGCGGCGGAGCTGGCGCGCCTGGCCCCGGACGTCGTGGCGTTGCAAGAGGTGCGCGATGTGCCGGGCCGCGTCCCGAACCAGGCGGCCACCCTGGCGGGGGCGCGCGGCTGGAGCCACCGGTTCGCGCCGACGACCGCCTGGGGCGGCGGGCACGAAGGGCTGGCCGTGATCTCCCGGTTCCCGATCGGCGCGCACGAGTTTCGGGTGCTGCCGCACAGCACGGAGACCGAGGGGCGCGGCGTGCTGTCGGTGCGCCTCGACGGCGCGGCGGGCGGCGTCTGGGTCCACACGGCGCACCTGTCGTATCGGCTGAACGAGGGGGTCAAGCGCGAGGAGCAGGTCGCCGTTCTGGACGCGGTCGTCGCCGCGCACGACGACGGGCAGGGGACGCCCCAGCTGCTGATGGGGGACTTCAACGCCGGCCCCGAGCACGACGAGATCCGGTGGTTGGTGGGCCAGCACACGATTGGCGGGCGGCGGGTCGCCTACCAGGACGCCTGGGCGGTGGCGGGCGACGGCACGCCGGGGCTGACCTGGGCGCGCGCGAACGACTACACGGCCAGCATGCACTGGCTGCGGCAGGACCGGCGGCTGGACTACATCTTCGTGACGCCTGCGCGCCGCGATCGGCGGGGAACAATCCACCAGGCCCGCCTCGCGCTGGACCGGCCGGGCAAGACCGCCACCGGCGAGCGCCTGTTCGCGTCCGATCACTACGCGGTCGTGGCCGACGTTCAGCTGGCCGCGCCGGCGACGACCACCCCGGCTCGCCCGGGACTGGGCTAGAGATAAGGGAGAGCAAACGCCATGTTCCGTCTGGCCCACGTCACCGACCCCCACTTCCGCGGCTTCCGGGAGATCCGCCCGCTGGACTTCGCCGGCAAGCGCGCGGTCGGCTTGGCCAACCTGGTCGTCAACCGCACGCGCAAGCACAAGATGGATCTGCTCGAGGACCTGCGCCGTGATCTGCGGGCTGTGGCGCCCGATCACCTGGCGCTGACTGGGGATCTCTCCAACGTCTCGATCAACGGCGAGTGGCGGGTCGCGCTGGCGTGGCTCGACCTGTGCGGTCTGGCGCCCGACGCGGTGACCGTCATCCCCGGCAACCACGACGCCTATGTCGCGCAGGTGGTCACCGATCGCACGTTCGAAAAACTGTTCGCTTCCTACCAGACCAGCGACGTCGACCGCGATCCGGACACGGCCTACTATCCCTTCGTTCAAATCCGCGACAAGCTCGCGTTGATCGGCGTCTCCAGCGCCGTCGCCACCGGCGATCTGGGAGCCTGGGGCGAGATCGGCGAGGCGCAGCTCCGGCGGCTGGAGGATCTGTTGCAATCGCCGCAACTGGCGTCGTTGATGCGCGTCGTTCTTCTGCACCATCCCCCCGTCGTTCACAAAGGCGGCGAGCACCGGAACCTGCGCGATCGGGACGCGTTTGCCGGCGTGCTGGCGCGCGCCGGCGCCGACCTGGTTCTCCACGGCCACGACCACCAGGACGAGCGCGGCGAGCTTGCGGGCCCCGGTGGCAAGCCGATCCCGATCGTCGGCGGCGGTTCGGCCTCTTACGCCGGTGACCTGGACCGTCGGGCGCGTTACAACGTCTTCGAGATCGAAGGGACAACGATCACCTGGACGACGCGCGTTCAGGATCCCGCAACGACGTTCTTCCGCGAAGTCCGTCGCGAACGTCTCGTCTGATCGATCGCTTTCGACCATCACGGGCTGACGCCGCAAACATTTCTGAACGTCCGCACGATCGTCGCGGAAAGAAATCGCGCGCGCACCGTTCCACGTGCCGGAGCCGAGCAGGTGTTCGGCACGAAACGGAGGGTAGCTGCGTGAAACAACGAACTAGCAGTAGATTAGTTGTAGGGCTGATTGCAGGCGTGACCGGGATTGGTTTGGGATGTACGGACAAGACCGACCCGCAGTTTGCCGCTGACACGTACGACGAGTACACCGAGCCGCTGACCGACGCGGTGATCGGGACGCCCGCAGGAACGACCACGATCGGCGCCGACGGCGAGACGACGTTCGTCGCGGCCGCGGCCGTGGCTGCGGGGCGGGCCGGCGCGCCCGGCATGGGCGGCTCCGGTGTGGCCGGCCGCTCGGGCGCGGGCGGCAGCATCGGAACCGGCGGCAGCTTCGTCGCCGACGGCGGCGTCGCCACCGGCGGAAGGCCCGGCCTGGGCGGCGCCTTCGGCACGGGCGGTCTGCCCACGGGCGGCGTGAGTGGCACGGGCGGGCTCCCCGGCACCGGGGGCAACGTCACCGGCACGGGCGGCTTCACGGGCGTCGGCGGCGTCGGTGGGGTCGCCGGCTCCCAGGGCATCGGCGGCCGGGGCGGCAGCGACGCCCCAGGCGGCTTCGGGTTGTGGCACTTCGACGATTGCTCGCCCACGTCTCACTTCCTGGCCGACTCGTCCGGGCTCGGCGCCAACGCGCAACAGGCGCTGAAGGCGGACTGCGTCCCCGGCATCAACAACCTGGGCGTTCAGATTCGCAGCGCCAAGGACATCATCCAGGTCCCCGACGAGCCGCAGTTCACGGTCACCAACCGGATAGCGGTCGCCGCCTGGGTGCATCCCAACACGGTCTCGGGCAACCAGCCGATCGTGATCAAGCGTCTCAACAACCAGACGTCGTTCTCGTTGGGCATTCACAACGGCAACATCGAGATGTCCGTGGTCATGTCGACCGGCAAGACGGTCATCTCCAGCGCCCCCATCTCGGCGGGTGTCTGGACGCACGTGGCCGGCATGTATGACGGAACCTTCGTGTTCCTGTTCATCAACGGGCAACAGTTCGGCCAGGTCTTCGCGGGCGGGACGCTGCGCAACGTGTTCGCGCCGCTGCGGTTCGGAGCCACCACGCAGGCTCAGTTCCTGGACGGAACGCTCGACGAGGTCTTCGTGTCGACTCAGCCCATCAGCAAGGACGATCTGACGGCGCTCTCGTGCTTCAGCCGACCGTCCAGCCTCTCCGTCAACCCGGCCGCCAGCGGGCCGACGCCGCCCGACACCAGCGTGCACTTCGACGTGCTCGTGACCGACAACGACGTCGGGTTCTGCCAGCCGAGGCAATACAACGCGTTCATCAATTCCTTCGAGACGGGAATCAACGCGAGCTTCGAGGTGCCGACGTTCCAGCCGGCGTCGCCGGGTCAGACCGTGACGTTCGGGGCGGACGTGACCGGAAGCGACGACGCCGATCCGGGGGTGCATGTCGTCCAGGTGGGGGTCGTCGCCTTCACCCAGAGCTCGTTCGAGCAGCTGAGCGGGCAGTTCAGCTTCGAGCTGCAACCTCCGACGGGGTGCTTCGTCTCGAAGCGCAAGGAGCTGATGATCACCAGCACCAGCGTGGTGGACGACCCGGTTCGCACCACCGGCGACGGCGCCTGGTCGTTCGGGCACGTGCTGCGGCAGCTGGCCCCGTCGGCGGAGCAGGCGCCGGCCTTCGCGCTGGCGCTGTTCCAGCACTGGCTGACGGACCAGACCGTCAACGGGTTCAGGGTGGCCGCGCGTCCCTCGATGCAGCAGCAGATCCTCGACGTATGGCCCAAGACCGCGTCCGGCGACCTGGACCTGGATCAGCCGCCGTTCGTTCTGCAGGCGATCGTCAACCGCTTCGACCTGCGCGATCCCGCCAGCGGGTCGGCGGGTGAGGGGCGCCTGGTGTACGCCCTGATGCCGAAGGGGTTCTTCTTCGGCGAGGACTTCACCGTCATCATCGAGTACAACCTGCCAGCCGCCAACCCGCAGGCGGTGACCGACTGGGCGAACCGCTGGCACGCGCTGGGGTCGGTGCCCGCCGACCAGTACAACGCGGCGCTGGAGGCGATCACGCGCAGCTTCACCGATCGCGATCCGGCGGCGACGATGACGAAAGTGAACGGCAGCAACGTCCTGCAGCTGCGCACCAACGACCTGCAGCTGTCGAACAATGGCCGCTGGGAGCTGCGTGAGTTCCAGCTGTCGCCCACGACGGGGTTCTTCGACGAGGTCACGGTCAAGGAGACGCCGGATCTCGGGTTCAACGGCACGCAGCCGTTCGCCGACTTCGTCAACCAGAACGAGCAGGCGATCATCGCCGTCGTTCCGGGCGCCCCCTCCAGCACGGTCCCGGACGTGTTCGAGAATCAGAGCTTCCTGGCGGGGTCCGTGTTCAACGATCTGATCGAGTGGAACGGGCCGGGGATCAGGAATCCGGAGGCGCGCTTCCACGCGTCGCTGAACACCTGCAACGGATGCCACGGCCCCGAGACCAACACCACGTTCCTGATGATCAACCCGCGATCCGTCGGGTCCGAGGCCGGCCTGTCGCCGTTCCTGACCGGCACGTTGGCGTTCGACCAGTTCACCGGCCAGCAGCGGCAGCTGAATGACCTCGGCCGCCGGCAGGCTGACCTCACCGGCGTCGTCTGCGCGCCGCCGCTGGCGGTGGGCGCGGTCGCGGCGAAGTAGAGCGGAGGCTCCTCCGCTAGTCGGTTCCCCCGGGCGGCACGATGGTGAGCGGCACGGCCTCCTCGAGAGGCTTGCCGCCCGGGGCCGGCATCAAGTCCGCGATGGTCAGGCCGGCGACCCGGCGCTGGCGCGATTCGTCCAGATCGTGAACCAGGGTTTGCAAGGCGGGTGAGGTGGCCCCCTGGGCGAGCTCGATGTCCGTGGAGCGGAAGGCGGACAGCACCTCGTCCAGGTGGATCGTCGACGCCGCCCGCCCCGGGATGTAGCCGTTGATGTCGCCGCGAACGTCGGCGATGAGCCCGCGTGCCTTCAGGCGCGTGACGATGCGGTCGACGTTGTGCGGGGTCAGCCCGAACTCGGTCACCAGCCGCTCCGGCGGGTGTCCGGCGCCGCCGGCCTCGTGCGTGGCGGCGACGGCCGCCAGCAGCTGGGCGGCCAGCAGGCCGTTGATGGGCTCGTCGTCGCGCTGGCGGCGGTCCTCGGCCTCCAGCAGCCGCAGGTTCTGGAGCGCGTGGGCGATCTCCGCGCCCAGCAACACGAGCACCCAGGACGCGTACAGCCAGAGCAGCGCGAGCGGCACCAGGCCGAGGGGGCCGTACACGCTGCTGTAGCTGCGCAGCAGCATCCGCTCGGCGAAGCGCACGAAGAGGATCTTCATGGCCTCCAGCACCAGCCCCGTCACGGTCGCGCCGGCCAGCGCCGCGCTCCAGTTCACGTTGGCGCGGGGCAGGAGCTTGTTCATCAGGACCAGCGCCGTCATCTCGATCAGGAACGGCATGAAGAAACGCGAGAAGCCGTCGGACTCGATGAGCCGTCCGGACCAGTACAGCGAGAAGCCAGCCAGCGTCGGCAGCAGCGTGACCATCGCGTAGAAGGTCAGGAACTTGCCGACCAAGGTCCGCCGCTGCGCGACCCGCCAGATGTCGTTGTAGATGCGTTCGACGTAGCTGTAGAGCGAGTAGCAGGTGATGATCGTGAAGATCAGCCCGCCGCCGCCCAGCGCCCCGATGCTGACCTTGCCGGCGAACTCCTGGATGCGGTCGGCGACGTCGGGGAGTTGTGGGAACACGTGCTCGGAAAAGAACTGCAGCAGGTGCGACTCGGCGTCCAGCGACCCGACGGACCGGAGGATCGAGAAGGCGATGGCCGTGACGGGCACCAGCGACAACGCGGTCTGGAACGCCAGCGCGGCGGCCTGCTGGGGGCACTTGTCGCGCGCCCACTGGGCCAGGATGCGGATCGCCAGGCGATAGATGAACACCGCGGCGCGCGTGCGCCGCGAGAGGCGCATGGTGGCGGCCGCCGTATAGCGGTTGTTCTCCAGGAAGACCCGGAACTGTTGCAGCGTCCTCCGCATGGTTCAGCGCAACGCGGTCAGGATCGCGTCGAACGCCGGGCGGGTCCGGATCATGTCTCGGTGCCGCGTCACGCCGATGCGCACGACTTCCGGATCCGAGCCGCGCCAGTCGCTGGCGGCCGCGACGGTGATTGTGCCGTCAGCGTCGGACTCCAATGCCTCCTTGGGCAACTTGTCGACGCGCCCTTCGCCGGGCAGCACCGCGCGTCCGTTCTCGACGACCACGCGCACCTGAGTCGGCAGGCCGGTGCCACAGATGCAGACGAGCCGGCGGGGCGCGGCGGCGGTGGCCAGCTTCTCGTAGAGCTCGCGCACGCCGGCCAAGCGGTCGGCCACGGCGCGGATCCAGGTCGGGTCGTCCGGATGACGGCGGAACACCGACAACCGCAGCCGTCGCCAGGTCTCGACATCATAGAGGTCGAAACCCTGGTCTTCGGGCCAGAACCGCGCCGCCGAGGGCGGGGGGATGGAGTCGAGGCCGCCCGGGCAGGCGGCGAACTGCTCGGGCGTCACCCGCCGTCCCAGCGGCGCGAACTGGAACCCCGCGTTCAGGCAGGCCAGCGTCTCCAGCGCGCCGGCGTGGGCTCCGCCGGAGGTGACCACGCGCTCGACTGGCAAGTCGCGGTCCGCGGCGAACGCCGCGTGGATGACCGGGCCGCCATTCGACAGTCCGAGGACGTCGATGTCGCTGCCGGTGGTTTCCGCGAGCCTCCGGATCTCGGCCGCGAGCTCGACGCCCAGATCCAGCACCCGCAGGCGCCAGTCGTAGACGAAATAGTGCAGAGTCTCGCCGAGGCGGTAACCGCCCCCCTCGATGAGGGCCGTCTCCATGGCCCCGATGAGGTCGTACGTCATGCCGAACGGCAGCGGGATTCCTCGCAAGATGCCGAGCGGTCGACCCGCGACGCCCTCCAGCGTCGCGAGGGGGGGGCCGTAGTAGAGCTGGCGGAGCCGCCCCCAGATGAACCCCAGGCGGTCGTCGTAGATCTCGCTGTTGAAGAGAGCGGGAACGACGAGCAGGGGGCGGGTCGGCACGAGGCTCCTGGCCTCAGGGTAACAGATCGAGGAACCGGTGGCGCCACCCCGGGCGGTCGTCAGGCGGCTGGCGCGTTTGTCGTCGACTGGTGTATCCACGAAGTGCCATGCAGGCCGAGACGAGTGGCTCGCAAACTCAGCCGGAAGAGCGGGGGCGTAGGGAGGACGGGGCAGGGAAGCCGACATTGTTGCTGGTGTCGATGGCGCAGCGCGCCGCCATCGCGCTGCCGGCGGACGGGGAGATCACGATCGGCCGCGGTCGATCCGGGGCGACCCGGGAACGTTTTCACGCCGTCGACGACGAGATGCTCTCCCGGACGCACCTGCGGATCATCCGGCAGGAGCATGGGCACGCCGTCGAGGATTTTGCCAGCTTGAACGGGACGTTCGTCGACGGCCGCCGCCTGACCGCGCCAGCCCGGCTGCGTGAGGGAAGCATCTTGTTCTTCGGCGCACAGATCGCGATTTACCGCTGCGTGTCCGAAGCGGCCGCCCTGGCGTTGCAGCAGGAGAGCGCCGCGCCTTTTGGCGCCGTCCCGACGTCCTCACCGTCGCTGGCTTTGCTGTTTGCGCGCTTGCGCAGGCTGGCGCGGACCGACACGGAGATCCTCCTCGTTGGGGAGTTGGGGATTGATAAAGAGGATTGCGCGAGCGCGATTCACAGAGCTTCCGGGCGACCGGGAAAGTTCGTCGCGGTCGACTGCGCCTCGCTGCCCGCCGACCGACTCGAAAGTGAGCTGTTCGGGCATCCTGTCGGCGGGCCGTCCACGTCCGTGTCCGTCGAACCGGGGCTGATCGGCTCGGCTGACGGTGGAACGCTTCTGCTGGACGACGTCGGCGCCATCCCGACCGCCACGCAGGCCCGGATCTTCCGGTGCGTGCGGGACGGGGCCGGGCGGCGGCGCCCCGACGTTCGCCTCATCGCCGCCACGACGCGGGTCGACGCCGTGCCCGGCCCGGGCGCGAGCGGCGACCACCTGCTGGCGCGGCTCGCGGCCGATCCAAACGTCCTGCCGCCCGTTCGCGACCGGCCCGAAGACGTCCCGGCGTTGGTCGCGCGCTTCGTCGCACGGCGCGTGTCCAGCGTCGAGCCCGCCGCGCTGAGGGCGCTGTGCCTCTACAGCTGGCCGCTGAACGTTCACGAGCTGCAGAAGGTGATCCAGAACGCGCTTGCCGTCGCCGAAGACGACGAGCTGCGTCTGGAACACCTGTCTGCGCCCGTTCGGGCGGCGCTGGACCGCGGCCCGCTCGTGGCCGTTCAGCGGCGGTCACCGCGCGTCGCCCCCGAACGTGCCGAGTTGGAACAGCTGCTGCGCGACAACGGTGGGAACGTCGCCGAGGTCGCCCGGGCCCTGGACCGCAAGTGGAACGTGGTCTGGCGCTGGCTGGTGCGCCTCGGCCTCGACCCCGAAAAGTTTCGCGGAAGAACCCGCCCCTCTCGCGAGTAGGATAGGCGCGGGTCAAGCCAGCCATGGAAGCGCGGTGATGGGCTCCAGGGACGACGGGCCATGGGGCGACAGCTGGACTGTGCGCGACCGGCGGGATGCGCGGTCGTCACGGGCGAGCGCGCCGCTGTTCTCGCCGGGCGACGTGGTTCTGGAGCGGTACGAGCTTGGCGACATCCTGGGGCGCGGGGGGATGGGGGTCGTGTTTCGGGCGTACGACCGGGTGCTCGACCAGGAGATCGCGATCAAGATCGTCCGCGCGGAGTACGCGGGGGACCGGGTGTGGGCGCAGCGGCTGGCGCGGGAGGTGAGGCTGGCGCGGCAGATCAACCACCCGAACGTCTGCCGGGTGTTCGACGTCGGCCAGGCG
>CAZPUH010000121.1:0-2883 GCA_964589215.1 uncultured Myxococcales bacterium | reverse complement strand
CACTCGAAAATCGACGGCTGGCTTGTCCGAAAGCTGCGTCGTGATGTTGCCCTTCTCGTAGCCGACCACCGTGATGTTGGTGGTCTTCGAGTCCCCGGCCACGAACGTGTGGCTGGACTTCACGTTGAACTTGTAGCCCTTCAGGTAGCTGAAGACGCCGAAGCCGTTGCCCTGGTAGGTGAGGGCGACGGACAGCGTGTGCGAGCCCGGCTGGATGGCGCCGTTGTAGATGTCGAAGTCCTGCATGTCCGCCAGAGCGCCTGTATCGTCCGATTTCGAGTAGATCTGGACCCCGTCCAGCGCGTAGGCGGCCTTGACCAGGCGGAACGAGCTGCCCATCTCGTTCTTGTGGTGGATGATCGCGCGCGAAGCGCCGATCGCGCCACCCAGGACCGTCTCCTTCAGGAGGTTCAGACGGGCCTTGGTCCGAAAGATCTGCTCCTTCAGCTCGTTGACGTTCTTCTCGAGCCCGCGGAGGCGGACGGTGTAAGCGCCCGAGTCAGCCCCGCCGGTCGCCGCCGCCGCCCCGCCGTTGTCAGCGGGGGCGGGCGGACCACCGGACGCAGGCGGAGCCGCCGCGGGAGCTGCCGCTGGCGCTGCCGCCGGAGCCGGCGCTGCCGCCGTTTCGGCCCGCGTCGTCGCGTTCGCCGCCAACGAGAACACCACAACCCCCAGGGCGCGGTACGCCCCACGCGAAAAACCGGTCCGCAACGATGTCATGTCGTAACTCCGTCAGGCGTTGAATGGGCGTATAGGGAGACCCGAAGGCGCGGAGCAGCGTTGAAGCCGGTTTTCTATATCAGGGCTTGCAAATCCCGTCAATCTTCCGACGTTTTGGTTTGCTCGCGGACACGTCGCCGGACGGCTTTGCCGTCGGCCGTTGCCGTTCGCCCGACGTGAGCGCTCGCACTGTCTCAGCTGCCGTCTGGTCGACCCACAGCCCCTTTTTGCCCCATCTTGACGACCGCGCGAGAACCCGCCCACCATGGGCGAGACGCCCGCGGCCTTGGTGCAACCTAAGTCTCAGGCCCGGGTCGCCAAGCGGCCGAGCTGGCGGGCGTCGTCTCAGCGTTCGCATCGGCGGCCGGCTCCGTGCGCCGGGGGAGCGCGCGCCAGACCGCCTCCAGCAGCGCGGGAATCCCTTCGCCGGTGGCGGCGCTGATGGCGTGAACCTCGATCCCGCGCCGCACGAAGGGGCGCTTCAGCGTGGTCAGCCGCTTCCGCACGTCGGGGAGGTCGATCTTGTTGAACACGACGATCTGCCGCCTGGTCGCCAGCCCCGCGTCGTAGAGCGCCAGCTCGCGGTTCGTGGCGTCGAAGTCACGCAGCGGCGTCCGTTCCGTCCCCTCGCTCGACTTCGGGGACCCGCGGCGGGTCCCCGCGCCCCCCCGCGACGGTTTCCCGCGGGCTGAGCCCGCGTCCGCCCACGCGGTCACGCTGGGATCCAGGAGGTGGACCAGCAGGCGGGTGCGCTCGAGGTGCCGCAAGAAGCGGTCCCCCAGGCCGGCGCCGGCGTGCGCGCCCTCGATGAGGCCCGGAATGTCGGCCACCACGAAGCTGCGTTCGTCGGACAGGCCCACGGTTCCCAGATTCGGGACCAGGGTCGTGAACGGGTAGTCGGCGATCTTGGGGCGCGCCGCGGAAATCCGCGCGATCAGAGACGATTTTCCGACGTTCGGGAACCCGAGCAGCCCCACGTCGGCCAGCAGCTTCAGCTCCAGCCGGATCGTCCGCTCCTCGCCCGGGGTGCCCGGCTCCGCGCGGCGGGGCGCGCGATCGGTCGACGTCGCAAAGTGGATGTTGCCGCGGCCGCCACGACCGCCCTTGGCCGCCACGAAGCGCTGGCCGTGGGTCTGCAGGTCGCAGAGCAGCTCCCCGCTGCCGTCGTCGAAGACCTGGGTGCCGGGGGGAACGCGCAGCACGATGTCCTCGCCTGCCCGCCCGTAGCGATCCTTGTTGGCGCCGGCGTGCCCGGACGGGGCCGTGAATTCGCTCTTGTAGCGAAAGTCGAGCAGGGTCGAGAGCCCCTCGTCGACCTCCAGCACCACGCTGCCGCCGTCACCGCCGTCGCCGCCCGACGGTCCGCCTTTGGGGACGAACTTCTCCCGCCGGAACGCGACCGCGCCGTTGCCGCCCGCGCCGGCCTGCACGCGGATCGCGACCTGGTCGATGAACTGCAAGGCGCCGGCGTCCCGTTATGGCGCGCCCGCCCGCCGAGGCGGGGCTAGGCGCTGAGCTGCGCGCCTTCGACGATGCTGACGATGGTGCGCGGGCCCGACTTGGCGTACTTGACGACGCCGTTCTTCAGCGCAAACAGCGTGAAGTCGCGGCCCATGCCCACGTTCGGCCCGGGGTGAACGACAGTGCCGACCTGGCGGACCAGGATGTTGCCGGCCAGAACTTCCTGGCCCGCGTGCCGCTTGATACCGCGCCGCTGCGAGTTCGAGTCGCGGCCGTTGCGGGAGCTTCCTTGACCTTTTTTGTGCGCCATCGCCTTAAGCCTTTGCCCGGATCGAGGTGATCTTCAGCGCCGTGAACGGCTGCCGGTGACCGGCCTTGCGGCGGTAGCTCTTGCGGCGCTTGTACTTGAAGATGATGATCTTCTTGTTCAGGCCCTGCTCGACGATCTCCGCCTCGACGGTGATGCCGGAGACGGTCGGCTTACCGACCTGGACCCCGCCCGCATCGTCGGCGAACAGCAACGGATCGAAGACAACCTTGGTGCCCGCCGGACCGGCGAGCTTCTCCACGCGCAGGGTTTCCCCCTCGGCGACGCGGTACTGTTTTCCACCTGACGCAATGACGGCGTACATCTGACTTGGGCCTCCCGGAAGCGGCGTAGTTTAGAGAGCGGCGTGTCCCTGTCAAGCCCAATGAGTCCCC
>CAZPUH010000120.1:0-5382 GCA_964589215.1 uncultured Myxococcales bacterium | reverse complement strand
GCCCGCCGCGAAGGCGATCGCGCGGGCGTAGGCCTTGCGCAAGCCGAGTGTTTCGCACACCAACGCATCCGATCGGTCCGGCGCCAGGCGTTCGATCGCCGCCAGCGCCCGATCGCTCATCACGCGACCTACCACAAAGATGACACCGAATCCGAGCAGCCAGACGAGGAGCGCCATCCCTGCGGCGCGCGCCGCGCCAAACAGGGCAGCGCGCCGCGCCAGGCCGGTCTTCTCACGAAAGTCCTGCGCGACCTCGGGCGGCAAACCGGCCGCGACCGCCTTGGCAAGCGCGGCTTCCGCGGCGCCGCTCTGTCCCTTGGCCCCGTCGTAGACGGCGGCCCTGAAGTTGGGGGTCAGGGCGTTCGGTGCGACGCGCTCGAGTACGGCGACGGCGCGTCCGAGCTGGTCGATGCTCTGCCGCTCCATCGCGATCGCTCCAGCCATCGCCGCAAGCTCTTCGTTCGGCGGACCTTGCAGCAGCTTGTCGGCCAGGAGCCCGGCCTCCTCCAGAGCGGCCGGGTCGCCCTTCTTTGCCACGAGTGCGCTGGCCACCGCGAAGTCGCCCCACGGGCCCGGTTCCGCGTCGCGCGCGCGGCGAGCCACGTCCAGCGCAGCATCGATCTCGCCGAGCTCCTTGAGGCTGTACGAGAGCCGGCGCAGCGTGGCGGCGTGCTTGGGGGCGCGCAGCGCAATTGCCTCGAAGGTCTTGCGCGCTTCGCCGGTGTGCCCCTGGTCCAGATCCGCCGTCGCCTTCGTAAAGAGGTCAGGGAGGTCCGGAGCAATGGCGCGGAGCTCCCGCGCGAACCGCGCTTCCTCGGCGGCGTCGCGCTGCCTCATGCGAACCCGCGTTGGCGCGGGTCCAGCCAGCGCCGACACGCAGAAGAGAAGCAAAGGCGCGATGACTGCCCCGACCCGCCGGCGTTCGACCATCGCAAGATGATCAATGACCCGGAATGGTCGGGTCAACTCCTGATCTGACTGCCGCAGCGCGCTGCCGGGCGAGCTCAGCGCATCGACCATGGCGGCGGCGCCGCCGGAACCAAGGGGACCGCGAGAACCGGCGAGGGCTCCGCCGGAAGCACGGGCATCGCCGACGGCGGTACCGTTTAGGCAGCCTGGGATCCGGCCCGGTGTCGTGCGCCCTCTGACACACGTCCGAACATTCGGAACGCTCGACGCCCATCTGGCGCAGCCCTGCGTGTGCGAGAGGGAACGCCTCGCATCTTCTCAAGGCGCGTTCGGTTGGAACGAACAGCGTCGGCATGCTGCCCTACGGATGGACCGAGCCCATCGGACCACAACCAAGACCTCCTCCAAGGGCCTGCCAGAGTCGGAGGTAACGGCGAGGATCGTTCCACGATGCAGTCCGTGCATGCCGCCCGTTTGCGCGGCAAACACTTTGCCTACCTTGACCGACAGCCGACGCGAGATTCGTCTTCGCGCTCTCGGACCATTCCAGGCAAGTCGTAATCGCGAAGTCGTGCTGGCCCTCGATTGTCGGCCTGGCAGCGTTCGATTGACTCGCCGGCCTTGCGGACCTCGTCGTACGCCGCGCCCAGCTTTCCGATCTTGCGATACCGATCGAACCCTCTTCCCCGACTGAGAGGACCCCTATCAGCGTGGGGAGTTCGGGCAGACCGGACGATCACCGACGGACAGACCTGACTTCGCTCTCCGAGCTATGCTGTGGGCGTGGCGCAGCGTGCTAGGCGTTTCGCGGAGGGCTGACCCTATGGCGTCGCTCGATGATCCGACCGTGGTCGAGAAGCTCGTGCCTGGCTTCGCCGCGCTCCTCCTTGCCCTGGTGGCGGGCCTGGTGACGAAGCCCTTCTGGCAGCTCACCGGCCACCGGAACTACTTCTGGTTCGTCGGTCCCGCGATCGTGGTGAGCTACGCTCTCGTGTTCGCTTTCTACCTGAGAAGGCCCTGCGAGGGGATGCAACTGAAACACTTTCTGATCGTGCAGGCCCTGGCGATCTTCATGGTCTGGGGCTGGCTCGACGCCGCCTTCCGGGTCATCAACTGCGGCCTGGACCGATCGACTCCGTCCGATCTGGTCGCGCAAGTTGTCGGCGCCGACCAGCGCAAGGGAGCGTACCTGCTGACGCTATCCGCTCGGCCCGCTGTCGATAGCGTCGAACTCAACGTCGGGGCCGACGTCTACCGCCGAGCTCACATCGACGGATCCGTCGTGTTCACTTGGCACAAGGGCGCCCTGGGAGAGGGCTGGTGCGGGCGTCGGCCGGTTCGGATCGCCGCTACCACTGCACCTTGAACGGCATCCGCGTGAGCTCCTCGTCGCCGTAGGGCCGCAACGCCGGGGCGGCGCCACGCCAGGTGATCGCGACGACGTGATCGTCGGGCGCGATCCGGACCGTGTGAATCACCGGCTTGGTCTTCACCAGCTTGCCGTTGCGGCCATCGATCCAGAGCGTCGGCTCCTCCGCCGGCAAGGTGAAACGCAGCCGGGGAACGGCCCGATGGAAGCCGCCGAGGAACATCGCCGTGCCAGGCAGGAGGTACGGGAACTGCAGGGCGAGGGCGCCCCCGTTCGTCAGCCGAAAATCCAGCTGGTCGATGGGTCCACCAGGCTTGGGAAGCTTGGACGCGAACCCTCGCTTGATCTCGGCCAGCGGCAGCGTCGCCGGATCCATCTCGGGGATCGCTCCCGCGTACGCCGCGCGCGGGAATGCGGCGATGTCCATCCATCCCGTCGACCAGGGGAGCGGCATGGCCGCCCACCGTTCCGGAGATCCAGCGATCAGGCGCTCTGGCGTGAGGAAGTGATCGGGATCCTCGAGCATCGGCAGGGCGAAGTCGGCGAACGTCTCGGCGGTCTCCTCGACAACGTAGCCGACCCCGATAGGATTGCGAGGATAAATGTACGGGCTCGCCGCGCGCAGATCCACGCTCGGCATGTATTTCGCGAGGTCATCGAGGTGGGTCCCGTTCTTGGCCTCCGCGGGCTTGTCACGCCCGCCGAACGCGCTCTTGTACGAGAGGGCGACCTTGTCCACGGGCTCGAGAAAGGTGAACTTGAGCCCGCGGTTCGCAAGCCGCTGGCACCGACGGGGTCCGCGAATCGCGAGGATCTTACCGGCGTCACCCACGCCGATGCCAACCTGGTACTCGTGCGCGGGCCGGTCATTGTAGGCATGACCGCGGAGGACGACGTCGGTGAGCGGCTTCCAGGGGTACAGATCGGAGTCCTCGAGCAGCTCGGCTTCGTCATCATCCAGGACCGGCTCGGCGACGAGCGGCAGTTGCTTTGGCGCCATTGTCAGGCGGCCGTTGAGGTTGAGCGTGTAAGTGCGCTTGGTGATCACCGACAGGACGGGCGCCCCATCGGGTCCGTAACCGGACACCTGTCGGGATGTCGGATCTCCCACCGGGAGAGGCGCGGCGCCGGTCGGCGCGCGCCCTGCGGCTCCGCTTACTACCCGTTGGAAAGGATCCGCGCGGACTTAACTCGGTCGGGGCGAGAGGATTCGAACCTCCGACATTCTGCTCCCAAAGCAGACGCGCTACCAGGCTGCGCCACGCCCCGTCGGAGGGGGAATATACACCGGTGGGGGGTCAGGGGCTGCGGTACAGCGACGGGAAAAGATCGTGGAGGTGGGCCACCTTGGGGACGTCGTTGTAGACGATGTAGGGGTTGTCGGGGTGGCGGGTGGCGTAGTTTTGGTGGTAGGCCTCCGCGGCGTAGAAGGCCGGCAGGGCGGTCACCTGGGTCACGATCGGGGACGGGAAGGACTTCGCGGCGGTCAGCTGGGCGATGTAGGCCGCCGTCACGCGCTGCTGTTCGGGGGTCGTGAAGAACACGACGGAGCGGTACTGGGTCCCCTCGTCGGGGCCCTGGCGGTTCAGCTCGGTCGGGTTGTGCGCCACCGAGAAGAACACCTGCAGCAGCTGGCCGTACGTCACCTTCGACGGGTCGTACGTCACGCGCACGGACTCGGCGTGGCCGGTCGTCCCCGTGCTCACCAGCTCGTACTGCGCGGTCTTGCCCTCGCCGCCCGCGTACCCCGACGTCGCGTCGATGACGCCGCGCACGTGCTGGAACACGGCCTGCACGCCCCAGAAGCACCCACCCGCGAACACGACCGTCTCCTTGCCGGGCTTGGCCGCCCGCGCCACGTCCGCCGCTGGGGCCGGCAGCACGGTCGGGCCCCGGTCGCCCGCGCGCGCGCAGTTGCCCATCAGGCTGACGGCCGCCGCCACCGCCGGGACCAGCAACAATCGAGACAAACGCGCCATGTTCGAACCTCCTGCCTCTACATACGCGGCAGAAGGCGCCCGGTCACGGTCGACCGGCGCAGCGCGACCTCAGCGCCCGCTCACACGCCGCCGTACCACTCGTACCCCTGGTCGCTCCAGTAGCCGCCGTTCCGCTCGGGTAAGAACAGGATCCGCGTCAGGTACTTGGTGTTCTTGTAGCCGAGCTTCACCGGCGAGTAGACGCGCGCCGGCGCGCCGTACGCCGGGCTCAGCAGCTCGCCGTCCTGGCCATACACGACCAGGGTCTGCGGGTGCAGCGCGCTCTCCAGGTCCCAGCTCTCGTGATAGTCGTCGTCGAACGACTGGAAATCCACGTAGCGCGCGTCCGGTAGCAGGCCGACCCGCCGCGCGAGCTCGCTCATCAGCACGCCCGCGCGCACCGACACGGCCGACCACCCCTCGACGCAAAAGTGCTCGAGCCGCAGCTCGGTCCGCGGCAAGTCCTTCAGCTGGGCCAGCGTCAGCTTGACGGGGTTCTTCACCAGCCCGCCGATCTCCAGCCGCCACTCGCCCCGTTCCTTCGGGTCCCACACCGGCAGATCGTCCGCGACGAAGTACGACGGGAACTTCTGTCCGGCCAGCGCCGCGCCCGCCGGCGCGCTGTTCATCGCCGTGTGCCGGAACAGGGCGCGCTCGACCTTCTCGTTCCAGCGGGTCGCCGCCGCCAGGATCGGCTCAGCCGCTTTCGGTCCGTTCGAGTTGCAGCCCGCCAGCGCCAGCGCGGTCAAGCCGCCCGCCCCCGCCGACAGGAACGCCCGCCGGTCGAGACCCAGCTTCTCGGCCGGGTGGCGGACGCGCGCGCCGGGCAGCCAGAGCTTGCTCATACCTTCTCTGAATCCGGCGGCGGCTTCGGGTCGCCCACCGGCGGTTGCGCGGGCGGCGGATCGGCCTCGGGCGTCGCCGGCTTCGGCGGGTCGCCCGCCGGCGGTTGCGGGTTCGGCTCCGGCCGCGGGTTCGGCACGGTGAACAGATGAATGAACGGGCGTGCGTTGCGCGCTTCCGGCGAGCGCGTCTCGTCGTAACCCCCGGTGACCATCGATCGCAGCGAATAAGGATCCACGGCGAACACCATGAACACGTGACCGAGGGTCAGGAAGACCAGCA
>CAZPUH010000119.1:0-8880 GCA_964589215.1 uncultured Myxococcales bacterium | reverse complement strand
GGGGTCGCAGGCGCGGGCGGCACGGCCGGCGCGGCCGGATCGGGCAATGTCGCCGGGCACGGCGGCGCTGGCGCTGCGGGCGCGGGCGGCACGGCCGGTGTCGGCGGCGCAGCCGGCGGGTGCGTCCACAACAGCGACTGCGCCGGTGGCGGCATCTGTACCAACTCGGTGTGCGTCACCTGCAACGGCAATGACGCTGCTTGCGCGACCGCCTATGGCAACGGGTACATCTGCGTATCCAACGCCTGTACGATGGGCAACTGCCACACGGCGGCGAACTGTAACGACACGACGAAGGTCTGCGCGAACAACACCTGTGGTTCCTGTACCTCGAACAGCGATTGCACCGCTGCCTACGGCACGAACCACGTCTGCCACAACGGCGGCTGTATCGCCGGCAACTGCCTCGCCAAGGGGGACTGCGCGAGCACCGGCCTCGTCTGCGGCGCGCAGACGGCGTTCACCTGCGGCACCTGCACCGGCGACAGCCAGTGCGTGAGCGAATACGGCGCGAACCACATTTGCAACGGCGGTCTCTGCGTCGCGGGCACGTGCCACGACAGCAACGGCTGCGGCGCGGGCCAGGTCTGCGATCTGAGCACGCACACCTGCGGTGGCTGCGGCAGCGGGACGGCCGGCGACACGGCCTGCCACAACGACAACAAGTACGGCAACACGTACATCTGCCAGAACAACGCCTGCATCGTCGGCAACTGCCACACGGCCGCCACCTGCAACGACACGACGAAGGTCTGCAACAACTTCACCTGCGGCGGGTGCAGCAGCAACACCGACTGCACGAACGCCTACGGCACCAACCACGTCTGCTCGGGCGGCTCCTGCGTCTCGGGGAACTGCAACAACTCGTCGGAGTGCGGTGGCAACCAGCTTTGCATCAACCATGCGTGCACGGCCTGCACCAACGACACGGCGGGCGACAACCTGTGCAAGGGCGACAGCACCTACGGCCCGATGCACATCTGCCTGGCCGGTCAGTGCGTCGCGGGCGACTGCCATGACACGTCGGCGGATTGCACCGGCGGCCAGATCTGCGGCGCCACCGTCGCTCACGTCTGCGGCAGCTGCGGCTCCGGGGCGGCCGGCGACACCGCCTGCAGGACCAACACGACGGCGTACGGCACGGGCTACATCTGCCTGGCCGGCGCGTGCACGCAGGGCGACTGCCACGACACTTCCGACGATTGCACCGCCGGCAAGGTCTGCGACGCCTCCACGCACACCTGCGGGAGCTGCAGCTCCGACGGCCAGTGCAACGGGATCACGCGCTACTCGGGCGACATCTGCTACCAGGGGCTCTGTGTCGCAGGCAACTGCCACGGCACCGCCAGCACCGACTGCACGGGCGCGAACGCCGGGCAGATCTGCAGCGTGACGACGCCGAACACCTGCGGCAAGTGCACCAGCGACGCCCAGTGCAAGTCGGATCCGGTGTACGGCCCCAACGACATCTGCAACGTCGCGACGGGCCAGTGCGTGAGCGCGACCTGCGCGAACAACAACGCCGCCTGCTCGGCCAACACCAGCGACTTCTGCTGCCCGTCGAGCTCTGGCTCGACGTGCGTCGCAGGTAACTGCTGTGTGGACAACGACTGCGGAGCCGCGGGCACGGCTTGCGTCAACCACACCTGCACCGCGTGCGCCGCCGTCAGCGGCAACAAGTGGTACGTCGATCCCGTCAACGGAAACGACCAGACGGCGACCGGCAGCGGCGTGTCGAGCGGCGGCGCAGCGGCGCCCGGTTGCGCGTTCAAGACCATCACGGCGGCGATCAGTCACATGGGGTCGACCCCGTTCGCCGGCAGCCAGATCGTCGTCGTCGGCAGCTCCGGCAGCACCACGGGCCTGTCGTCCGGTGACACCCTGCCCCTGATCCTGCCGACCAACACGACCCTGACCACCACGGGCGGCCCGGTCACCATCACGGTCCCCGTGGCAGGCGCGTTCAAGTTGAACAACAACAACTCGGGAATCTCGGGCGGCGCCGGCGCGCCGCTGGTCCTGGACGGGAACAACAAGACCGGCGGCGTCGGCGTGCTGGTCTCGCCCGGCACCTCGACGTTCACGGCGAGCGTCTCGAACGTGACCATCCAGAACACGAACCAGTACGGCATCCGGGTCACGAACGGCACGCTGACCGTGGGCGGAGGGGTGGTCGTCACGGGGTCGAACCTCGACGGGTTCCTGATCTCCGGCGGCGCTGCGAACGTCAACAACCCCTCGGGGACGCAGACCTCGTTCAACAACAACGGGTCTTACGGGATCGAGGTGACGGGGACCGGCTCGGTCAGCATCTCGGGAACGCCCGGAACGCCGGTGCCGACGAACGCGGGAACGGTGGTCGTCTCCGGGAACACCAACGGGGGCATCCGCATCGCCCAGACGGCCGGCGCCTCCGGTCTCGTGACCAACGTCATCAACGGTCTGGTCGCGTGGGGTAACGGGAACGCGAGCACCGGCACGTCGGCGGACGGGATGCGGCTGACGGGCGGCTCGAAGGTGAAGGTGCGGAACAGCTTGTTGCTGGGAAACTACCGGTACGCGCTGGTCGTCAGCAGCGGCGCGAACAGCGCCGCAGGCAACGACCTGTCAGGGCTGGACATCGGGTCGCCCGGTGACCCCGGCAAGAACTATATGCAGGTGCCGCTTGGCGCGTCCGGACAGAACGCCAGCGGCGGGCTTTGTGTCGCGCTCACCGCCTGCACGGGCACCTGCATCGGCCCGCTGACCGCGAACCTGTCGGCCGAAGGGAACTTCATGGTGTCGACGGGCGGGGTGCAGGTCGATTGCTCGACCAGCACCGCCACCATCACCAAGGGGGCCTGCGGAAGCCTGCGCAGCGACGGCATCAACGCGGCGGCGAACATCACGACGACGGTCGACGTCGCCGGCTGCATGTAGTCGCCTCGATCGGCCGGCCCGACGCAACCACGCGCGGGCCGGTCCGATACAAGCAGCGTGAACCCTCACGCTGACCTCGACGCCCTGGCCCTGGCCGGGGCGTTCGTTTTTTGGGCAGGCTGCGGCCTGGCCGCCCCGCCCGCCTCCGCCGCGCCGCGCGCCCCGGTCCGCGTGCTGATCGAGCCGGACGCGGGGCCGCAGGCGGTGCTGAGCCTGATCTCGGGCGCCCGCCAGAGCGTCTGGACCGAGATGTACCTGCTCACCGACGGCGGAGCGATCGGCGCGCTGGCGGGGCGGGCCCTCGCCGGCTGCGACGTCCGGGTGCTGCTCGATCCGGCGCCCTATCAGGCGGAGACGGCGAACCAGACCGCGTTCGCGCGGCTGGCGGCAGCGGGCGCGGACGTCCGCTGGTCGACGCCGCGGTTCACGTACACGCACGCCAAGATGCTGATCGTCGATCACGCAACGCTGGCGGTGCTGACGCTGAACCTGACGGCGTCCGGGCTGGGGGGCAACCGCGAGTACGGGGCGGTGGACACCGACACCGCCGACGTCGCGGCGGCGGAGGCGCTGTTCGGCGCCGACCAGATCGGCGCGCGGGCCGGCCCACCGGGCGGGCGGCTCGTGACCTCGCCGGAGTCTTCGCGCCCGGCGCTGCTGGCCCTGTTCGAAGGCGCGCGCGACACGCTGGCCATCGAGACGGAAGAGCTCGCGGACGGAGGGGCAATCGACGCCCTGCTGGCGGCGCGGGCGCGCGGCGTGGCGATCACGCTGGCCTGGCCGGGAGCTGCCGCGCGCGCGCCGGCCGCGTTCCAGTCCCTGGCGGACGCCGGCGTGACGGTGCGGGCGGTCGACGCGCCGCCGATCCACGGCAAGGTGGTGGTGGCGGACGGGCGCCGCGTCTACCTCGGCTCGGCCAACCTGACCGCCACCTCTCTGGACGCGAACCGGGAGGTCGGGCTGGCGCTGGACGACGCGGCCGTGGGCGCCAGGCTGGCGGCGACGGTGTCAGCCGACGCGGCCGGCGGAATCCCGCCCTGAAGGCGGGCGCGCGGTATGATTCCGCGATGCCCCCGGTTGACCCCAGCGACCGCGAAGCCTACCTGGAAGAGCAGATCGCCCGGCAAAAACGGGGCGAGCCCGTCGACGTCGACTGGGTGCGCGCCGAGCTCGAGCGCGTGCGGCTGCAACAGGCCGAGACGATGGCCCGCACCCAGCGGCGGCTGCGCTGGCTGGTCCTGGTGGCCGCGGTGATCCTGGCGATTCTGTGGTTCAAGAACGGCGGGCTGGCGGGCGCCGGCTCGCTGCCGGTGCTCGGCCTCATCCTGACGGGCTTCCTCGCTTCGTTCATCCTGGGGCGCCGGCGGCCGTGACGGGCGGTGCCGTCGGACAGAAGCGCGTCACCGCAGGGCGCGCAGCGCCCGGTCCAGCGCCTCCCGCCGATCGCCCACCTCCGCGTCCCGGGCCTGCCGGATCAGCGCGGCGGCCTCCTCGCCGCTGAGGCGCCCCAGCCCGGCTTCGGCGGCGTTGCGGACGGCGCCCGTCTCCTGGCGGACGGCCTCGATGAGGACCAGCGTCGCGGCCGGCGTCCCGATGCGCCCGATGGTCTCCAGCGCCGTGACCCGCACCCGTTCGTCGGTCGACTCGCGGAAGATGCGCACCAGCGGATCCAGCCCGTCGGCGAACCTCAGCTGGCGCAGCGCCGCCAGCGCCTCCGCCACGACCTGCGGCGCGCTGTCGGCGAGCCCGCGGCGGACCAGGCTGAAGCTCCGGCGCACGCAGACCTCGCCCACCCCGCGCATCACGCCGGCCCGCACCTCGGGGGACGGGTTTTCGAACAGCCGCTCCAGCGGGCTGAGCGCGTCGTAGTACTTGACGTTGCCCAGGGCCACCGCCAGCCCGGCCAGCGCCGCCGGGTTGTCCCACGAAAAGCTGGGCGCGTTGCACAGCAGCAGCGCCCGCAGCGCCTGGTGGGCGTACTGCGACGGCGGTCGCTCGACGACCAGACGCACGAGGACCGCGGTGGGGTCGCCCCCCAGCTCCCACTCGACCAGATCCTGCCGCCAGATGTCCTGGTAGGTGTCGGGCCGGCGCAGGTATTCGGGAAAGGTCACCACCGGGGGCCGCGGCTCGGCCGGCATCGTCGCGTAGCGCTGGGCCAGCGCCCGGTAGCGCGAGCGTCGCTTGTCCGCCAGCGGCAGCTCCGCGAGCTCGGCGTAGAACCGGCCGCAGGATTCCATGTCGCCCAGCGACGTGGCGGCGTCGATCGCGGCGTGCAGCGCGTTGGCGGTCAGATCGACGGGACCGCCCGCCGCGACGTTCTCGTGCGCCGCCCGTTTCCAGGCCTCGATGGCCCGCGTCAGGTAGTGGCGATCGTACGGAAGACCGGCGCGCAGGCTGTAATCGGCGGCCTGCCGGGCCGCCATCGCCGCCGCGTGCCACTCGCCCTTCTCGACGGCGTAGCTCAGGAAGTCGTCGTGGTACTGAATGACCTGGTAGCGATCCTCCAGCGCCGCGACGACCCGGATCGCGTTCAGGTACCCTTCCGAGACGTTCTCGAACGAGCCGGTGTCCTTGCCCAGCCGCAGCAGCACGCTGTAGCAGTCGAAGGCGCGCTCCATCTCGCCGCGCGTCTCGAACTCGTCGGCGACCTCCTCCAGCAGGCGCTGCGCCGTCGAGAACTGCCGCGCCGCGGCCGCGCGGTCGCCGATCCGCAACAGCGCCTCCGCCAGGTTGAAGTGCGCCAGGACGGTCTCGTAAGGGCGCCCCGCGAGCCGCGGATCGCGCAACACCCGCTCCCACTCGAGGCGCGCCGCCGCGCTGGCACCGGCGGCCTCCAGCTCGATGGCCGCCAGCGCCGGGTGCCCGTGCTCGGACAGCAGTCGCGCCGCGTCGCCGTGGTGGCCCAGGCGCGACGCCGCCAGCGCCCACTCCAGCGGCCGCTCGGCGGGCAGGAAGTACCGCTGCGCCTCGGCGTAGCGGCGCAACGCCAGCAGGCCGTAGCCCGCCTCGCGCGTGCGACCGAGCGCCAGATAGGCCGTGACCGCCCCCTCCAACCAGGCCTCGTAGTGAGCCCGATCGGCCTTCACGCCCGAGAGCAGCTGCCAGTAGTGGCCCAGCGCCTCGGTCGGGCGCCCGCCGCGAAGGGCCCGGTCCGCCCGTTCGCGCGCGTGGATCTCGGCCTGGTTCGGCATCAGGCGCCCGCCGCCTCGTCGATGATCTCCAGCGCGCGGCGCCGCTTGTCGGCCGGGCGGGCCAGCGACGCCGCCGTCACGACCTGCACCCGATGGAGCCGCGGCAGGTACTCGAGATCCAGCGGCTGCGACGGCAGCACGAACACGCCCGTCAGGTTCGCCAGCCGCGCCAGCCCCTCGACGGTGGGCAGCGGAATGTGGCAGGCGCCGTGGGTAATGAACGTGATCACGACCTGCCGCCCCTCCTCGCGCGCGAGTCGCTCGACCTCGACGGTCAGGTCGGAGAAGACCCGCCCGTAGTTACGCCCGCGCTCGGACCGAAAAGCCAGGAAGCGGGGCAGATCGCGCCGCGCCGCCCGCCCGAGATCGAAGCGCGGGTGCAAGCGGCTGTCGAAGAAGCGCAGCCAGACGTCGCCCCCCTGCAACGAGAGCTTCTTGGCCAGCGCCAGCGCCAGCCCGCGCGCGAAGATCTCGCGCGCGCCGCGCATGGACGCGCTGGCGTCGATCAGCAGGACGTGCAGTCGGCGGGTCGCCTCGTTCTGCCGCTCGTGCCCGTAATAGAGCAGGTCGTCCGAGAGCGCCTTCTGCACGAACACGTCGTCGTCGTGAGCCAGCTCGCTGGGCAAGAGCGCGTCGACGTTGCCGCGCCGCTCGACCGACACGTAGCCGTCGATCGAGAAGCGCTGGGCCGACGGGCGGCGCTTGGTCTCCAGCAGCGACGGCAGCAGCTGCAGCGAGAAATCCACGACGTCGGTCGCGCCGGTCGCGTTCCCCAACAGCTGGTAGAGGTCGCCCAGGTCCGCCGCGCCACCCTCCGCCGAGAACAGCCCCAGCAAGCGGAGCGCGCCGGCCTCGATCTGGTCCAGGCGCGCCAGCACGCCGCGCTCGTGGTCGACGAGCCGCTGGATGAACGCCAGCGCCCACCCGGGATCGTGCGCGCGCGCCAGCAACTCCCGGTCGCTGTCATAGAGCGACGACGCCGCCGGGAGCTCGGCCGGCGCCAGCCCCCGCGGCGCCCAGCGCAGGAACACGTCCCCCAGCACGCGGACCAGGATGACCGCCAGCATCTCGTCCCGCAGCGGGGCGGCCCCCAGCTCGGCGACGGCTTCGGAGGCGGCGACCCGGGTCAACAGCGTCTGGTAGCGGCCGACGGGGGCCGGGATGCGCCCCAGCTCGCGCCGCACCTGGCGGCCACCGCCCAGCCGCTCGGCCGTCAGCACGAGGCCGAAGTCGTGCACCACGACCAGCGGCAGCGGACAGCCGAGGCGCGCGGTCAGGTTCCACCAGCCAGCGGCGGTGATGGCGTCGGCGGGCAGCGCGGGGGTCACCTGACTGTAGACCAGCGTCGCGAGCTGCCGTCTCAGCTCGCGATCGGCGGCGTCCGTCGTCGCGTCTGCCACCCCCTGAGGCTACCACCACGCCCGGGCCGGCGGCGTCGGGTCAGACCGTCTCGAGCCGGTCCAGCGCGTCGAAGCGGGCGTGATGCGCGCGCTCGTCGCGGGCGCCCAGAACGCCCAGCACCGTGCCGTAGACGACGTGCAGCAGCAGCGTGAACAGCGCCGACCAGGGCTCCCCGCGCCCGAGGCCGAACTCCATCCAGCCGAACAGGGCGGGTACGAACATGATCTGCATCAGCATCCAGAGCGAGACGCCGAAGGCCAGTCCGCGCCCGGGCGTCATCGGGCGCGCCAGGAACGAGAACAGCACGGCAGCCCCGGCGCCGTACGCGAAGTGCGCCAACGTGGTGGCGACGGCCAGCGGCAGGGGCGCCCAGCCGGGGAACACGCGCAACGCGAACTCGACCGGGAACGGACGGAACGCGACCGGGCCGTGCCGGAAGATGCCCACCGCCATCAGCAACGTCATGGCCGCCGTCGCCGCCAGCCCGATGAGCGCCGCGCGCCCTGCCCGCCGAAGCTCCCCGTTGTATTGCCTGGTCTCCATGGCCATCACCTCCCCACGTCAGGACCCCCGCGGGGTCCCTCGATCCCGCGCGGTCGAGCTGCGCCGGGTTCCCCGACGAAACTCACCCGCTGCTTTGAACCTGGAGGCGAAAGCGCGATGGTCAACCGCGCCGGCGCAAGAGCAGCAGGTGCTCGCGCCGCGGCTGAGCCGCGAAGATCTGGGCCAGCCGGCGGTCGTGGATGGGTCGAGCTTGCGAGGCCCGCGCGATCGGCTCCAGCCCGACCGGCGCGCCGGCCTCGGCGATGGCGTCCGGCGCGTGCTCGGGGCGGCCGTCCACCACGCCGTCGCCGACCACCAGCATCGCGTGGCCGCCGGGGCGCAGCACCCGGGCGATCTCCGCCACGAACTGCCGCTGGGCGCCGCCCCAGTCCTCGGCCGGGGCGTCGCCGATCGCGCTGGTCCGCGCCCCCATCTGCGCGCGCCGAAAATTGCGGAGCGGCAGCTCGAGCCAGGCGAACCGCACCGCGTGCTGGGCGGCGTAGTCGTACGTGCCCGCGTAGGGCGGCGACGAGACGACCAGCGCGGCGCTGCGCGCGTCGATCGGCAGGTCGCGCGCGTCGCCGTCGACCACGCGCGGGGCCGGCGTGCCCGGCGGCTGGCGCCGCTCGACGGCCGCCAGCCCGCCCGCCAGCTCGACGGCCCGATCGGACAGCATGCGCGAGGGAACGCCGCGCGCGATTCGCTTGGTCTCGCCGTCGCGCGGCGCCTCGGGTCCGCTGCGCATGAACTTCACGAGGATCGACGACAGGCACAGGCGCAGCGCGCGCCCCACGGCGTCGGACGGCGTCGCGAACACCAGCTC
>CAZPUH010000118.1:0-2058 GCA_964589215.1 uncultured Myxococcales bacterium | reverse complement strand
CGAGCGCCAGCTGGCCGACAGGCGCCGCGCCAGCCAGGAGGCCCGACGGTTGCGCGGGCAGCGGCTCGCCGGGGCCGCGGCCCTCGCGCTGGCGATCGCGCTGCTGGCGATCGTGCGGCGGCGCTGGCGCGGCAAGACGCTGCCGTCCGCGCTGCGCCGGCAACCCGAGCTCTTCCCGGAGCTGGCGCGCGCCGTCGCCGAGCTGCGCCACGACGTGCTCAAGCACCGGGCCGGCGTGCTGGGTGCGGTCGCCGACGAGGGCGCGCGCGACGAGGTTCGCCGCGCGATGACCGAGCCGCGGCCGACCTCGCAGGTGGTGGCGGACCTCTACGCTTACGTCGCGCAGGCGGGGCGGGGGGCCGGCGTCGCGCTGAAGCCGCTGGAGCGGGAGCCGACCTTCGGTCCGCTGGTCGCCGATCTGGCCCGCGCCGAGCACCTGCTGGCGCGCCCCGCGCCCGCTGGCCACGCGGAGCTGCTGGCGATCGACGCGCGGCTGCGCGGCGAGCACGCCGACCGCCTCAACGCGCTGCTGGAGCTGGGGCCGCGCACGCGGCTGGACGCGGCGGTGCTGTCGTCGTGGATCGGCGGCGTCGAGGCGGCGGTGCGGCGGGCGGGGCTGGCCTGGACGGCGCCCGGGCTCTCGCTGGCGGATCTGCAGGTCGACTTCCCGGTGGCCGAGCCCGCGCTGGCGGCCATCTTCGCCAACCTGCTGCGCAACGCGCAGGCGGCCGTGGCTGGTCAGCCCGATCCGCGGGTCGTCGTCCGGCTGGATCGCGACCGCGACGTGACGGGGCGCCCGCTGGTCAGCCTCTCCGTCGGCGACTCGGCGGCGGCGGCGCCCACGCTGGACGCGATCGAGGGGCGCGAGAGCGGGCGCGGACTGGCGATCGTGCGCGACGCCGTCCGGCAGTGGCGCGGCCACCTGGTGGTGCGGCCGGAGGCGCCGCCGGTGGCGAAGGCGATCGGGGCGGTGTTCCCGACATGACCGCGGCCGGCGCGCCCCGGCGGGTGTTCGTCGTCTGCGAGGACGGCAGCGAGTACATCGACCGCTTTCGCCGCTTCCTGGGCCAGTCGTTCGACTTCGTGCCGGCGGCGGACTTCGCGTCGGCGCGCGACAGCCTCGCCGGGACCGACGGCCTGCTGCTGGATCTGGACTTCCGCCGCACGCCGCCCGATCGGTTGATCGACGAGCAGGGGCGGTCGGCGGCCCTCATCGACGCGGGGACCCGCGCCCGTCTGGCCGAGACGCAGGGGATCCTGATCCTGCGCCGCCTGCGCGCCGAGGGGGTCGGCACGCCGGCGGTGCTCTTCGCCGACCTGGACGACGCCGCCCAGGCGGAGTTCCTGCAGCGCACGCTCGCGCCGCTGACGCTGGCGCCCAGCCGCCTGGGGCTGGGCGAGCTGGCGGCGCTGCTGCGCGGCTACTGACAGCCGATCTGGTTGTCGTCGATCGCCAGGTCGTCGATCCACATCGTGAACGGTCCGGTGAGCGTGTCCGTCTGATAGTACGTCGCGCCCAGGATGACTTGCGTGTAGCTGGCCGGCATCTCGGCGTTCGACCGGTTCGAGAACGCCAGCTGGGTGACCTCCTTCGAATCGGAGAAGAAGCGGAAGCTCTTGGTGGTCAGGTCGACGTACCACTCGGCGCAGTGCCAGGCGTCGTCGAACGTCCAGTCGTAGCTGGAGCTGGTGCAGCAGGCGTCGTCCGGCGTGTTGAAGAGCCACTGGTGCGTGTGGGCCCCCTGGGTCTCGACAGTGTCGACGACCCGGTCCTCGGTGGAGCCGCCCATCAGGCTGAGAAAGGTGGTGTGAAGCACGTGCGCGCTGTCGACGGCGGACGGGCTCTGCACCTTGTAGAAGATCCGCCCCCAGTGCTTGCTGGCCGTCGCGCCCAGCGCGCTCAGCTCCTTCTGCACGCGGCTGCTGCCCTGGGACGCGGCCATGCTCTTGAGCGCCTTCGAGCCCGAATGGGCCGCGTCCGTGGCGACGGCCTGATCGGTCGCGCCGATCTTCCCGTTGTACCCCTTGAACGTCGTCCAGCCGGTGGGCACCGAGCCC
>CAZPUH010000117.1:0-5190 GCA_964589215.1 uncultured Myxococcales bacterium | reverse complement strand
CGTGCGCCCCACGAACGTCAGCAATTTCTTGCCGAGGGCACGCTCGGTCAGCTCCTTGAAATGCAGCGGCCGACCCTCCCACCGAAGGACCTCGAAAGCCGCCTCCAAAAAAGTCATGGCGCCCGTCTTTATCACAGAATGGAGAAATTGCGTGCCGCGGGCGCCGGTCCTTCGCCAACCGGCCCAAGTTTTTTGACGAGCGAGGGCGCGGAGGTTACCCGTGGAGAATGATCGGACAGCGCAAGATCGGCGTGCTCATGGGCGGTCTGTCGGCGGAGCGGGACATCTCCATTCGGTCCGGCGAGGCCGTCGTCGCCGCCCTGGCCGACCGCGGCTACGACGCCTGGCCGCTGTTCGTCGACCGCGACGTCGACCTCGTGTTGCGGCAAGCCCGGATCGACGTGGCCTTCGTGGCGCTTCACGGCCGCTACGGCGAGGACGGCTGCATCCAGGGCGTCCTCGAGCTGCTCGGCATCCCCTACACCGGCTCCGGGGTGCTGGCGTCGGCGCTGGCCATGAACAAGGTGCGCGCCAAGGAGGTCTTCCGCCTCAACAACCTGCCGACCGCCCCCGGATACGTGGTGCAGTCCGACGGCGGGGAGGATCTGCTGGAGCTGCACGGCTCGTTCGGGTTCCCGGTCATCGTCAAGCCGGCGGGCGAAGGGTCGTCGCTGGGCATCAAGATCGCGCGCGATGAGCTGGAGCTGGAGGCGGCGGTCGAGGAGGCGTTGCGCTTCGACGACGACGTGCTGGTCGAGCGCTTCATCGAGGGCAAGGAGGTCTCGGTCGCCATCCTGGACGGCAAGCCCCTGGGGGCGGTCGAGATCGTGCCGAAACGCGGCTTCTTCGACTTCCGGAACAAATACACGACCGGTCGCACCGAGTACCACCTGCCGGCGCGACTGTCTCCCGAGCGCTACCGCTCCGCGCTGCGCCTGGCGACCCTGGCCCACGAGGCCCTGGGCTGTGACGGAGCGACGCGCGTCGACCTGATCGTCAGCGAGCGCGGCAACGAGGTGGTGCTGGAGGTGAACACGCTGCCCGGGATGACCCCCGGCAGCCTGCTCCCGAAGATCGCCCACGGCGCCGGTCTGTCCTTCGAAGATCTGGTCGAGGAGATGCTCAAAGGGGCGCGGCTCCGCGCCCACGGCCACCGGCGCGACCGGCGCGCCGTCCAGGTCACGTTCGACGGCCCCGAACGCCGCGCCGGTTTCCTGACCGACGCGCACTGACGTTCGCATTCGAGGCCGGCCGGCGCGCATCCGCGCCGGATCGTTGATAAAATCCCCGGGTGGCCCGCAGAGCCCGCCGAAATCAGACGACCGTCCGGGTGCCGGTCGTCAACGACCCCGCCAACGCGAAGCTGTTCATCAACCGCGAGCTGTCGTGGCTGGGGTTCAACGAACGGGTGCTCGACGAAGCCCGCGATCCGACCGTCCCCCTGGTCGAGCGGCTGAAGTTCCTCGCCATCGTCGCCTCGAACCTGGACGAGTTCTTCATGGTCCGGGTGGCGGGCCTCAAGCAGCAGCTCTCCGGGAACGTCGCGGAGAGGCCCCCCGACGGGCTGACCGCCTCGGAGCAGCTGGCGGCGATCAGCCAGCGCGCGCACGCCATGGTGGCCGAGCAGTACCGCATCTGGCGCACCGACATCGCGCCGGGGCTGGCCGAGGCGGGCATCCGCCTGCTGCGCGCCGGCGACCTCACCCCCGAACAGAAAAGCCACCTCTCCGGCTACTTCTCGCGCGAGGTGTGGCCGGTGCTGACGCCGCTGGCGGTGGACCCCGGCCACCCCTTCCCGATGCTGCGCAACCGCAGCTTGAACCTCGCGATCCTCATGCACCGCGAGCACGAGAAGGTGGCGCGGCGCGAGACAATGGTCGCGGTGGTGCAGGTGCCGTCCGTCCTGCCCCGCATCACCGAGCTGCCGGGCGCGGGGCGCTTCGGGTTCACGCTGCTCGAGGACCTGATCGCGATGCACGCCGGCGACCTCTTCCCGGGGTTCCGGGTGGTCGGCTGCAGCCCGTTCCGGGTCACGCGCAACTTCGACCTGTCGATCGACGAGGATGAAGCGGACGACCTGCTGAAGACCATCCAGAAAGAGCTGCGCCGTCGCGAGCGCGGCAGCGCCGTCCGGCTGGAGATCGCGCAGGACACGCCAGCCGAGGTGGTCGCGTTCCTGAGCGGCGCGCTGCGCCTGGAGCCCGACGACGTGTACCTCACGGACGGGCCTCTTCACCTGGCGGACCTCGCGCCGATCTGCGCGCGCGACGACCTGCGCGAGTACAAGGACGAACCGTTCTCGCCTCAGCTGGTGCCGCCGCTGAAGGAGTACGACGACATCTTTCGCGTCATCGCCCAGCGCGACGTGCTGCTTCACCACCCGTACGAGTCGTTCGAGGACGTCGTCGAGTTCATCTCCGAGGCGGCGGACGACCCCAACGTGCTCGCCATCAAGCAGACGCTCTATCGCACCAGCGTGGACTCGCCCATCGTGCGGGCCCTGATCCGCGCGGCCGAGAACGGCAAGCAGGTGACGGCCGTCGTCGAGCTGAAGGCGCGCTTCGACGAGGCGCCCAACATCCAGTGGGCCCGCACGCTGGAGGACGCGGGCGTTCACGTCGTGTACGGCCTGATCGGCCTCAAGACCCACTGCAAGGTGGCGCTGGTCGTGCGCCGCGAGGGCAACCGCATCAAGCGCTACGTGCACCTGTCGACGGGCAACTACAACCCGTCGACGGCCCGCATCTACGGCGACATCTCGTATTTCACGGCGCGCGACGCGTTCGCCGACGACGCCGGCGCGCTGTTCAACCTGCTGACCGGCTACTCGTCGCCCCCGTCGTGGAAGAAGTTCTCGGTGGCGCCGGTCGGCCTTCAGGAGAAGCTGATCGCGCTCATCGACCGCGAGGCGGCCCTGGGCCCGCGCGGGCGGATCGTCGGCAAGATGAACGCGCTGGTGGACGCCCCCGTCATCAAGGCGCTTTACCGGGCGTCGCAGGCCGGGGTCTCGATCGACCTCATCGTGCGCGGCATCTGCTGCCTGCGACCCGGCGTGCCGGGCACCAGCGACAACATCCGGGTGATCAGCATCGTCGATCGGTTCCTCGAGCACGCCCGCATCTTCTCGTTCGAAAACGGCGGCAAGCGGGAGGTCTACCTGTCATCGGCCGACTGGATGCCGCGCAACTTCCAGCGCCGTGTCGAGGTCATGTTCCCGGTCGAGGACGAAGGGTTGCGCGACCGCGTCGTGGACGAGATCCTGGGGATCGCGCTGGCCGACAACGTGAAGGCGCGGCGCCTGCTGCCCGACGGCTCCTACGTGCGCGTGCGCCCCGAGGCGCCCAGCGGCGTGAGCGCCGGCAACGGGACAGTCGCCAGCAACGGCGTCGCGGCCAACGGCTCCAGCGGAACCGAAGCGCTGGTGAACGGCTCCCACGCGCCCAAGGCCACGCGCAGTCAGGTTCGCTTCATGGAGCTGGCCCGCGAGAAGGCGCATGCGGCGCCGCCCTTGCCGGGCAGCAACGGCGGCTATCACGTCCGGGGCACGCCCGTCCAGCGGGCACCCGCCGGACCCGCTCCCGCACCAACCGCCGCGGCGCTGCCGGCACCGGCGACCACCCCCGGCTCGTCGGGCGCCTGATCCCGTATGATTCCCCCGATCATGCGGTGCGCGCGTCGTCGCCTTCCCGCGCTGGTGGCGCTGGCAGCCGCCCTTGGCGGCGCGGCGACCGCTCGCGCGACGCTGATCATGGCGCTGGATCTTCCCGCGATGGTCGGCCGGGCCGAGCGGATCGCCGTCGTCGACGTGCTGTCGGTGCAGGCGGCCTGGGACGCGCGGCACGAGCGCATCACCACGACCATCCAGCTGCAGGTCGTGGAAGGCTGGAAGGGCGGCCTGCAGCCGGGCGCCCACCTGACCGTGCTGCAGCCGGGCGGGACGGTGGGCGACGTGACGACCACCGTCGACGGCATGCCGCGCTTCGTCCCCGGCGAGCGCACGCTGGTCTTCCTGCACGGTCCACCGGAGCGCGCCACGGTGGTCGGCCTGACCCAGGGCAAGCGCCCCCTGCGCCGCGAGGCGACCAGCGGCCGCTGGATGGTGCGCGGGCCGGACCGGGCCGGCGCGGATTTCGTCCGCCTGCGCTCGGCGACCCCGGCCGTCACGTCCCCGGCCGTCGTCGACTCGCGCGAGCGGCCCCTCGATGAGCTGCGCGCACAGGTCCAGGCGCTGGCTGCCGCGAAATGAAGGTGCTGCGCGCGGGCCTGCTGCTCGCGATCGTCTCGACCGCGCTGCCGCGCCCCGCCGCCGCCTACGTCCGCTACTACACCGAGCGGAACGCCCCCTTCTTCTGGTCCGAACGCACGTTGCCGATCACCGCCTACGTGAGCGGGTTCAACCAGCCGGCGATGACCACCGATCAGGTGCTGAACGCCGTGACCGCCGCAGCCGAGACCTGGAGCGCGGCTCAGAACGATTGCACCTACATGACCATCCAGATCTGGGCGTCGAACGATCCGGCCCCCCGCGCCGTGAACGACGCGCACAACGCGCTGATCTTCCGCAGCGCCAGCTGGTGCCAGCTGGCCGCGGACGGCAGCTGCGACGTGGACTACGATTCGTCGGCGCTGGCCTTCACGTGGGACACTGCCAACCGCAACACGGGACAGATCTACGACGCCGACATCGAGGTGAACCTCGTCGATTTCAAGTGGGCGGACGTGGTGGCGGCCCCCCAGCTGGCCGCGGACATGGACCTGCAGAACGCCGTCACCCATGAGATGGGGCACTTTCTGGGGCTCGACCACACGTGCTACGATCCCGAGTCGCCCGGAACGCGCGTCCGCCCCACGGACAACACGGGGGCGCCGGTGCCGGACTGCATGGCGGCGAGCGCCGACGTCCGCGAGACGACCATGTACCCGTCGGCCATGCCGGGTGACACCCAGAAGCGCACCCTGGCCCCCGACGACCGCGCCGGCGTGTGCGGCATCTACCCCAGCGACCACCCGCCGCCCGACGGCAACATGCGCGGCGGGTGCACGGCCTGCGCCGTGAGCGAAGGCAGCCCGGCCCCCGCGGCGACGGCCCTGGCGGCGCTGCTGGTCGCGGCGGCGCTGCGCCGGCGGAGGCGCGCCTGATGCGGCGAGCGGCGGCGGTGGCGGCGCTGGCCGCGGTTGTGGGGGCGCCCG
>CAZPUH010000116.1:0-5751 GCA_964589215.1 uncultured Myxococcales bacterium | reverse complement strand
GCGCCGAAGGAGGCCATCCACAACCAGGCCTTCAACGTGGGGCGCACGGCCGAGAACTTCCGCATCCGCCAGGTCGCGGAGATGGTGGCCGAGGTGGTTCCGAACTCGACGGTGGCCTTCGCCGAGGGCGCGTCCGCCGACCTGCGCAACTACCGGGTCGACTTCACGAAGATCGAGACGAAGCTGCCGGGGTTCAAGCCGACCTGGACCCTCAAGAAGGGAATCGAGGAGCTGTACCAGGCCTACAAGAAGCACCACCTCAGCAAGGAAGAGTGGACCGGGCCGCGCTACTACCGCCTCAAGACCATCAAGGGGCTGGTCGACCGCGGCGTGCTCGACAGCGAGCTGCACGTCAAGAAGGCTCGCGCCTGAGGGGCGATGCCGGCCGCAGTCCGTCCGACGGCTGGTCCTTCCGACGCCGAACGCTACGGGTGGCCGGGCCTTTCAGCGGACGCGCAGTCGGCGACGGGCGCGCCGGCCGCGCGCGCCATCGTCCGGGCTCAGGCCCGCACGGTGGGGTTCGTGCCGGCCGCGCGGGCGCTGGCGCGCGGGCAGTCCCTGGCGCCGCTGGTGAGGGCCGTGGCGGAGGCGCTGCTCCGGTTCCTGGCCACCGACGTCGCGATCGTCGATAGCTGGCCGACGTGGCCCTGGGCGGAGGCGTTCCAGCCGGGCGACCGCTCGATGTACCGGCAGCGGCAGCTGGCACCGCGCCTCATCGAGCTGGCGCCCACGCCCTGCGGCGACCCCTTCGCCGCCGCCGTGGCGCTGCAGGCGACCCTGGAGACGCGCCCCGGCGGCGCCGGCGTGGTGCTGGTCAACCTGGCCGAGTACTCGAAGCCCGGCGTCGTGCCTTCGCTGGTGGATCAGCTGGACGGCGTCGTGATCGTGGCGGCGCGCTACCGCACGCCCGTCGGCGGCCTGGGCCGCATGCGCAGCTACATCCCCGAGGCCAAGCGCCTGGGCGTCGTGCTGGTCGGCTGATCGTCGCTACCCGCGCGCGAGCAGGTCCTTGCACAGCGCCACGATCCGCTCGGACGCGTGCCCGTCGCCGTAGGGGTTGTGGGCGCGCGACATCTTCTCGTAGACGTCCGGGTTCGTGAGCAGCTCCGCCACGCCGTCGACGATGCGGCGCTGGTCGGTCCCCACCAGCCGCACGGTGCCCGCCGCGACCGCCTCGGGGCGCTCGGTCACGGCTCGCATGACCAGCACCGGCTTGCCCAGGCTGGGCGCCTCTTCCTGGACGCCGCCCGAGTCGGTGAGGATGACGGTGGACCGGATCATCATCGCCACGAAGGAGAGGTAAGGCAGCGGCTCGATGAGGTGCAGGTTGGCGGTGGCGGAGCCCCCGCCGTCGGCCAGCTGGGGGCCCAGGATCTCCCGCACGGGGCCGCGCACGTTGGGGTTGAGGTGCACCGGGTAGACGAAGTGGACGTCGGGGAACCGCGCCGCCAGCTCGGCGATGGCGCGGCAGATGGACTCGAACCCGCCCCCGAAGTTCTCGCGGCGGTGTCCGGTGATGAGCACCATGCGCGGCGCGCCCGGCGCCGGGTCCGCCGCTGGCTGCAGCGTGGCGGGCAGGCCGGCGATCGTCGGCGGGCGCTGGCGAACGCGCTCGGCCGCGATGAAGAGCGCGTCGATGACCGTGTTGCCCGTGACGGAGATGGCGTCGGCCGGCGTCCCCTCGCGCAGCAGGTTGTCGCGCGAGGTCGTCGTCGGCGCGAAGTGCAGCCGCGCCAGCCGCGACGTCAACACGCGGTTGGCCTCCTCGGGCCAGGGGGCGGTCAGATCGCCCGTGCGCAGGCCGGCCTCGACGTGGCCGATCGGCACGTGCCGGTAGAACGCCGCCAGCGACGCGCAGAACACGGTGGTCGTGTCCCCCTGGACCAGAACCAGATCGGGCTTCTCGGCCGCCAGGTAGCCGTCGATGGCCTCGATGGCGCGCGCCGTGAGCCCGCTCAGCGTCTGGTTCGGGCGCATCAGGTCCAGGTCGGCGTCGGGACGGATCTCGAACACCTCCAGCACCTGATCGAGCATCTGCCGGTGCTGCGACGACGAGCAGACGTGGCAGGTGAGGCCGGCCTCCTGCTTGAGCCGCAGGATGACGGGCGCCAGCTTGATGGCTTCGGGGCGCGTTCCGAAGATGACGGAGATCTTGGCGGGGGATGTCTGGGACACGGGGATCCTAGGCCGCAGCTTGGCGCGAACCGGCGTCACCGGCCAGCGCGTTCAAGCGCGCGGCCAGCAGGCCAGCCAGGTGCCGCGCCTGATATGGCGCGAGCTTGTCGGGCCCGGCGGTCCATCGGGCGAGCTCTCCCGACCGGTGGAGCGCGACGATCTCGCGCAGCGCCGGGGTCGGGTCCTGGCCGGGCCCGACGACCCGGCCGGCGCCGGTCTCCTCGATCACGCGCGCGGAGGCGCCGTCGGTGAAGGCGAGCACGAATTTCCGCGCGTGCAGGTACTCGTACAGCTTGGCGGGGATCTGGCAGGGCTGCCCCTGCGCGAGCAGCAGCAGCACGTCGGCGCCCACCATTCGCGCCAGCGCCTGTGCATGGTCGATCTGCCCGGTGACCGTCACCACCTCCTCGAGGCCGCCCGCCGCGACGGCGGCGTTGACGGCCGCCAGAGGCTCGCAGTCGCCGATCAGCTCGACCTGCACGGCCCGGCGATCGAGCGCGCCGGTCGCGACCAGCGACGCCAGCGCGGAGAGAAACGGCAGCGGATCGCGACCGCCGTAGATCGTTCCGAGGTGAACGAAGCGCAGCGGGCGAGGTTCCGGCGCCGGCGCGGCCGGCGCGGCCGGCGGGAAGTCCACCGGGTCGTAGCCGTTCACGAGGACGCCCATCTTGCCGGGCGGCAGCTCCGGGTACCGGGCGAGGTAACGCAGCCGCGCCTCGTCGGTGGCCAGCAAGACCTGGTCCGCGGCCGACAGGACCTGGCGTTCGAGGTAGCTGGCGCCGCGCGCCAGCGCCCAGTCGGTGGGTGGCGCATCGAAGCTGACCCACGGGTCGTGCAGCTGGGCGATCCAGGGGAGATGGGGGAAGAGCCGCTTCAGCGCCAGCCCCGCCAGGTGGGTCGAGTGCGGCGGCGAGAGCGTCAGCAGCGCGTCGAACCGTTGCGCGCGCAGCAGCTGCCGCGCGCGCAGCACGGCGGGCGCGACCCAACCCGTCTTGTTGTCCGGGAAGGTGAGGTAGCGCAGCAGGCGCGAGCGGTGGGCGTTGGCCGACCAGGAAATTTCTGCCGCCGGGGCTGGCGTGGGGGCTGCCGGCGGGCCGGGGGTGGGGCGGGCCCCACGCCGGCGCGCCTTGACCAGCAGATCGAGCATCCGCGGCCAGCGGGCGACGCGCTCGACGTGGACCGTGGCCAGCACGTCGGTGTACGCGCCGCGGTCGATCGGGCCGACGATGGCCTGCTCCGCGAGCGTGAGCACCGTCGTCTGCCAGCCGAACCCCGAGAGGTGCCGGAGCAGCCGCGCCGTCACCCGACCGCTGACCTCGCCCGACGGAGGGAAGTGCTGCGTGAGCAGAAGGAGCTGCCGCGGGCGGTCGCGCGCGCTCTGCGCTACCACACCTTCCAAGGCGCCTTCTCGCGGCCCCAGAGCTCCTCGAGGTGCATGCGATCCTTGAAGGTGTCCATGCTCCGCCAGAACCCGTCGTAGGGGACGCCCAGCAGATCCTTCTTGGCGATCAAGCGCTCGAACGGTTCGGAGACCAGATCCTCGTTCTCTTGCAGGACGTTGAAGATCTCGCGGCGCAGGGCGAAGAAGCCGCCGTTGACGCGCAGGTGGGAGGTGCCGATCGCCTCGAACCGGGTGACGTGGTTTTCGGCGTCGGACTGCACGATGTGGAACGTGTAGGGCGCCGGCACGCTCAGGAACGACGCCGTCTTGCCGGACGCCTTGAAGTCGGTGACGAAGCGATGGAGGTCCAGGTCCGACAGGCCGTCGCTGTAGTTGGCCAGGAACATCTCCTCGCCTTCCAGGTGCTGGCGCACGGCGCGCAGCCGCATGCCGATGCTGGAGTGCAGTCCGGTCTCGACGAACGTGATGCGCCAGTCGCTGATGTCGTGCTGGAGCACGTCCACCTTGCGCCCGCCGTCGGACAGGATGAAGTCGTTCGAGACCGTCTCGTCGTACTTCAGGAAGTAGTTCTTGATGGCGTCGCCCCGGTACCCGAGGCAGAGGATGAAGTCCTTGTGCCCGAAGTGAGCGTAGTACTTCATCAGGTGCCACATGATCGGCCGCGGCCCGATGGGGACCAGTGGCTTGGGGATCTGATCGGAGTAGTCCCGCAGACGCATCCCGAGACCACCGCAAAAGAGGACGACTTTCATGGAGGGCGCTCCCGGCCGCTCAGACGATAGTGCCGGCTGCCTCAATGCACGTCAAATGCCCGTGTTAATCTGGCGTGCGGCGTGGGCCTCCTCGACAAAGCGAAGTCGGCGGTGAAGCGGGCGCGCGGGAAGAATCTCGGCGCCTGGACGATGGGTTACGCGGGCTGGCTGGCGCGCTCGTCGCTGCCGCGGGCGCGCGCGGCGTGGGCGACCGCGGGCGGGCCCCGGCACCTGCTGTTCGCGTTCTGCGATCACTACGAGCCGCTCTGGCGCACCACGGACCGCCGCCTGGGCGCCGAGCGCGTGCAGCAGTGGGTCGATCGCTACCCGCCCCTGGCCCGCCAGTTCCGTGACGCCGACGGGCGGCCGCCGCGCCACAGCTTCTTCTTCCCGGGCGAGGAGTACGAGACGGGCTACCTGGACGGCCTGGCCGCGCTGGCGGCCGGCGGCTTCGGCGAGGTCGAGCTGCACCTGCACCACGACGGCGACACCGCCGCCGGGCTGCGCGACAAGATAGGGCAGTACCTGGACCTCTACGCGCGGCACGGTCACCTGTCGCGCGATCCGGGGGGGCGCCTCCGCTACGCGTTCATCCACGGCAACTGGTGCCTTGCCAACGCGCGCGCCGACGGGCGCTGGTGCGGCGTCGACGAGGAGCTGCCCATCCTGCACGAGACCGGCTGCTACGCCGACTTCACGTTCCCGGCGGCGCCCGACCAGTCGCAACCGGCCATCGTCAACCAGATCTACTGGCCCGAGGGGGACCTGTCCCGCCGCCGCGCCTACGAGCAGGGGACGCCCGCGCGGGTCGGCACCCGGCGCGACGACCGCCTGCTGATGATCGAGGGGCCGCTGGCGTTCGCGCTGCGCCCCGGACGCGTGCTGGCGCCGCGCATCGAGAACGGCGCCGTCACCGGCGAGGATCCCGCCACGCCCGCCCGCGTGCGCAGCTGGGTGCGCCAGGGGATTGGCGTCGCCGGGCGGCCGGACTGGGTGTTCGTCAAGGTGCACACGCACGGCACGCAGGAGCGCGCGGCCGCCTCGCTGCTGGGCGCCGGCGGGGAAGCGCTGCATCGCGAGCTGACCACGCGCTACAACGACGGCCAGCGCTGGGTGCTGCACTACGTGACCGCGCGCGAGATGTACAACATGGCGATCGCCGCCATGGACGGCCGCACCGGCGATCCGGGCGCGTACCGCGACTACGTGCTGCCGCCGCCGCCCGTGGCCGCTGCAGGCGCGGCGGGCGAGCGGCGCGCCCAGGCTCAGGGGACGTAGATCGTGTCGCCCGAGATCAGCGCCAGGTTCTCTTGCGGGCGCGTCCCGTTCAGGATGGCCGGATAGTTGATGGGGATGCGCCGCACGCCCCGCGTCGGGTCGGGCCGGATGATGACGATCTGCTCCGGCTCCGCGAAGCGGGTC
>CAZPUH010000115.1:0-30903 GCA_964589215.1 uncultured Myxococcales bacterium | reverse complement strand
TGCCGGCCGGCGCACCGCCGCTGCCCACCGCCCCGCCCTGACCCGACGTCGTCGAGCTCGAAGAGCCACACCCACCTAGAACGAGAATCAGGACCGCGACCGAGCCGAGCGTTGTTTTCATTTTTTTGAACCGGGCCTCCGGTAACTGCCCACCGACGCACGTTGTTGTGAAAAAAAATCCCTTCGCACAGGATGTGGGCCGTGCCAGCCGCGCGAAAGTGCCGCCTCGATCCGGCCGTCGCGGTTGCGATCGCCGCGCTGCTCCTGCTGGGTCGCGCGCCCGCGGCCCGTGCGGTGGAGATCTCGGCGCGCCTCGACTACAGCGCGCCGGCGGGGTGCCCGTCGGCCGAAGCCTTCGACGCGATCGTGTCGGGGCGCCTCGGCTACAGCCCCTTCTCTCCCGAGGCGCGCGAACGCGTGCAGGTGCGGATCGCTCCGTCGGCGCGGAAGCTGGAAGGTCGTCTCGAGTGGCTGAACGCCGACGGCGGCGCCATCGGCGAGCAGACCTTTCCGTCGCGGACCGGCGATTGCCGTGAGCTGGCCCGCGCCATGGGTTTCGCGCTGGCCTTGCAGGTTCAGTTGATGGCGACCACCGCGGCCGAGACCAAGCCGCCCGAACCGCCGCCGCCACCACCACCGCCGCCACCACCACCCCCGCCGCCACCGGTCGTGCGCGCCCCCGAGCCACCCCCGCCCCCCCGGCCCACGGGGCCGGTCGTGGCGATCGGTGCCGGCGCCGCCGTCGGATTCGGGCTGGGCTCCAGCGCGGTCCCCGTCGGCCGCCTGCTGGCGACCGCGATCTGGCCGCGCGCGTCGGTCGAGCTGGCCGCACAGGTGACCGGGGAATCGTCGACCCAGCGGGCGGACGGCTCGGGCTTCTCGCAGCGCGAGTTCCTGGGCAGCCTGGCCGGCTGCGGCGTGCGCGCCCCCTGGAGCGCCTGCGTGCTGGCGAACCTGGGCGCGGTCCGCGTCGTCGGGTCCGGCGTTGACGTTCCGGAAACGAACTACGGGGTCGTTTTCCAGGCCGGCCTCCGGGCGGCGATGACGCACCCGCTCGGCAAGCGGTTCCTGCTGGGGGTACACGCCGACGGGCTGGGGCTGATCACGCGCGGAATCGTGACGTTGGACGCGCTGCCCGTGTGGCGCGGCCCGCGGTTCGCCGCGGTCCTGGGGGCCGACTTCAGCGTGCGATTTCGGTGAACAAGCCATTCGGCCGAGACAGTAGGTGAGTAGTCGATGGGCAATTTACGCCTCGTCCGAACCGCCACGCCCGTGCCGACGCCCGAAAGCGATTGCCTCCAGGCGTATGACCGGGAACTGGACTACCTGTTCGAGACCCTCCAGCGTCTCGGGGCCAGCCCCCGGGAGGTCGAGGATCTGGCGCAGGAGGTCTTCATCATCCTGCACCGGAAGTGGCCGACGCTGGACATGACGCGGCCCCTGCGGCCGTATTTGTTCGGCGTCGCGTTCCGGGTCGTCTGCGCGCATCGCAGGCGGCGCGCGCGCGAGGTGCCCTATGCGACGATCGACGCCGAGGACCGCGGCATCAGCCCGGAGGCCTCGCTGCAGTCGAAGGAGTCGCTGGCCGTGCTCTATGCCGCGCTGGACCGCGTGCCGCTTCCGCGGCGCGCCGTCGTCGTCATGCACGACCTCGACGGTGTTCCCGTCAACGAGATCGCGCAAAGCCTGTCCATCAGCCGGTTCGGGACCTATGCTCGGCTGCGCAAGGCACGCAAGGAATTGGCCGCAGCGGTGCGGCGGTTGTTGAGGGAGGGAGGAGCCAGTAAATGACAAGCGAGGGTGGAGTCATGGAGTCCGAGGTGCAGGCCGTCCTGGAACGCGGGCGGGCCATCAGGCGGGTGCCCGACGGTGTCCGGGCGCGAGCGCTGGCGCGGGCGAGAGCCGCCATCGTGGCGGAGCCGCGCGTGGTGACGATGGCGGCGATGCCGGTGCCGGGACGGCGGTTCCGGATCGCGCTGGCGGCGTCGCTGGCGGTGGCCGTGGGCGCGGCCGGCGCGACGGCAGCCCTGCGCACGACGGTGTTCTCGCGGGACCGCGGCACGCCGCCCGCGGCCGTCGCGGCGGCGCCCGTCGCCGCGGCCGTGGTGCCGATGGCGGCTGACCCCGAGCCGGCGCCTCCGGCACGCATCTCGCGGTTCACCACGGCTCAGGAGTCGTACCGGGCCGAGGTGGGGCTGCTGCAGCGCGCGCAGGCCGCGTACGTCAGCCGGAACTTCAGCGGCGCGCTGGCGCTGGTCGCCGAGCATGGACGGCGCTTCCCGAACGGGCGGCTCGCGGAGGAGCGCGAGGCGTTGCGGGTTCGATCGCTGGTGGCGGCGGGCAGGCGCGGCGAAGCGCGGCGCGCGGCGACCATCTTCGCGCATCGGTTCCCGCGCAGCGTGCTGCTGCCGCGGCTGCAAGAGACCGTGGCTGAGGGGCGCTGACGGCGCGGCAAAGCGGCGCGCGCGGCATTTGTCCACAACAAACGCGCGCCGCCGACAGTATCGAGGGTGAGACCTGAAACGAGCTCGCCCACACCGAAACCGCACCACCACGTCGTCGCGGTCATGGAGACCCTGTTCAGGGTCGACCCGAGCCTGACTGGCAAGGAGCTGAGCACACGCCTGGGGCTCAGCGTCAGCCGGCTGGCCCGAGTGTTCAAGCGCGACGCCGGTGTCTCGATCGTCGAGTACCGGAACCGGATCCGCTTTCGGAAGTTCTTCGAGCTACTCGGCGACCGGCATGCGACGCGCACGACGCTGCGCCAGGCGGCGCGCGCCGCGGGGTTCGGTAGCTACGCGCACTTCCACCGCCTGTTTCGTGCGCGCTGGAACGTCTGCCCGCGCGAGTACTTCCAGAACCACGCGGCCGGTCCCGAGCTGCTGGAGTTGTCGGTGCTGCCCGTGAGCGCGCCGCCGCCGATTAGGCGGCCGCGCGCCTGCACCCCGCCGCTCCCCGTGGGGGCGCCGGAGGTCTGCCGCGGTGGGCGAACACCACCCGCCGCCATACAACAGACGCAGCCGCGCGAGACGTTTTTGCTTATCAGGGAGCCCGGCGTCAGACAGTCTTGGAGGGCGGATGGTTCGCCCTGCCCCCCTGTTCGCGCTCGGGCTCGCCCTGGTCGTCCTGGCCGCCGCCTGTGACGAGACGCTGGACGCGGGCACGAACCGCCACGGGCTGCTGCCCGTCGACCAGCGCAACCCGCTGGTGCTGATCAACGACTGGGCCTACGACAACTGGTCGGGCGAATACGCCGTGCTCCTGGCCAACGCGGGCGGCCCGCCGCTGGCGGGCATCATCGTCAACACCACGTCCGTCTGGGCCGACATCCAGAAGAACGTGAGCGGCTGGCGTGACCTGGTCGCAGCGGCGCGCGAGAGCGGCCTGCAGAACATCCCCGACCCGCAGACCAGCGTCGGCGCACCTCTGGTCATGCCGGCCAGCGGGAACATCGACGACACGCGCCCCAACCGGTCGGAAGGCGCGCTGTTCATCGTCAACCAGTCCCGGACGCTGAGCCTGCCGAACCGGCCCATGGTGGTCGCCTGCGGTGACGGCCTGACCGACGTGGCGGACGCCTATCTGATCGATCACTCGGTGACTGAGCGGGTGGTGGTCGTCGCGTCGCTGGGCGGAACGACCGCGTCCGGGGCCAACATGAACGCGCCCAACGGAGACGAGGATCCCTGGGCCGACACGATCGTCGCCAACCGCTTCCGCTACATCCAGGTCAGCGCGTTCTACAACCAGCAGGAAGATGTCCCGGCGGCAAAGGTCGCGCAGCTGCCAGCCACGCCCTTCGGCGCCTGGATGGCCGCCAAGCAGCCGAACCTCTGGCAGTGGTTCCCGGCCTCCGATCAGGTCGCGGTGCTGGCGGTCGGCGTCCCGACATTCGCGAGCAGCGTGGCGCGCGTCGCCGCCGATCCCACGCTGTCGCCGGGCTCGACCGTCGGGCCGGGACTGGGCATGTCGCCGGGCGGCCAGGGGTGGCTCGTCAACGGATGCGACGGTCAGGCCCCCGCGAAGCGCCTGTGGGAGATGCTCGGCAAGCTCCCCAAGTCGCCCTGAAGTCCTGCTCGCGGGGGCCGCAGCCGCGCTGAAAAGCTCGGGAGAGACCTCGCAATAGGGAATTGCCTGATTTTTTCGCGAAGGTGGTACCTTACCCCGCGGTGCCCCCCACCTATGCGCCTTGTACGGGGTTCCGGCGCGACCTCGAGGCTCGTGTGTCCGCGTACTTTGCGGACGGGCCCCGGGCGCGGCACGGCGATCGCAACCTCCACATCAAGACGGGCGTGCTGCTCGTCTGGCTGGCGGCCTCGTACGCGCTGCTGGTCTGGTGCGCGCACGCCTGGTGGCAAGCCGTGCCGCTCTCCATCTCGCTGGCGCTGGCCATGGCGGGGGTGGGCTTCAACATCCAGCACGACGGCAACCACGGCGCTTACTCGCCGCACGCGGGCGTGAACCGGGCCGCCGCGCTGTCGCTGAACCTGCTGGGCGGCGACGCTTACTTCTGGCGGTTCAAGCACAACATCGCCCATCACAGCTACCCCAACGTCTCCGGCTCGGACGACGACATCCGGCTGGGGCCGCTGGCGCGCCTGTCGCCGCACGATCGCCGCTACTGGTTTCACCGGTTCCAGCACGTCTACATCTGGGGCCTGTACGCGCTGCTGGCCGTCAACTGGCAGCTGTCCGGCGACTTCCGCTCTCTGATTCGCCCCGGCGTCGCCGACACGCGCGTCATGCGTCCCAGCGGCTGGGACCTGCTCTCGTTCTGCGTCGGCAAGATCTGCTTTCTGACGCTGGCCTTCGTGGTTCCTCTGCTGCACCATCGGGCCGGGTCGGTCGTCGCGCTCTACATGCTGACGACCTGCGTGCTGGGGTTCACGCTGGCCGTCGTCTTCCAGCTCGCCCACTGCGTCGAGGAGGCCATCTTCCGCGTGGCGCCCGCGGGAACGAAGCAGCTGGGCCGCGACTTCGCCGCCCACCAGGTCGAGACCTCTGTCGACTTCGCGCGCGACAACCGGCTGCTGACCTGGTACCTGGGCGGGCTCAACTACCAGGTCGAGCACCACCTGTTCCCGAGGACCTGCCACGTCCACTACCCGGCCCTGTCGCCCATCGTCGAGGCGACCTGCCAGCAGCACGGGATCGCGCACCGCTCGCACGCGACGATGGGCAAGGCGCTGCTGTCGCACATCCGCTGGCTGCGGCGCATGGGCGACTCTGCCCAGCCCGCGGCGGCGGCGCCTTCCGGAACCGACGCTCAGCCCGCCTGAAGGCGGAAGTCGAACCCGACCCGCGGCGGTTCGCTGTCGGGCTCGCAGCGATAGCGCGCGAAATCGGTCACGCCCTCGCCGCGCAGGAAGTCCTCGTCGATGAGCGCCTGCCCGGTGAACGAGTCGGGCGGCTTGTCGAAGATCGCGACCATCGCGTCGGCCAGGATCTCCGGCTTGCGCCACAGCGCGGGCCCCCCGAGACCCCAGCGGCGCGTCGCCTGGCTGTCGATCAGCGTGGCCGGCCACAACGCGTTCGCGGCGACGCCCTGCCCGCGCAGCTCCTCGGCCACGCCCTGGGCAATCAGGGTCATGCCGAACTTGCTCAGCGCGTAGGCCACCTTCCCGGCCCCCGCCGTGGGATCGACGGGCGGTGAGAGCATCAGGATGTGGCCGAACTTGCGGGCCAGCATCGACGGCAGCACGTACCGCGTGCAGGCGAGCGTCCCCCGCGCGTTCACCCCCATCACGAGATCGAACCGCTTCATCTCGGTCTCGGCGGCGGCGCGCCAGTACAGCGCGCCCGCGTTGTTGACCAGGAAGTCGATCGCCCCGAAGCGCGCGTGCGCCTCCGCCACCACGCGCTCGACGGCGGCGTCGTCGCGCACGTCCAGCTGAGCCGCGAACGCGCGCCGGCCCAGCGCCTCGATCTCGCGCGCGGTGTCGTGGATGGTGCCCGGCAACCTGGGGTCGGGCGCCGCCGTCTTGGCGGCGACCACCACGTCGCACCCCTCGGCTGCCAGGCGCAGCGCCAGCGTCTTGCCGACCCCGCGCGACGCGCCCGTGACCATCGCGATCCGTCCGGCGAAGCGCATCTCGGCAGCTTACTTCAGTTTGCCGTGGTCCGCGGGCGCGGCGGCCTCAGAAGCGAGCCAGCACCGACAGGGCACCACGCGTCTCGACGCTGTGAACGCTGAACCCCGGGATGCGGCTGCTGCGGTCGTCCCGCTCGGCCATCAGCATCGCGTTCAGCGGACCGCCGAAGATGGGGACCGTCACGGCCGTCCGGATCCAGGTGCGCTGGTCGAACAGCGAGAAGTTGTTGGTGATCTGCGACTGGTAGCGATCGCCGCGGTTGAACGACCAGGCGTCCAGGAGACGCGCCGCCACCGACAGCTCGACGGGGCCGAGGCGCGCCTGGAAGGCGGCGTGCGCCACCAGGCTCTGCGCGTAGTAGTAGCCCTGCTGCCACAGCTCGCTCTTGATCTCCTGGCCCGCCAGCGCCGGGGCCGCGAACGGATACACCAGCGACGTGATGATCGAGAAGCCGTACTCGGCGCCGACCTCGGCGCGCCAGCTCACCTTTCTGCGGCGGCTGGTGTACTCCATGCGGGGCCCGAGGATGCCGGCCGTCGCGGTGCGATCCTTCTCGGTCGGCAGGTCGCGCGTGTCGTGGTCGAAGGTGCTCCCCAGCGCCAGCATCAGGCCGCGCCCGTGCGGCCGATCGCCGCGCTCGCCGCTCGGCTCGGCGAAATGGCGAGAGTACCGCCCCCACCAGGTCATGTCGGCGTGCATCCAGAACCCGGTCAGGTTCCCTTCGGAGAGCAAGCCTTCGAGGATGAACGAGGTCCACTGCCCGGCGTGGACCGGCAGCGTCCCCTGCCCGGGCCGGTCGTACCCCGGGTTCGTCACGATCACCGTCGCGAAGTCGAGCAGCAGATCGCTGCTGAGCGGACCCTCGTCGAAGCGCCCGAACGACTCGCCGACCGCCAGATCCAGGCGGTGAGGCGTGCTCTGGGAGAACCCGACGCCGTCGTAAGGGGGGTGGGAGGCGGACCGACAGACCGTGGTCTCGTTCAACGTCGCCACCAGCGAGAAGACCATGGCGCCGAGGCAATTGGGGATGCTGGGCCGGCCGGCCGCGAACATGCGCCCGACCCGGTACGTCGCCTCGCCGATGACCGCGCCGCCCATGGGCGTCAGGATGAGGTCGTTGATGGACGGCTTCTCCCTGAACTCCGTGAAGTACTCCCACACCGCCGAGGCCAGAAACGAGGAGGCGAACGAGGCGCCCGGGCCCAGGCCGTTGCCGCGGGCGATCTGGTAGTAGATGGCGCCCGCCACCGGGTGCACGATCCCGTTCGTCGAGAAGCGGTTGTCGTCGAACACGACGTCGTTGACGGAGAACAGCTTCGAACGCCAGTCCCGCTTGTCGAAGTGCAGATCGAAGTCGCTGGCGGACGGCGCGCGCCAGTACCAGACCGTTCCCAGGCCCAGCACGAACGCCGTCTCGACGACCGTCCGCACGTAGGGCAGCGACGGCCGCGGGACGGCCGGATCGTCCACCGGCACCACCCGGAACGGCTCCGGCGCGTCGGGCGACGGCGCCACCGGCGGAAGCTGCATGGCGACGAGGGTCAACAACACGCCCAGGAGGTTCATCGCCGCGCGCTCCCCAGCGAACGTATGGACCGCGCAAAACGGCGGCAACGCCGCGCGCCCGCGCAGCGCCGGAATGCGGCGCGCGCTGACTGGAGAGCGAACCCCGGCTCGCTTCCGGGCCGGCAATTCGACTCGGCTCAGCTTGCACAATCATCCGCCGCCCTCAAGACTGTGGCCGCCGCGCGCAGAAAGACCGCTCGCGGTGAAGTACATGTCCCGCAATTCGCTGTCGCGCCGATCGTTGCTGAAGGTGGTCGCCGGCGCGGGCGCGCTCGGTCTGGCCGAAACGGCCTGCGGCTCCTTCCGGGATCGGTGCCCGGGCGGCCCGCTGCCGCCGCCCGACGTGGCGGCGAACAGCCCGGCGGCCACGGCCCGCCAGCTGCTCTCGGCGGTCGACACGATCGTCGTCGTCATGATGGAGAACCGATCGTTCGACCATCTGCTGGGCGGTCTGGCCACGGATCCGACCTACCCGGGCGCCGACGTCGTGGACGGCCTGACGGGGCTCGAATGCAACCTGGACGGCGCGGGCAATCCCGTCGTCGTGAACGTCGCGCCCGGCGACGTCTCCACGCTGGACCCCAAGCACGACTGGGTCTCTTCCCACCGCGCCTTCAACAACGGCGCCAACGACGGCTTCGTCGCGGTGAACGGCGGCGCCAACCAGGCCGAGGTGATGAGCTATCACCGCCGGGAGACGGCGCCCTACCTCTACAGCCTGGCCGATCAGGGGGTGGTCTGCGACCGCTGGTTCTCGTCGGTGATGGGCCCGACCTGGCCGAACCGGTACTACCTGCACGCGGCGACGGCGTCCGGGCACAAGAAGAACGTCCCCATGGGCCTGGCCCCGCCGCCCACCGTCTGGGAGCGCCTGGCCGATCGCTGCGTGTCGGCCGGCTACTACTTCGGCAGCCCCGCGCCCTGGTACAGCGTGACGTTCCCCGAGAACAGCTTCTCGGGTGACGACGCCGTCAATCCCGTGCCCGTCGATCGGTTCTTCGACGACGCGGCCCACGGCGTGCTCCCCAGCTTCTGCTTCATCGAGCCGGACTTCGGCGTCAACGACGGCCACCCGCCTTACGACTTCGGATTGGCGGAGGCGTTCCTGGCCAGCGTCCACCGCGCGCTGGCCGCCAGCGTGCACTGGCCGCGCGCCATGCTGGTGGTCCTGTTCGACGAGCACGGCGGCTACTTCGACCACGTCCCCCCTCCGACGGTGCCCGACCCCGATCCGGACTTCCGGCAGATCGGGTTCCGCGTTCCCGCGGTCGTCGTCGGGCCCTCGGTGCGGCCGGGCGCGGTCGTGTCGACGCCCTACGACCACGTCTCGATCCTGGCCACGCTGGCCGCGCGATTCGGCATCGCCAGCCTCGGGGTGCGGATGGACACGGCCACCGACCTGTCGGCGTGCATCGATCCCCAGCAGGCCGGCCTGTCGCAGTCGCTGGCTCCGCCCCCGCCCGCCGTCGAGCTGTCGGCGGCGATGCTCCGCGCGGCCCCCTTCCGCCCCACCAGTCAGCCCGAGCTGGCGGCGCTGGTGGCGGCCGGCGGCGTCCCGCCCCATCACGTCGATCGCCGCTCGGCCGAGGAGCGGCTGCGCGCCTGGCTGCGCCGCGGGCAAGAGCTGGAAGCCATCCGGGTGGTCGGTTGACCGGCGCCGCCGCGGCGATCCTGGCGGCGGCCTTCGTGGCGATGACGCCGCCTGACGGCGCGGGCGACGAGACCACCCTGAGCCGCGCGGCCGAGGCACCGGCCGAGGCCACGCGCCCCGCCGCCAACCGGGTCGAGCTCGAGCTGCGGCCCGTGCTGGGCCTGACGGCCAACAGCTGGGGCAGCCTGGGCGAGCTGCGCTACGCCCACGACTTCCGCGCGCCGCTGACCGTCGGCATCGAGCTGTCGCCGTTCAGCGTCGTCTCCAGCGGCGAGGGCACGGGGACGGAGATCCAGGCTCGCCTGCACGCCGCCTATTCCACCACCTACCTGGCCGTGGGGCTGGGCGTGGGCGGGCAGCTGCGGCGGTTCGGGCGCAACGGCGCGTCGCTGGCATCGACGCTGCGCCTGGGACGCCTCGACGGGCTGTCGTTCACGCTCGAATACGCCTACGCGCTGGCCGCCAACAAGTACACGGGCCGCCGCACGATCGGCTTTTCGGACGTGCTCGGGCGGCTGCAGGTTCCGCTGACGGACCGCCTGGCGCTGCGACTGGACGGCGGCCTCGATCTGCAGTCGTGGGTCTTCACGACGATCGGCCTCCGCCACCGGATCGTGGGCGACGGCGGCGCCGGGAGCTGGTTCGTCTCGGGCGGATTCGGCGTGGCCGGCATCGAGGACCGCGGCTCTTGCGACAACCCGGCGCAGATCTGCGGGCGCTCGGCGCTCTCCTTCGGCCCGACCATCTCCTTCGGCCTGGAGCACCGGTTCTAGACGCAGCCGGCCCGGATCGTTGCGCCGCCGGCTGATTCCGGGGGCGACGGTCTTCCACCATCTGGCGGATTCGGGCGGTGGCGCCACCGTGAAGCTCTCGGAAGGGAGAGCTCATGGATGGTTCGCGAAAGGGCTGGCGCAGCGGCCTCGGCGCGCGGGCGGCTGCACTGGGCGTGCTGGCGGGTCTGACAGGTGTGCCTCGGGCGGCGGCGCTGGCCAGCGACGCGGAGAGCCCGCCAGTCCTCGAAGCCAAACCGGCGCCCCCGTCGGACGCGCCGCCGCCGCGCCCGCTGCCGCTGCTCGACGAGCGCACGGCCTACACGATCGAGCGCCACCAGTTGAAGCTGGGCGTGCTGGCGTTCGAGTTCGGCATCCTCGACAACCTCTCGATCGGGACGGATCCGCCGGCCTGGGCGCTCCGCAGCTTCACCAGCATCCTGGTCCCCAACCTGCACGTGAAGTACGAGTTCTTCAACCGCGGTCGATGGGCGGCCGCCGCCCACGTCGCCGTCTACTACGCGCACCTCACGAGCGGCGACACCTCGGGCGATCTGTTCGACGTCCCCCTGTCGCTGTTCGTTTCGTTCCACGCGCAGCGCCACCTGTTCCTTCACGGCGAGGCGACTTACGTCTACGCGCACCTCAGCGGCTCCGGCAACGTCTCCGACGCCGAGGTCCACGGCGCCGGCGTCGCCAACGCCGTGCAAACCGGCCTGGTCGCGGAGTTCCGCATCACGCGCATCTTCTCGATCACCGCCATGGGCCGCGTGCAGCCCTACGTATCCAACGTGTCGTTCGGGGCCACGCACACGACGGACGCGTCGACGACCGTCCAGCTGGACGGCGAGATCGTCCCGCGCGTGCGCCACCCGTGGCAGCTGGTGGGCGGCGTCGCCTTTCTGTGGGACCACTTCCACCTGATCCTGGGCGTCGGCTACGGCAACTACTTCGCGCCCGGCCTGGACATCGCGGTGCCGAAACAAACCATCGTCCCGGACGGCGAGCTGGCGGTGCTGTTTTGACCGCGGCTCGCGCCGGGCGGGCCATCGGGGCTGCGCTGCTGCTGGCGGCCGGCGGGTGCAGCCAGTCCAGCCTCACGATTCCCGAAGCTCCGCTGGCGATCGATACCGCCCAGCTCGCCGCCAGCTACGACATGCCGACGGCGATCATCGACGGCACCAACATCCAGCAGGCCTTCACGGACGCGCAGGCCCGCCTCGACGCGCTTCAGCTGGGGTGGCTGCCCGCTGTGGTGGTCGACCTCCTGAGTCGGGTCAAGGCACGCCTGCAGGACGCGGGTCTGCCCGATCGAACCGGCAAGTTCACGGCCCGCGGCGCGCCGGTGAACGCGGTCCTTCAGGTGGAACATGTCTGCAACGGCTGGGCAGATCCGGGGGGCCCGCCGGACAAGAACGCCAACGGATCCCTGAACGCCGTGGCCGTCGTCGAGGACGGCAAGCTGTCGCCGCGCCTGTGGGCCGAGGCGAGCCAGTGCCAGGCCTCCGTCGCGCCCGACGGGTCCGCCCTCGCGTCGGCGCTCTCGTCGGTGCAGGCCTCCCTGGACGGCACGTTGATCTTCTACCTGATGGGCGCCCTGCCCACGTCCACCTCGGACGCCAACTTGCTGGTCGCCCTCCAGGCGACGGCCGGGGTCGCAGGCCACGTCGGCTCCACCTCGTTCGACTTCGAGCTGACCCCGTCGGGCGTCCGGTTTCAGGTCGCGGCCGGCGGCGGCCAGGCCACGGTGACCGTGGGCATCATGGCGCTGCAGTTCGCCGGCGCGAACGCCACATTTTCATGCGACGTCGCGACGGCGTCTTGCACGCAGATCCAGTGATGGGCGCCGCCACCGACCAGTGGCCGGGGCGGCGCCGGCAGGAGGCGCTCAGCTCAGAACGCCACGCCGATGTTGCCGTTGACGCCCCAGGTGTTCAGGTTCCCGCCCGTCGTCGCCAGCAGGTTGTTGTAGTAGGTCGGCACCCACGAGCCGCGCACGTCCACCATCAGGGCTCGGTGCGCGAACGAGATGCCGCCGCCCACGGGCACGGTCATGATGTTGTCGCTGGCCGAGAGGTCCGACAGCGTGGTCCGGCTGTAGTTCGTGATCCAGTAGTGCGCGAACCCGATGCCGGCGAACCCGTACGGCTCGATCAGCATGTCCCCGCTGACGATGGGGATGTTCAGCCGCAGCGCGCCCTGCCCGCCGCTCGACACGAGGTCGGCGTTGGTCGAAAGGCCCAGCGGCTGGATGCTCCGCGCGGAGCCGACGTAGGCCGCTTCGAACCCGACGTACGACTTGGTGCCGACGACCAGCCGGACCGCCCAGTCGCCGCCGGCGGAGGTCGCGTCACGCAGCCGCTGGTTGGTGAAGTCCGTGTAGCCACCGCCGAACAGCACGGCAAAACCCACGGCCGAGCCGTACCCGTGCGACTTGGCCGGCGCCGTGTCGTAGTCCGTCATCGGCGCGGGCACCGGCGTCACGACGGGCGCGGGCGGCGGCAGCTCGGCCACCGGCGCCTCCGCGGGTTCCGGCGGAGGAACAGCCTCCGGCTCGGCCGCGGCGGCCGGCGCCGGCGGCGGCGCGGTCTCCTGCTGCGCCATGACGGCCTTGTCGCACCCCATGAACGTCACGGTGCGACCGCTGGCGGGCAGATTACCGGCCAGCTCCTCGCCATGACCGACCGCGCTGATGCGGCTGCCATCGACGCCGTGCTGCAGCAGATAGTCCTTCACCGCGTCAGCCCGCTTGTCGCTGAGCGTCTGGTTGGACCCCGGATCCCCACTGATGTCCGTGTGGCCCGCCAGCTTCAAAGTCCGGGACTCCTTGGCGGCCATCCATTGCGCCACGCCGTTCAGAGCCCCCTTGGCGTTCGTGTTCAGCTCGTACGAGCCCGAATCGAAGCTGACCGTGATGCCGATGTCGCGGCAGGCTGGAGCCGATGACGCCGTCGCTGACGCTCCGCTGTCCATCGGATCGGCGGCCATCTCAGCCGCGCCCGCCGCGCTTCCGAACAAGAGGGCCATCCCGCCCACCATCCACCCTGTGACTTTGGTCTTCATTGGCCGTACCTCCTTCGTTCGATAGCGAATCTGGTTCCGCTGCGTCCGCGTCGCTTGTCGGGCGAACCTGGATCCGGGGGAACGCCCCATAAAACAAAGGCGCGGGCCACGAAAACGTGGTCCGCGCCTTTCGTCGTTGCCGCGCGACGATTCAAAAGAAGGCCCCGCGCTCCGTTCCGCGCCGAGGAGAGGACGCGGAACGGAGACGCGGAACCACTAACCAATCAGTGCCCCAATGGACGGATGGATGCAGCCGTGGCCTGCCGGTAGGTGACCTGAACGACCTGCCCCGGATTGAGGCTCAACAGCAGGTGCTGCAACCGCGGATCCCGTACCTGGACGGTGCGTGTTCCGTTCGGGCTTCTGAAGGAGACGATGTTCTGTCCCAGATCCACGGCCAAGATCTCCGCCGACACGGTCGCCTCGTCGGACACCGTGGCGCCGTTGCCCCCCGAGACCGAACGGGTCTGGCGCTGGGTCATCGAGGGCTTCGTGCCCGGCGGCAACATCGACACCGCGATCCCCTCGTAGTACTCGACCTCGATGTTGTCGCCGACCTTCACCTGGTCGAAACCTTTGACGTCGGGTGGAACCTTGACGGAGTTGGTCTCGCCGTCGCTGGTTTGCAAGGACAACAAGCGCTCGCGCGTGTCGATGGCAATCACCTTCGCCGTCTTTCGAACGACGCGCGCCGCGCCGTTCTTGGTCTGGACTTCGGAGGTGCTGTCGGCGCGACCCGCGACGCCGATCGAGAAGATGGCGCCAAACATCGCCGCCGCCCAGACCACCTGCATGACGCGAGACCTGCTCTTTGCCCTCGTGACCATCTCTCACCTCCGTTCGGAAGGTAGTGCGTCGCGCCGCGCCGACACGTCCGCCAAGGGATGACAATCGCGCGGCGCGCGCCGTCGCGACGGGCGGCGCCACTACGTTGCATCCGGAGGAGCGACGGCATGCGCATCAACGCCCCCATCGTCATCGCACTGGCGCTGTACACGATCGGCTGCATCGAGAGCGCGTCGACGAACGTGACCCCCTACGACGACGCGTACCTGTATGCGTCCTATTACCCGGACGCGATCACCTACGCGGCTTACGGGTGGGCCGATGACTGGACCTCACCGACGGTGGCCTTGAGCGCCGCCAGCGCAACCCCCGTCGTCAGCGACGCCGGGGCCACTCCCGACGCCGGCGACCAGACGGTGGCGGGGCTGGCGGGGGCCATCCGGGCGCTGGCCCACGGCCTGACCGTCTGTCCGGGGCAAGTGTCCGTCGTCGTCAAGACCGCCCCGCCCGCCTGTTCCGGCGCCGCGCTGCCGCTCGAACGCAACGGCGCGACGCTCACCTTCAGCGACTGCGCGCTGGGCGCCGAGACCATCGACGGCGTCGTCGATCTGACCTCCAGCCGTTCGGCGTCGGACGCGGTCTGCGCGCCGACGACGACCATCATGCTTCGCTCGACGCTGACGTTGACCGGCGTGACGATCCGGCCCGCCGTGGGCGGACGCATCGTCATCCCGTCGCAGTCGGTCACGACGACGGCCACCTACACTTACGCGCAGACACCCACCACCGTACAGGCCATCCAGTCGGGCGAGATTCAGATCTTCGACGCCGCCGGCCTGCTGAAGGCGGACATCACGTTCGACGGCAGCGGGACGTTCACCTTCGGCGACGGCCCTTCGTTCATCGTCGACGGCACCGCGAGCTACCAGGACTCGGTCGGCGCGATGGCGACCATCACCAAGAACGAGGTCACGCGCACCGCCGGGTGTTGCCGTCCCACCGCCGGCGCCGTCGTCGTCGACCGCGTCGGAGGTCCGCGCCCCGCCCGCACGACGTGGTCATTCGGTCCCGCGTGCGGCATGGCAGGGCGCGACCGGATGCGCACCGAGCTGCCGGCCTGCGTCGACTGAGCGGCAGAACTCAGACTTCGTCCCATTGTTGCCGGCGCGCGGCGTGCGCAGATGGAGCCATCGTGGAGAACACGTCGTTGTCGTCGATCCCCAAGCTCGCGAACGCCGCGATCCCCGGCCCCGAGCCGGCGCGGTCCGAATCGAGCATGCGCATCCTGGTGGTCGAGGACGATCCGAACGTGCGGGACATGCTGTCACTGCTCCTCGGAACGCGCTGGAACGTCAGCATCGCCGCCGACGCCTCGACCGCGCTGGACCTGGTCCGCCGCACGACGCCCGATCTGGTCATCAGCGACGTGAGGATGCCGCGGGTCGACGGCATCACGCTGCTGCGCCGCCTGCGCGACGAGCCCGCCACCCGCGACGTGCCGGTCATCCTCGTGTCCGGGCAAGCCGGCGAGCAGGAGACGATCGCCGGCCTCGAGGCCGGCGCGGACGATTTTCTGGTCAAGCCGTTCTCGGCGCGCGAGCTGCTGGTGCGCGTTCAGACCCGCCTCGAGGTGACGGCCATGCGCCGCCGGAACGCGCAGCAGGAGGCGGCGCTGGAGAGCATGCGCCGCCACACGGCCTGGACGGAGCGGCTCCTGGATTCGTTGCCCGTGCCTCTGCTGCTGCTTCAGCCCGGCGAGGCGCGGATCCTGTTCGCGAACCGGGCCACCGTGGCGCTGTTCGGCACCCAGCTGGCGCGGGGCGTGCCGCTGTCCGACTTCGCCAGCCTGCGCCTGCCCGACGAGGAAGGCGCGACCGAGATCCCCCCCGACCAGCTGGCGCCTCTGTCGTCGGGCACGCGCCTGCAGGGACGGCGGCTCGTGTGGGATACGCCGCCCGGAAAGACCTGGCTGCTCGCCGACTCCGAGCTGGTTTCGGGGCGGCACGACTATCCCGACGACGTCGCCGTGCTGACCCTCCGGGACATCACGCGCCTCGTGACCCATGAACAGGAGCTGCGGCGCACGGTGCACCTGCGCGAGGAGTTCCTCTCGACGGCCTCGCACGAGCTGCGCACGCCCATCACGACCCTGGGCCTGCAGACCGAGGTGCTGTTGCGCAACCACGACGGGCTCCTCGACGACACGCTCCGGCGGAAGTTGACGGTCATTCGCAACCAGGTGCTGCGCCTCGACCAGCTGGTGAACGTCTTGCTGGACGTCTCGCGGCTGATGGCCGGACGGCTGGTTCTGTCGGTCGAGGAATGCGACTTCCTGACCATCGTCAGCGACGCGGTCGAGATGGTCCGCGACTCGGCGGACCGGGCGGGCTGCCCGCTCCGGGTGGGCGGGGCCCCGTCGGTGCTCGGCCGCTGGGATCGCCTGCGCATCGGCCAGGTCGTTACCAATCTGCTGTCGAACGCCATCAAGTTCGGACACGGCCACCCCGTCGACGTGACCGTCTCCGAAAGCGGCGACATGGTCCGGGTGGTGGTCAGCGACAGCGGGGTCGGCATTCCGCCCGACGCGCTGGCGCGCATCTTCGAGCGCTTCGAACGCGCCTCCTCCGACCGGCACTTCCCCGGGCTGGGGCTCTGGATCACCCGACAGATCGTCGAGGCCTGCGGCGGCACGATCTCCGTGGAGAGCGAGCTGGGAACCGGCTCCACCTTCTGCGTCGAGCTCCCGCGGCTCACATGAGCACCACGCCTCACATCCTGCTGGTCGACGACGACGCCGACCTTCGCCAGTGCCTGGTCGACGTCCTGGAGGACGCCGGCTATCTGGTGCAGACGGCCAGCAGCGGCCGCGAGGCGCTCCGCCTGCTGGACGGCGGCGACCTCCCCCGGCTGATCCTGCTCGATCTGATGATGCCCGACCTCAACGGCTGGCAGTTCTACGAGCAGAAGCAGAAGGTCGGCCGGCTGGCGAACATCCCGGTCCTGGTCGTCACGGCCAGCCGGGCTCTGGGCGCCAGCTTCCCCGGCTCGGAGGTGCTGCTGAAGCCATTCTCCGTCGAGACGGTCGTCGAGAAGGTCGAGCAGCTCGTGGGCCGCGTCAGCAACTGAGCGCGGGCGGCAGCCCCAAGATCGTCGCCACGGTCCGTTGCAGCGTCGCCGCGTCGAACGGCTTGGGCAGGAAGTGCACGTCCGCACGCCCCTGCCGCTGGTGAACGGTGGCCGCGAAGCCCGAGAGGAACAGCACCTTCAGATCGGGCCAGCGGCGCCGGAATCCGTCGGCGACGGACAGACCGGCCGCCTCGGCCAGGACGAAGTCGGTGATCAGCAGGGCCGGCACCAGCTCGAAGGAGTCGGCGCACCTCTCCGCGGTGGGCCCGTCGGCATAGGCGTGCACCTGGTAGCCGCAGGCGAGCAGCTGGTCCCGGACGAAGCCGCGCAGGCCGCGCTCGTCCTCGATGATCAGCACCTCGGGCCGGGCGACCGACGGGATCTTGGGCAGCGCCTGCAGCAGCCCCGGCACTGCGTCGGCTCCCTCGCCGGCGGCCTGGGCGCGCGGCAGGTAGACCGACACCTCGGTCCCCACCCCCGGGGTCGACTGCACCTCGATCGAGCCGCCGCACCCGCGCACGACGCCGTGGGCGACCGCCAGCCCCAGCCCGGTTCCCCGCCCGGCCGCCTTCGTCGTGAAGAACGGCTCGAAGATGCGGTCGACGATCGCCTCCGGCATGCCGCTGCCGGTGTCGCGTACGGCGACCTTCACGTAGTCGCCGGGGCGCAGCTCTCCGTCCTGGAACCGGCGGGACTCGATGACGCACACGTTCTCGGCGGTGATGCGCAGCGACCCGCCGCCCGGCATCGCGTCCCGCGCGTTGACGCCCAGGTTGATCAGCACCTGCTCCATCTGGGCGGGGTCGATGCGGACCGGCCACAGCCCGGGCGCGCTCTGGACCGTGATCGCCACGTTGGCGGCCATCATCGGCGCCATCAGCGAGGCGCTGCGCGACACGATCTGCGCCACGTCCACCGGGGCCGCCGCGGCCGCCTGCGGCCGACCGAACATCAGCAGCTGGCGGGTCAGCTTGGCGGCGCTCTCGGAGGCCTGCTCGATGACGTGCAGGCCACGCGAGGCGGTCGCGTGGCCGTTCAGGTCGGCCCGCACCGCCTCGACGCTGCCCATAATGGCCACCAGCAGATTGTTGAAGTCGTGCGCGACGGCGGCCGCCAGCCGCCCGATCGCCTCCAGCCGGCGCGCGTGCGACAGCTTCTCGGCCAGCGCGGCGTTCTCTTTCTCGGCGTTGAGCAGCTCGCTGACGTCGCGCCCCTCGGCGATCAGGTACTCGATGCTTCCGTCGTCCTTCCTGATCGACGTCAGCGAAAAGTCGAAGTAGCGCATCTTGGCGTCGCAGCGCAGGTGGATGGCCTCGAACCGCACGAACTCGCCGGCGGCCATGGCCTGGACGGCGGCCCGCAGCTCCTCGCGCATGGTGGCGGAATGGGCCCACCAGGGCGCGTCCCACAGCGGCCTCCCTTCCACCTGGTGTCGGGCCGCGCCGGCGAACGCCAGCGCCGTCTCGTTCACCTCCAGGATGCGCCCGGCGGGGTCCAGCAGCGCGATCAGCTGAAAGCTGTGGTCGAACACCGCCTGGAACCGCCGCTGCGCCCAGTTCTTGGTGGCGGTCACGTCCCGCAACACGACGACCGCCCCCAGCGGCTGGCCGCGGCGATCGTGAACGGGCGTGCCGATCACGTCCAGCCAGCGCCGGCCGGCCGGCGCGTCGCCGGTCGCCGGGCCACCGCTGGCCGGAAGCTCCATCTCGGCGCGCACGCGCTGGCCCGCGCTGGCCGCAACGACCGGTGCCCAGCCCGCGAAGGTCACGGAGGCCAGGGTCCCCAGCACGCGCCCCTTCGGCAACGGCAGGATGGCGCTCAGCGCGGCGTTGACCTCGACGATGGAGCCGTTGCGGTCGCACACCACCACCCCGTCGGGAAGGGCCGCCACGACCGTCTCCAGCGCCAGGGGCGCGAGCTCGAACACCCGCCGGTGCAGCAGGCCCAGCGCCACGATCAGATCCGACGCGCCGAACACCAGGGGCATCACGTCGCGCTGCGAGAACCAGCGCAACCCCAGCGCCAGGCTGACCAGCGCGGCGGCCGGCGGCAGGCCCAGCCCGGCGACCACCACGATCAGCTCGGTCGGGTTGTGACGGGGCCAGCGCGCGAACCGACTGACGACCAGGGCGCAGGCCACCAGCGACATGAGGCAGCCGTACGTGATCAGCGAGATCTCGGCCCAGCCCCAGTCGTATTCGAGGCTGGCGGGCTCCGGCACCAGGCGGACCCAGGCCTCCGGGTGCACGCGATGGTCGAGCGGCTCGCCCAGCAGCATCAGGATGATCGGAACGGGCGCCAGCAGCACCCACCCCCACAGCTCGAGGCGGAAGCGGCGGCCGATGTACTCGCTGGCGAACCAGACGCCGGCGGCCACCGTGCCCAGCCCGGCGAGCCACTCCAAGCCGTTGATGAGCAGCTTGCCGTCGACGGAGCGGACGCCCGCGCCCACGATCTCCAGCGCCGTCCACAAGGCGTGGAACAGCGGAATGGCGACGAACGATCGCGCGGCGGCCGTGTCGTTGCGGCGGCGAAACGCCACCAGCGCCGTCCCCAAAGAGAGCGCCAGCGACAGGAACAGAAGGGCCAGCCAAGCTCTCATGGCGACGTGTTCGTCCTCACCTTGAAGAGTGGCGACGAACACGTGCCCGCGGCCATGGGCCGCGGGCGGAAACGCCCCCGTCTCGGCAGCGGCTGCCCTGCGTTACGCGCGACCGGGACGCCGTTCGCGGGCGGCCGTCCGCGGCGGGACCCGCACCCCGCGCGCCGCGATCATCGGCGGCCGCTCGAAGCGCGGCAACGGAAGCGGGACCCGTGGCAGCTCCACCGGCACCTCCGGCTGCAGCGAACGCAGCACGACCCGGAACATCGCGCCCGCGCCGGGCCGGCTGGCGACGGTCACGCTGCCGCCGTGGGCCACCGCCAGCTCCCGCACCAGCCAGAGGCCCAGCCCCAGACCGCCTCCCTCGGTGCGCGGCGCGCACACGTGCCGGTCGAAGATCCGCCGGTGCTCCTCGACGGGAATCCCGCGCCCTTCGTCACGCACGGTGATGCAAGCCCCCGTCTCGGTGGCGCGCACCTGCACGGTGATGGGGCGGCCGCAGCCGAACTTCAGCGCGTTCGACAGCAGGTTCGTGACGATCTGCTCGACCGCCATCTCGTCCCACAGCGACGACAGGAACCCGCGGACGACGACGGTGACTGGACTGCCCGAGGCGGTCAAGGCCGTCGAGCGTTCGACCGTCTGTCGAACCACGTCGCCCAGGTCGATCCGCTCGGGCCGCAAGCAGGGCCGCCCCTCGCGTTCCAGCTCCACCACCCGGTCCACGATGCCCTTCAGGCGGCGGACCTCGCCCTGCGCGATGATGACGGCCGACAGCGCCGGCCCTGCCCCTTCCGTCGCGCAGCGATCGGCGGCGATGCGCAGGTACAAAAGCGCCGTCGCCAGCGGCGTGCTCAGCTCGTGATACACCAGCGAGCTCATCTGCCGCGGCAGGGGCCGCAGCGGTCTCGTCGTACTCAGCATTCGGTCGCTCCCGTGGTCTCTTCCTGCCGATACTCCGCAACGGCCTGTACGGTGTCGCGGGTTCGCCCCCTATGGATCATTCCGAGTCCGCTGGCCAACCGAACCAGCTCCGCCGTCGTCCGCAAACCGAGCTTGCGGTGAATGCGATACAGGTGAGTGTCGACTGTCTTGCGTGAAATGCACAATTCGTGCGCTATCTCGCGCGTGAGCAGGCATTCCGCCGCCAGACGGAAGACCTCTCGCTCGCGCACCGAGAGCAGCCCGAGGACGTCCTCCGGCCAGACCCGGCGCTTCTCGTGCGCGCCCAGACGGGCAGCGACGCTGGGTGCGATGTAGCGCTCGCCCCGGGCGAGCGCCCGCAGCGCCGCGACCAGCGTCGCCGGCTCGTCGCTCTTGAGCGCGTACCCGGAAGCGCCCGCCGCCAACGCGTCCAGCACGTCCGACAGCTGATCGTACATCGTCAGGATCAGAACCCGGCAACGGGGGGCGCGGCGCAAGATCTCTCGCGTTGCGACGATCCCATCCATCCCCGGCAACGCGACATCGATGACGACGATGTCCGGCTGGTGGGCGTCGATGTCCGGGAAAGCATCCCTCGCCCTCCCCCGCTCGGCGATGATGTGGCACTCGGGCGCCTCCATCAACGCCTGGCGAATGCCGGCCCTGAACAAGGGGTGGTCATCGATGAGTACGAGGTTCATGCGCGTGCGCCTCCGTTGGATGCCATCGCTCGGAACGATAGTCACCCCTGCACGCTCTTCTGACCTCGACGCGAGTGTTTCCGCGAGCACCACTCTTGAATCCGTCGGTCCCGTACGCTCCGCAAAAACGTCTGCGTCGTTTCCCGAAGTCGCTTGCGTAGCGCGCGCTCGACGGGCCGGAACGACCTTCGTCCGGCGCCTGCCAGCGACGACCACCTCGATCCTCTCCGACCAATCGCGCTCTGCCATGGCTCCTCGCTTCCCCCAACCAACCAACCCCGACACACACGTTGCTCACCCGCCGAGGCCTCATCGTTGTCGTCTTCCTCGCGATGGGTGTCAACACATTATCCGCCGGTGTAATACATCGCCCGAAAGGCCCCACGTGCCTCGTTGCTCGCGCGAATCCTCTAGCCAGGCGATTCGCGTTCCGGCACAAAGCAAGTCGGGAGGTGGAGGCAGCCATGCAAGGACTCGATCGAGTGGACGGGTTCGAATCGATCGCGGAGCACACGGAGCTCCTGGCAGCGGTCGGCCGATGTTTCTTGTTGCCCGATCAGGACTCGGTGCTGGAGGGCGTCGCGCGTGCCGCCCTCCCTCTTTTGGGGGGAGTTTGCGTCGTCGACGAAATCACGCCCACCGGACCGATGCGCCTGATGGAGTTCCGGCGCGACCTGCGAACCTGGATCGCGCCCCCGGCACGGCTGGCCGGCATTACCCGGACAGAGATATGTACGGACAATCACTGCCCGCGGATGACGGTCCCGGTGTCGGGCAGCCGGGGCCAGATCGCGACGCTGACCTTCGCCAGCCGGAACGACGTCTACGGGTGCGCGGAGATTGCCCTGGCCGAAGAGATCGGCAACCGCCTCGGGTTGGCCCTGGAGAACGTTCGAGCCCGAACCACGCTCAACCAGGCGCTGACCGACCGGGATCGGTTCATCTCCATCGCGGCGCACGAATTGCGCGCCCCGGCCTGCGCGTTGCGCATCTGCGTGCAGACCCTGCAGCGGGACAAGGCCCCCGTTTCTGAAAAGCAGGCGCGGGTTCTGAACATGATCGAGCGGCAAGAGCGTAGGCTGTCCTCGCTGGTCGACCGACTCCTGGACCTGGCGCTGGCGCAATCGGGGCGACTGGACCTGCACCCCGAGTCGATCGACGTCTGCGAGGTCGTCCGGGACGTGGTCGCCAGCCTGAAAACGGCCGACCCCCACGAAGAGCCGGAGGTGTTCCTCGATTTGCCGGAAACAACGGCAGGGAATTGGGACCGATCGCGGCTCGAGCAGGTCGTGACGAATCTGGTCACCAACGCAATCAAGTACGGGGGGGGAACCCCGATCTCCGTGCGGCTGGTGAACGACCCGGTCAGCCAGTGCATTCGGCTCGAGGTGGCCGACCGGGGACCTGGGATCCCACCGGAGGTCGCCGAGACAATCTTCGAGCCGTTCAAGCGGGGCCCGACCGCCAACCATCGCGGATTGGGCCTGGGGCTCTACATCGTGAGAAACATCGTGGTGTCGATGGGCGGCAGTATCCACGTCGACACCCAACCGGGGTGTGGCGCAACGTTCGTTGTCGAGTTGCCTCTTACCGCCAAATGAACGAACCCGACGGCGCGACAACGTAACGCTCGCATTTAATTCCCAGGCCTTTTCTTCTTTTTGCCGCTGGCGGGAAGGCTCCAGGGCGTTCCCGCAGTCGTTCAGCGTGTGGCGCCTGACGTGGCGCGGCCAGCCTGATGGCTCGGCCGCGCTTTCCGCCCAGGCCGACATGGGCAGGTCGGCCGGGTGGCCGCAGGTTGCCGCACGAGGCAACTGATGAAGCCCCGCAGAGACCGGTCCCCCGCGACCGGCGCGTGTCGTCCCTCGACGGCGGCGGTGGCAACGGCCGCGCTGTTCGTGATGGGCGTATCATGCATCGGGTGCGCCAAGCGCATCGGTGAACAAGCCGCGGCGGGCGCGATCCAGACCCTGCAGGCCGAACGCAATGCCGGGCAGGCGCCGCTGCGGACCGCCGGCGCAAACGCCACGACGGGCGTCATCGACGCGCTGGATTCGCCCGAGCAGCAGGCGCGCCTTCGCGCGATGATCACCGAGATGAGCCGGGCGGCGGCCGCCGCCGCGGTTGGCGGCGCCACCAGCCGCCTCATGCAACAGATGGGCTCCGACGGTGGGGGTCGTTTGACCGACGGCGTGACGAATGCGGCGGCGCTCGCTTCCACCGCCGCCGTCGCCGCCGCCGGCGCCGAGCTGCCGGAGGCGCTGACGGGTTGCCGCGGGCCCGACGCACGCGCCTGCCTCGAGCGCGAGCTCAATGCGCTGGCGCGATCGACGGCCACCGGCTTCACGGCCGGCATTCGCGACACGATCGGCTGGCCGATCGTCGTCTTTGCTTTTCTCCTCGGAATGGCCGCCGGTGTGTTCACCGCGTGGGCCTGGTCGCTGCGCGGCCGCCGACGCTGGCTCCGAACCGCCTGAGCGCGCGGCTAGATGCAGTTCACTTTGCGGTCCGCTTGGAGGCCGGCCGACGATCCGACCCGCTGGCTGCGCCGGGCCGGCGCTTCCGGTCCTCGAGTACCCCAGTACACTCCGGTCCGGTTCTCGGCCCGGCTTCGCCATCGGGCCGGCTTGTCGGCCGCTTTCCGCTTGACCGAACCCGATTGCCGCTAGACGGCGTCCGCGAGCGGCGTCGACTGGCTCCTGCCGTTGTCGACCATTCCCAGATTCGCCGCCAGCCGCACCAGCTCTGCCATGCTTCGCAACGAAAGCTTGTGGTAGATGTGATTGAGGTGCGTGTCGGCGGTCTTGCGCGCGATGCACAGCTCTTTCGCGATCTCGCGCGCCTTGAGGCACTGAGCCGCGAGTCGAAAGATCTCCCGCTCGCGCGGCGACAGGATCCCCAGCAGGTCGTTCTGCTGCTGGCGGCGCACCCGCGCCGCCTGTAAGCGCCCGGCGAGCGAAGGCGCCAGGTACTGGGCGCCGACCTGCAACCGGCCGAGAGCTTCGATCAGCGCCTCCGCGCCGTCCGTCTTCAGGGCGAAGCCCGATGCCCCCGCGTCCAGCGCGTCCATCACGTTCGGTAGATCGGTGTGGGCCGTGAGGATGAGGACCCGCGTGTCGGGCGCCCGGCGCCGCACCTCGCGGGTCGTCAGCACGCCGTCCATGCCGGGCAACCCGATGTCCATCATCAGGACGTCGGGGCGGCAGCGGTCCAGCAGCTGAAGCGCCTCGCGACCCGACCCCGCCTCGCCCACGACCTCATGTCCACCTCCTACCAAGATGTGTCTCAGACCAACTCGAAACACCGCATGATCATCAACCACCGCCACTCTCATGGCGCCGGACTATAATCAAAACCGCGCGACCCGGCGCATCGGACGCAGCGAATCATCCAACGTCTGAGGCCCTCGACGACGCGCGCGCCGTGGCCCGAGACGACGCGTGACGAACCGGCAACATCCGCCGGTTGATGGTTCGCGAAAGACGCGTCGAGACTCTAAGGCAGCGCGAAGCGATCCAGCGTGATCTCGTCGGTGGATTGCAACGTCGCCGCCGGCTTCGCGCCCGGGCGCAGCGTGTTCGCCAGTCGCTGCCGGGTCACGTCCAGCTCCGGATCGCGGTTGACGGCGTCGACGATGGCGCCGATCGCGATGTCTTTTGCCGGCTTGTTGAGACGGAATTGTCCAGGGCAGGTTTCCACCAGCAGCCCGCGCGCAACCAGCAACCCGCACAGCCCGTCCACCTCCTGCGGAAAGACGCCGATCTCGCGCGCGAGATCCTTGGCGCCCAGCGCCGGGCGGCTCTTGCTTGCCCCGGCCGCTGGGTTGCCGTCGTTCGAAGCGGTTGCGCGCGCGACGGCCGCCATGAGCGCGACCGCGGCCCAGGACTGCCCGGCGCTGTCCAGGCGCCAGGTGTGGGCGCCGTGGGCCAGCGTTCGATCGACGTCGTTGCCGACCGCCACCTCGGCCCCCAGCAGCGTCACGTACCAGGAAAAGTACACCAGCAGCAGCAGGACCGGGCCGGCGCTGAGCCCCGCGTGCACGGAACCGGCCCGGGCCGCGCCGATCTGGAAGCGGACGAAGGCCCAGAGCACGCCCAGAAACAGCAACGTCGCGACGGCGGCGCCGACGGCGCACGATCGCAGGGCCAGACCGGCCCGGTCGGCCGTCGCGTAGAGGGCCGTGAAGCCGAACCAAGTCGCCAGCACGGCGAGCCCGGCCCCCGCTGGAATCATCGTCCGCACGCTCTGCACGACGGAGCGAAGCACGTGGTTGTCGAGCAGCGCGTGCACGGCCGCGAGGCCCGCGGCCGCCACGAACGTCCCGGCGGGCAGCAGCAGCAGCACCAGATATCCGAGCAGGCGAACGTAACGCGGCCGACGCTGGCCCGACCCTGGAATTGCGCTGAGCGCCTGTTCCATGTTGCGCAACAGGCGGGCGACGGCGTAGACGACCCCGGCCACGCCGATCACGCCGTCGCTCGTGCGCGCCTCCTGGTCGACGGCCTCGACCAATCGTGAGGCGCCCCAGCGCAACACCCGGTCGCCTGCCAGCGGCCCGTCGCCGCCAGGCCCGAGCAGCCCCACCAGCCGCGGCGAGAGGTGCAGCCCTTTGACGACCCAGATGACCAGGACCAGCACCGGGACCACTGAGAAGATCGTGTAGTAGGTCAGCGCCGCCGCTCGTGTCGACAGCCGGTCCCGCAGCACCCCGCGCACCGTCCAGGTCAGGCTGCGGGCGACGCGGTTGACCAGCGCGGCGCCCGGGCCGAGCTGGGTGCGGTCCGTCTGCCACACGTCGCGAAGCCCCTTGCGCACGGCCCCCTGCGCGCGCGCGATCGGCTGCAGCAACTGCGCCCGCGTCATCATCGTCGAGGCAACGCTTGGCACGCTCGGGCCGCCGCCCAGCCCCGCCCCCCGCCTATCCACCGGCGGCTGACCGACGGAGCGGCTCGACCGAAACGATTGCGCCGGCGGCGCACGGGTCACTCCCGAAGGGGGTGCCAGGTTGTCTCGGGGGGAGGACGATCATGGAACGACCAAGCGCCCTGACGGGGACGTTTTCGCGCGCCGCGGTCGCGCCGGTCGCGGTTCCGGCGCTGGCGGACGTCTCGGGAACCGTTCGCCTGCTCATCGGCGAGGAGCGCGTCGGCGCCATCGCGGTTCAGCACGGCTCGGTCACGCTGACGGGCCAGTCGCCCGAATACGCCGCGGCCTGCCTGACCATGAGCAGCATGGATGACTTTCTGCGCATCGTCCGCGGGGAGCTGAACGCCGTGGTGGCCGCCATCCAGGGCCGGCTGGTCTTTTCGGGTGACATCGAGCTGGGCGTGCGGGTGGTCCTCGCGCTGAACGCGGTCCCGCCCGCCGGCCAGCGGGCCTGGACACCGTCGACGGTCGCGACGCCGGAGGCACGCCATGCCTCTTGATTCGGTCAGCATCCTCGACGGCAACACGTTCGTCGTCAGCGACAGGCGCGGCGACCTGGAAGCCACCCCGACGGTCAACCACGGTCTGTTCGTGAACGACACGCGGTTTCTGTCCCAGTGGGTCCTGACCGTCAACGGCCTACGGCCCAAGCTGCTGTCAGTGGACGATCTGGCATTCAACGAGGTGCGCTTCTTCGGCGCGCTGGCGACCGGCACCATCTACGTCGATTCGCACCTGTCGATCGTGCGGCGGCGGACCATCAACAACGGCTTCGTCGAGGAGATCACCCTCATGAACCACGACGCGAAGCCCGTCGACCTGGAGGTTCGCCTGCAGGCCGGCGCGGATTTCGCCGACCTGTTCGAGGTCAAGGACATGCTGGCCAAGAAGGGCAAGCTGTCGCGCCACGCCGAGAACGAGCGGCTTCTGTTCCGGTACGAGCGGGAGTCCTTCGTCCGGCAGACCGCCGTCTCGGCCACCGTCCCGGCAGAGGCGACCGAGGAGGGGCTGCGCTTTCAGGTCCACCTCGACAGCCAGTCCGAATGGAACGTCTCCCTGGAGGTCGAGCCGGTGTTCGTCCGGGCGCTGCGCGGCGAATCGGCGCGCGCGGCGCGGCCGCACAAGAACGGCGGAGCGTCCGCGGAGCGAGGCGACGACGTCGCCAGCTGGATCGCGCAGGCGCCCAAGCTGGTCAGCTCCAGCGAGCCGCTGGGGATGACCTACCGGCGCAGCCTGATGGATCTGGCGGCGCTGCGGTTCCGGACGCCCGTCACCAGCGAGGCCCTGCCGGCCGCCGGGCTGCCCTGGTTCATGACGATCTTCGGGCGCGACAGCCTGATCACCAGCTTCGAGGCGCTGCCGTTCTTCCCGGAGATGGCGCGGGCCACCCTGAAGACGCTGGCGCTGCTGCAGGGGCAGAAGGACGACCCGTTCCGCGACGAGGAGCCCGGCAAGATCCTTCACGAGCTGCGATTCGGCGAGCTGACGGCCTTCGAGGAGCGCCCGCATTCCCCCTACTTCGGGGGGGCCGATTCGACGCCGCTGTTTCTGGTCTTGCTCGAAGAGTACGTCCGCTGGACCGGCGACGTGGAGCTGGCGTCCGACCTTCTGCCCAACGTGCGCGCCGGGCTGACCTGGATCGACGAGTTCGGCGACCGCGACAAGGACGGCTACGTCGAGTACCAGCGGCGCAACCCGGAGACCGGCCTCGACAACCAGTGCTGGAAAGACTCGTGGAACTCGATCGTGTTTCGCGACGGCACGATCGCACCGACCCCGCGCGCCACCTGCGAGATCCAGGGGTACGTCTACGACGCCAAACGGCGGATCGCTCGCCTGGCGCGCGACGTCTACCAGGACGCCCCCTGGGCCGCCCGGCTCGAGGGCGAGGCCGCCGCGCTGAAGGACCGGTTCAACCGCGACTTCTGGGTCGGGGATCGCGGGTTCTTCGCGCTGGCGCTGGACGGGCACAAACGGAAGGTCGACTCGTTGACCTCGAACATCGGCCACCTGCTGTGGAGCGGGATCGCCGATCCCGACAAGACCGAGCAGTGCGTGGCGCACCTGATGGGCCCCGGCCTGTTCTCGGGGTGGGGCGTCCGGACCATGGCCAGCACCGAGGGCGCCTACAACCCGATCGGCTACCACGTGGGGACGGTCTGGCCGCACGACACGGCCATCGCCGCCTGGGGATTGCGGCAGAGCGGCTGCCGCGCCGAGGCCGCCCAGCTGGCGCTGGGCATTCTGGAAGCGACGGAGCTGTTCGGGCACAGGCCGCCGGAGGCGTTCGCCGGCTACCCGCGCGCGGTGACCCGGTTCCCGGTCGAGTATCCCACGGCGTGCAGCCCCCAGGCGTGGGCGACCGGCGCGCCTTTACTGATGTTGCGGACGCTGCTGGGGCTGGACTCGGACGGGCGCCACCTGATCGTCGACCCCGCGCTGCCGGCACAGATCCGCCGGCTGGAGCTGCTGGACATCCCGGGCGTGTGGGGGACCATGGACGCGTTCGGGCGCGCCCGCGAACACACCCCCACGCCGGCCGCCGCGGCGGCAGACGCGTGAGGGTCGTTCGCCCCGGCTCAGCGGTGCGCGTGGCGGCGCAGCAGGTGCCCGTGTCGGCCAGCGGTGATGGCCCCGGCCGCCAGGAGCGCCAGCCCCAGGAAGAACGCCACGTTCGTCAGCATCGCCAGCCCAGGCACACCCGCCCCGAACCCCACGATGAAGGCAGCAACCCCAACCGCCAGGAACCCAAAGCCCCAGTACAGCATGGCTCGCTCCTTTCACTGACAATATGGGGCGGTTAGCTGGCCCGGCAATCCGGCTGGCGGCGGCCCACCTTGGTGAGCACCAGGTGGTAGAGCTGCCCGTCGCGGGCGCGCGAAGCGGCGGCGGCAGCCAGCAGGTAGAACTTCCACATCCGGTAGAAGCGAAGGTCGTACTTGGCCTTCAGCTCGGGGTACGCGCGGTCGAAGTTCTCCCACCAGGCCAGCAGCGTGCGCTCGTAATCGGGGCCGATGTTCTGCAGATCCTCGAGCACGAACAGCCCTTCGATGGCCCGGCCCAGCTGCGCCAGCGACGGCGCCACCGCGTTGGGGAAGATGTACTTCTCGACGAACGGCGTTCCGTGGCGGCGACTCTTGTTGTTGGCGATGGTGTGAATGAGGGCGATCCCGTCGTCCACCAGGCTGCGGTGGACGACCTCCATCACGTGGCGGTGATTCTTGGGGCCGACGTGCTCCATCATGCCGATGGACGACACGCGGTCGAACGTGCCGGTCACGTCGCGGTAGTCGCAGAGGCGCAAGTCGACGTCGAGGTGCTTCCACATCTCGCGCCCCAGCGCGTGCTGGTCCTTCGACAGCGTCACGCCGACGACCGAGCAGCCGTATCGCTCGGCGGCGAAGGCCGCGAAGCCGCCCCAGCCGCAGCCGAGGTCCAGCACGCGCATCCCGGGCTGCAGCCCCAGCTTGCGGCAGACCAGATCCAGCTTCGCCTCCTGGGCCTCGGCCAGCGTGGTGGCGTTCTTCCAGTAGCCGCAGGTGTAGACCATCCGCGGATCGAGCATCTTCGTGTAGAGGTCGTTGCCGATGTCGTAGTGGGCCTCGACCGATTTGCCCGAGCGGTCCTTGGACTGCAGGTTGAACAGGATCGCCTTGGCGGTCAGCAGGCGCATCCGCGCGCTGCCCGTCATTTTCTGGCGGAGCCCGCCACGCATGATCTTCTCCAGCAGCACGTCGAGCGCGTCGGTGTCCCACCAGCCGTCCATGTACGATTCGCCGAAGCCGATCGACGCCTCGCGCACCACGCGGCCGTAGAAGCGCGGGTCGTGGACCTGGATGTCGCCGGGCCCGGCGCCCCCGATCTGAATCCCGGCGTGCCCGAACAGCTCCCTTACCAAGGTCTCGGCGGCGGCCATGGGCTCGTCTCCCACGGACGGCGGCGGCGGGCAAGGCCCCGGCCGCGCGCGGGCACCGGGGTAAGTAAACGTCTATTTACATCGAATGCGCGACCACGAAACGTCCGTGTAACACCGCCCTTCCTAGACTGGCGCGACCTAGGGGGGATCGGATGCGAGAGACAGAGACGAAGAAAACGCCGGGCACCCGCCGCCGCGTGGTGCTGGGCATGGCCCTGGTGCTGGTGGCCGGCGCGGGCGCGCTCACGGCCGGGCCGCCGCCGGCCGCGGCCGCCGGGCCGCTGAAGGTCGGGGTGCTGATCCCCGGCTCGAAGACCGACAAGGGCTGGATGGAGTCGGGCTACGACGGCCTCAAGCGGGCCGAGGCCAAGAACGGCGACAAGGTGAAGGTGACGTTCGTCGAGAACGTGAAGTTCGCCGACATGGAACAGGCCCTGACGATGCTGGCCACCAAGAGTGACCTGGTCATCGGCGTCGGCGGACAGACCCAGGCCTCCGTCTACAAGGTGGCCAAGCGGTTCCCGAAGGTGAAGTTCTCGATCGTCGGCGGTAACAAGGCCGACCCGGTCCCGAACATCGCGCAGTACGACGTACGCCAGGCGGAGATCGCGTTCGTGGCCGGCGCGGCGGCGGCCATGTTGTCGAAGACGGGCGCGGTCAGCTACGTGGGCGGGCTGGAGATCCCGGCCATCGTCAACGCCGGCAAGGAGTTCGGCAACGGCGCGCGCTACGTGAACCCGAAGATCAAGTACTTCGAGTCGTACACGGGCGACTTCGACG
>CAZPUH010000114.1:0-2038 GCA_964589215.1 uncultured Myxococcales bacterium | reverse complement strand
CTTGAACAGCTCGCGCAGCGGCTCGATCAGCTTGAGGTGCATCCGCTCGGGCAGGCCGCCCACGTTGTGGTGGGACTTGATGGTCGCCGACGGCCCCTTGCTGGACACCGACTCGATGACGTCCGGGTACAGCGTCCCCTGGACCAGGAACTCCGCCTCCTTGGCGCCGGCCAGCTTCTTGGCCTCCTCCTCGAACACGGCGATGAACTCGCGGCCGATGATCTTTCGCTTCTGTTCGGGATCGCTGACGCCGGCCAGCTTTTCGAGGAAGCGCGCGCTGGCGTCGACGACGCGCAGGTCGGCCTTGAACGCGTCCCGGAACAGCGACTCGACCTGCGCCGCCTCGCCGGCCCGCTGCAGCCCCGTGTCGACGAAGATGCAGGTCAGGCGCGTGCCGATGGCCTTCAGCACCAGCGCCGCCGCCACCGACGAGTCGACGCCGCCGGACAGCCCGCAGACCGCGTGGGCCCTGGGGCCGACCTTGGCCTCGACGGCGGCCACCGCCTCGCCGACGAACCCAGCCATCGTCCAGGTGGGCGTGCAGCCGCAGATGCGGAACAGGAAGTTGGCCAGGATCTCCCCGCCGCGCGGGGTGTGCGCCACCTCGGGGTGGAACTGCACGCCCCAGAACTTGCGCGCGGGGGCCGCCACCGCCGCGGCCGGACAGTTGGCGCTCTCCCCCACCAGCTGGAACCCTTCCGGCAGCGCGTCGACGCGATCGCCGTGCGACATCCAGACGGGGATCTCCTCGTCGGGGGCAAAGCCGTGGAACAGGTCGTTGCCGGCCCCCTTCACGCGCACCGTCGCGCGCCCGTACTCGCGCCGCTCGGCCGGGACGACCTTGCCGCCGAACAGCAGCGCCGTCAGCTGCGTCCCGTAGCAGATGCCCAGGATGGGGACGCCCAGCTCGTAGATCTCCTTGCTGATGCGGGGCGCCTCCGCGTCGTAGCAGGAGGCGGGCCCGCCCGACAGGATGATCCCGCGCGGCGCCAGCTCGCGGATCCGCGAGACGGGCACGTTGAAGGGGTGAATCTCGGAGTAGACCTTCTGCTCGCGCACGCGGCGCGCGATCAGCTGCGTGTACTGCCCGCCGAAGTCGAGGATCAGGATCAGATCGCGCTGCGACATTCCGCTCACTGCTCGACGCGGTAGTTGGGGGCTTCCTTGGTGATGATGACGTCGTGCACGTGCGACTCGCGCAGCCCCATGGCCGTCGCCCGCACGAACCGCGCCTTGGTCCGCAGCTCCTCGATCGTGCGGCAGCCCGTGTAGCCCATCCCGGACTTGAGGCCGCCGATCAGCTGGTACAGCGACTGCGACAGCGCGCCGCGGTAGGGGACGCGCCCCTCGATCCCCTCCGGGACCAGCTTGGCGTCGCTGGTGACCTCACCCTGGAAGTAGCGGTCGCGGCTGCCGGCGCGCATGGCGCCGATCGAGCCCATCCCGCGGTAAACCTTGTAGCTGCGCCCCTGGTACAAGATGATCTCGCCGGGCGCCTCGTCGGTGCCGGCGAACAGGCTGCCGATCATGACGCTGTTGGCGCCGGCCGCGATGGCCTTGGCCACGTCGCCCGAGTACTTGATGCCGCCGTCGGCCACGACGCTGACGTTCTGCCCGGCCAGCGCCTTGGCGCAGTCGGTGATGGCGGTGATCTGCGGGACGCCGACGCCGGCCACGATGCGCGTCGTGCAGATCGAGCCGGGGCCGATGCCCACCTTCACCGCGTCGGCGCCGGCCTTGGCCAGCGCCAGAGCCGCCTCGCCCGTCGCCACGTTGCCGGCGATGATCTGGGCCTTCGGGAAGTTGCGGCGCACGTCGGCGACGGCCTGGACGACCGCGCGCGAGTGGCCGTGGGCGGTGTCGATGCAGATGACGTCCGCGCCGGCCTTCAGCAGCGCGTCGACGCGCTCGTCGCGGTCGGGGCCCACGCCCACGGCCGCGCCGACCCGCAGGCGCCCGATGTCGTCCTTCACGGCGGCCGGGTGGGGCTGGGCCTTCTCGATGTCCTTGATGGTGTCCAGCCCCTTGCGGTAGCCGC